>MERZ01000173.1:40714-51237 GCA_001770785.1 Burkholderiales bacterium RIFCSPHIGHO2_12_FULL_61_11
CCCGCCGAATCAGGACCCCCATGCTCGTCAGCGCCTGTACTTGGCTGCCCTCCGAGGGCCCTGCGCTGCGGCGCGGCTGCGGCTTTTTGCGACATGGCCCTGGCCACGCCGCGCAGAATGTGGATTTCTTCAGTGCTGAGCTGCGCGCGGTTGAACAGCTGGTTCAGCCGCGGCATGAGTTTCTTGGGCGAAGCCGGGTCCAGAAAGCCGATGTTGGTGAGCGCTTCCTCCCAGTGCTTGAGCATGCCCGCCACGGCGGCGGCATCAGCCAGTTGCGGCTCGGACGTCGCCGCCTGCACGGCAAAGCCGCCCAGCGCCTCGCGCCAGTCATAGGCAATCAGCTGCACCGGGGCGCCCAGATTGAGCGAGCCAAACTTCGGATCGCTCGGAATGCTTAAGGCAACGTGGCAACGGTACACATCGTCATTTTGCATGCCAAAACGTTCGGAACCGAACAAAAAAGCAACCGAATCGGATCGTAGCGCTTGTTTCACTGGCGTAGTCAGCACTTGTTTTGATAGCACATCAGTTTGCCCGAGCAGCTCGGCAAAATGCACCCGCGGCGCCTGGGTGGGCGGGCCAAAGTCGCGCGGCGTCATGGCCGTGGCGCACAGATGCACCATGCCATCGAGCGCTTCATCCAGCGTGGCCACAACGCGGGCGTTCTTGAGCACGTCGAGCGCGCCGCTGGCCCGCTGTATGGTTTCTTCGCGGTTCAGCACATTGGCCCAGCGCGGTGCCACCAGCACCAGGTCGTCAAACCCCATGACTTTCATGGCGCGCGCGGTGGCGCCCACATTTCCGGCGTGGCTGGTGTTAATCAGGATGAAACGGGTTTTCATGGGTCAATTGGGGCGCCGAGCCGGTCCGAAAATCATGCTTCAGGGCGAAACCGTTAAAATGCAAGCATTGTCACCTGCATCCGCTACATCGATTTAGCGGGCCGCAGCTTCTGCCCGCTCTTTCATACCTTTTATGTCCAGCAATCTACACCCCATGCTCAACGTGGCCGTCAAGGCTGCGCGCGCCGCCGGCGCCATCATTAACCGCGCCGCACTCGATGTGGAAGCGGTCCGCATTTCGGTCAAGCAGACCAACGACTTCGTCACCGAAGTCGATCAGGCCGCTGAAGCCGCGATCATCGAAACGCTGCTCACCGCCTACCCCGGCCACGGCATCCTGGCGGAAGAATCAGGCAGCGAGCATGGCGCCAAGGATTCCGAATTCGTGTGGATCATCGACCCGCTGGACGGCACCACCAACTTCATCCACGGCTTTCCGTTCTACTGTGTCAGCATTGCGCTGTCCGTGCGGGGAAAGATTGAGCAGGCCGTGGTGTATGACCCTACCCGCAACGATATTTACAGCGCCAGTAAAGGCCGCGGCGCCTACATTAATGACCGCCGGCTGCGCGTAGCCAAGCGCACCCGGCTGCAGGAATGCCTGATTTCCACCGGTTTTCCCTACCGCCCCGGTGACAAGCTCAAGCCCTACCTCAACATGCTCGGCGAAGTCATGAGCCAATGCGTCGGCGTGCGCCGCCCCGGTGCGGCCGCGCTTGATCTGGCTCATGTGGCAGCAGGCTACAGCGACGGCTTTTTTGAAACCGGCCTCGAGCCCTGGGACGTGGCAGCCGGCTCGCTGCTGATCACTGAAGCCGGCGGCCTGATTGGCAACTACACCGGCGAGGCCGACTTCATGAATCACGGCGAATGCGTGGCCGGCAATCCGCGGATTTATGGTCATTTGGTGGCCACGCTGGGGAAATACAGCAAATTTGCAGGCGCGGGCGACAAGGCGACGGTACGTCAGGCCCTGCAGGAAGACGCAGCAAGCAACGAGACCGCAAGCGCCGCCCAGCCCGCGGACAAAACCACGCTGACGGCCAAAAAAGCCAAGGCGCCGGTTGCCCGAAATGTCAGCACGCAAGACGCGCCGCGCTAGCCTCTGCGGGGCAAACTTTGAGCCGCTTCGGCTAAAATCTGCCGCTCCATGCGAAACTCCAGCGCGCTTGCGCTGAACTCAATCTGCAATTTCATCCCCATTCCTCTTTGTCCATGTCCTTACCCAGCACACAAGCTTCTTCTTCTTCCCCGGCCGACGCCGACCTGCTGCTTGAAGTGGCTGAGCTGATGGTGAACGCCTTGAATCTGGAAGTTGCCGCGGCCGACGTGCAGGCTGACGAGCCGCTGTATGGCGACGGACTGGGCCTGGACTCCATCGATATTCTTGAAATTGCGCTCGTGGTCTCCAAGCGCTACGGCCTGCAGTTGCGCGCTGACCAGGAGGACAACCACGCCATCTTTCATTCGCTGCGCAGCCTGAGCGACCATATCGCGGCCCAGCGAACCCAGTGAAAGCCGAGCTGACGACACGCGTCAAAAAGGCCTGTCGCTGGGCGGCTGCCATCGCGTTGGCCATCGCTTACTCGGTGCTCGCCCATCTGGCCGCCGCATCGGCTGCACCCGATCTGCGGGGCGCCGGGGTCGCCATCATTCCGCTGCTTGGACTGGCCTTTGTGATGGCTTGGCGCTCGTCGCGGCGCCCGCCCCTGCTGGCCCTTTGCCTGGCCGCCTGCGCCGTGCTTTACAGCGTCAGCGGCTGGCTGGTGGCGCATTACCAATGGGTTTTTTTGCTGCAGCACGCAGGCATGTATGCGATGCTCTGCGGGGCCTTCGGCCGAACCCTGCAGGGCGGCCAGACACCCATGATTTCACGCTTTGCCCGCATCGTGCACGGCAGCCTGTCGCCTGCGCTGGTTCGCTACACCCGATCGGTCACCTGGGCCTGGAGTTTTTATTTCGGCGCCATTGCAGGGCTTTCGCTGCTGTTGTTCTGGCTCGCGCCGATTGCCGTTTGGTCTGCCTTCGCCAACCTCCTGGGCATGCCGTTGCTGGTGCTGATGTTCGTGGGTGAATATGCCGTTCGCTGGTACGTGCTGCCGGCTGCCGACCGGGCCGGACCGCTGGAGGCGATTCGGGCCTACCGACAAGCCTCTTGCGAAGACGCGGCGCGCCAGCCATGAGCGCCTTCCCGCTGGTCACGCATCCCGATACCGAGGACGTGCTGGCCTACAGCCATGGCCAGCCGATCAGCGTGGCGCATTTTCTGGCTGACGTCAGGCAGCTGGCCGCGGCCTTGCCCGCCGGCGGGCATGCCCTCAACGCCTGCGCCGATCGCTACCGGTTTGCCGTCGGCATGGCAGCAGCCTTGCTGGCCGACAAGATCAGCCTGCTGCCACCCACGCTCACGCCGGAGATGGTGCGCCAGCTCAAGCACTTTGCGCCTGACGTGTTTTGCCTGACGGACCAGCCGCAACCCATCGATTTGCCGCAATGCGCCTGGGCTGACGTGATGACCGTTCGCGACCAAAGCATGGCAGGCGCAGGCACCGGCGCGGCTGACATTCCGCAGATTCCCGCGGCACGAACGGCAGCCATCGTGTTCACCTCCGGCTCGACTGGCGAGCCTGTGGCGCATCGCAAAAGCTGGGGCGCACTGGTTCACAGCGTGCGCGCCGAAGCCGCCCGGCTCGGCCTGCTCGATGGGCGTCGCCACAGCATTGTGGCGACGGTGCCGCCGCAACACATGTTTGGCTTTGAGTCGAGCATGCTGATTGCCCTGCAAAGCGGCGGCGCCATGAGCGCAGCGCGGCCGTTTTACCCGGCCGACATCTGCGCAGCGCTGGCAGCGGCGCCTCGCCCCCGCATGCTGGTCACCACGCCCGTGCATTTAAAGGCCTTGCTGGCGTCGGGCCTGGACATTCCCCTGCCCGATCTCGTGCTGTCGGCCACCGCGCCCATGCCGCCGCAACTGGCGCTGGCCGTCGAGGCCCGCCTGCGGGCGCCTCTGCTGGAAATTTACGGTTCGACCGAGACTGGCCAGATTGCCTCCCGCCGCACGACTGAAACTGCCGAGTGGACGCTGTTTCCGGGCGTCATGCTCAGCGCCGCCGAGGGGCGCGTGTGGGCCTCGGGCGGGCATGTCGAGCAGGCCATGCCGATGGCCGACGAGCTTGAGCTGGTGAGCGCCGAGCGCTTTTTGCTGCACGGCCGTACCGCCGATCTCGTCAATATCGCGGGAAAACGCAGCTCGCTCGACTACCTGAACCACCAGCTCAATGCCGTACCGGGCGTGATCGACGGCGCGTTTTTCATGCCCGACGATGACGATGGCGACAAGGTGACCCGCCTGATGGCCTTTGCGGTGGCACCCGGCATGCAACCGTCCTCTGTACTGGCGGCCTTGCGCGAGCGTATTGACGCCATTTTCATCCCGAGACCGCTGGTGCTGCTCGATGCGCTGCCGCGCAACAGCACCGGCAAATTGCCACGCGGCACGCTGCTGGCGCTGGCGCAGGAGCATCAGCGCAAAGGCTCCTCCCATGCCCGCTGAAACCACGCTCCCGATGGCGCCAGACCACCCGGCTTTTGCTGGCCATTTTCCGGGCATGCCGATGGTGCCCGGCGTGGTGTTGCTCGATGCCGCGATACACGCAGCGCTGCAAGCCCAACCCACAGCATCAGGCGACGGGGACGGCATGACGACCGCCCTCCAGATCAGCTCGGCAAAATTCCTCAGCCCGGTCGGCCCCGGGGAAACGCTAAGCATTTCCTGCACCACCGCTGCCTCAGGCCGCACGCGTTTCGACATCTCCAGTGGCAGCCGCAAGGTCGCCACGGGCACACTGGTGTTTGCGCCGCTGCCATGAAGCCAGAGTGCAACGCCGCGCCGTCAGTCAGCGCTGGCTGGAAACAACGGCCCGAGCGCAGCAGCCTGTTCATGCTGCGCGTGATGACATGGATTTCGCTCGCACTGGGCCGAGGCGCGAGCCGCTGGTTCCTTTACGCCATCGCGGCCTACTTCCTGTCATTTGCACCGACGGCGCGCCACGTGTCGCGCAGTTATTTGCAGCGCGTGCTCAAACTGCCATCGCCAGCGGCAGTGGGCTGGCGACATCTGTTCCGGCATTTCCTGAGCTTCGCGTCGGTGATCCACGATCGCATTTATCTGCTCAACGAGCGCTTCGACCTGTTCGATATCCGGGTTCATAATCAGGCGCTGATGGACCCTCTCATTGCCGATGGCCAGGGCGTGTTCCTGATTGGCGCGCACATGGGAAGTTTCGAAGTGCTGCGGGCCATCGGACGCCAGCAGCCCGGCCTGCGCGTGGCAATGGCGATGTACGAAGAAAATGCGCGCAAGCTCAACGCGGCGCTCAGCGCCATCAACCCGAATGCGCGGCAGGACATCATTGCCCTGGGCCAACTCGATTCGATGATCCGGGTCCATGAGTTGCTAGCCCAGGGTAGCGTCGTCGGCATGCTGGGCGACCGCTCGCTGGGCAACGACGACACCTTTGAGGTCGATTTTCTGGGCGATCCGGCCGGGCTGCCACTGGGCCCATTCCGGATGGCCGCCATCCTCAAACGCCCGGTGCTGTTCATGACGGGACTGTACCTCGGCGGCAACCGCTACGACATTCACTTCGAAAGCCTCGCTGACTTTTCAGCGCTACCACCGCGCGGCCGCGCACTGGCCGTGCAAGCCGCCATGACACGCTATGCTGCCCTGATGGAGCAATATTGCTTCAAAGCGCCCTACAACTGGTTCAATTTTTTTGACTTCTGGCAAGCGCCCGTGTCGCGCCAAGCCAAGCCTTCCACAGACAATCAATGACGCTTTCTCTTCACATCTCAAAACCGGCTGTCACTCAGGCCCGCAGGCCGGGCCGCCACCTGCGAAGTCTGGCCTTCACGCTGGCCCTGGGCCTGGCACTAGCCGCGCTGAGCCCGGCCGCCTTCGCCGCCTGGGACCTGCAGCAGCTGATGGAATCGCTTGCGCAAAGCAAGTCCGGGCGCGCCAGCTTTGTCGAAAAGAAATCCATCGCCATGCTCGACAAACCCGTCGAGTCGTCGGGGGACCTGCTCTTTATCGCGCCGGACCGACTCGAAAAACGCACGCTCAAGCCCCAGCCCGAAACCATGATTGTCGATGGCGACGAGCTGGTCATTGAACGCGGCCGCCAAAAATACCAGCTGCAATTGCAGAGCTACCCGGAGCTGGCTGCTTTCATCGACAGCATTCGCGGCACGCTGGCGGGCGACCGGAAGGCGCTGGAACGCAACTACCGGCTGAGCCTGGAGGGCGCCGCCGAACGCTGGACCCTGCAACTGCTGCCGCTGGATGAAAAAATGCAGGCTGTGATAAAGCGCATTCGCATCGATGGTGCGCGCGCTCAGGTTCGCAGCATTGAAATGACCCAGGCCGATGGCGACAGCTCCCTGATGACCATCGAGAAATTGGCGACACCGTGATGACCGCTACCCGCCGCCGTGGCATTGCTGCCATCGCGCTGTGGCTGGCGTTCTTGCTGAGCTGTGGTGTCCTGATCAGCCGTACCCAGTTCACCACTGACCTGTCGGCATTTTTGCCGCGCACCCCCACGCCTGAGCAACAGCTGCTGATGGATCAACTGCGTGACGGTCTGGCGTCACGGCTGATTCTGGTAGGCATTGAAGGCGCCGATGCGCCCACCCGTGCCCGGCTCTCCAAACAAACAGCCCAGCGCCTGCGCGCCGATCCGGCTTTCGTCACCGTCAACAATGGCGAGCCCGTGAACACCGAACGTGACCGCGCTTTCCTGTTCAACAACCGCTACCTGCTGAGCCCTGCGGTGACGCCTGAACGCTTCACGGCAGACGGCCTGCATGCCGCCTTGAGCGACAGTATCGATCTGCTCGCCTCACCTGCCGGGCTGCTGGTCAAGTCCCTGCTGCCACGCGACCCGAGCGGTGAAATGGTGAAATTGCTTGACCAGCAGGGCAGTGGTACCCACCCAAAGCTGGTCGATGGTGCCTGGGCATCACGCGACGGCGCGCGCGCCTTGATGCTGATGCAAATCCGCGCGGCGGGATCCGACACCGATGCCCAGCAAAGCGCCATGGCAGCCATCCGGCAAGCGTTTGACCAGGCAGCCGGCGCAACCCCCGCAGCCAAACTGGTGATGACCGGCCCCGGCGTATTTTCGGTGACCTCACGCGAGACCATCAAAAGCCAGGTTACCCGCCTGTCCATCCTCAGCGTGTTGCTCATTGCGACGCTTCTGTTGCTGGTTTATCGCTCCTTTAGCGCGCTGATGTTGGGTTTCTTGCCCGTCATCAGCGGCGTTCTGGCAGGTATCGCAGCCGTCAGCCTGGGCTTTGGCGCGGTGCATGGCATCACCTTGGGGTTTGGCACCGCACTGATCGGCGAGGCGGTGGATTATTCCATCTACCTGTTTGTGCAATCCGAACAAAGTGGTGGAGACCAGCAGAACTGGATCAGGCGCTTCTGGCCCACCATCCGCCTCGGCGTGCTGACCTCGATAGCCGGATTTGCGTCGCTGCTGCTGTCCGGCTTTCCGGGTCTGGCGCAACTCGGTCTGTATGCGATTGCCGGGCTGGTAGCCGCCGCCACCGTGACCCGCTTCGTCCTGCCCCATCTGCTGCCGGTAAAGTTTCGCATCCATGACGTTGCGGCTACAGGCAGCGTACTGGCCCGCCTGGCACAGCGCGCCGCTGTTCTGCGCTGGCCGGCCGCGATACTGTTGCTGGTGGCCTGCGCCATCCTCATCCAAAACCGTGCCAGCTTGTTCAATGACAAGATTTCATCCTTAAGTCCGGTGTCGCAAGCCGATGTGGCCCTGGATGAGAGTCTGCGCGCCGACATGGGCGCGCCGGATGTGCGTTATCTGGTCGTCGTAACCGGCACCAGCCGGGAATCGGTATTGGGCTCCTCCGAGCAGGTTTCCACGCTGCTGCAGACGCAAGTCGAGCAGGGTGAGCTCGCCAGATTTGAAAGCCCCAGTCGTTACCTGCCCAGCATGGCAACGCAGCGTGCACGCCAGGCCAGCTTGCCTACTCCGGCACTGCTGGAATCGAACCTGGCACAAGCGGTTCAAGGCTTGCCGGTGCGCGCGCAACTGTTTACGCCGTTTCTGGCCGATGTTGCCGCCGCTCGCAGCCAGCCCTTGCTGCAAGCGGCCGACCTTGAGCAAACCTCCATGGCCATGGCGGTGGAGGCTTTGCTCATTCAGCAAGAGCGCCATTGGACGGCCTTGTTGCCGCTGACCGCGCCTGAGGGTGTGAGCATCAATGCAGACCGAATTCGCACTGCGTTGAGCGCCATGGGACTGCCGAACGTGCTGTTTGTCGACATGAAAGCCGAATCCGACCGCCTGTATTCCGGCTATCTGCATGAAGCCATTTGGTTGTCGCTAGGTGGGCTGCTCGCCATTATTGGGCTGCTGCTGGCGGTTTTTCGCTCGCCCCTGCGCGTGCTGCGCATCATCGCGCCTCTGGCAGCAGCGGTGATTACGGTCACGGCGGGATTGGCCGCGCTTGGCCAGCAGCTGATTATTCTGCATTTGGTGGGCTTGCTGCTGGTGGTTGCGGTGGGCTCCAACTACGCCTTGTTCTTTGATCGACCCGATCCAGGCACACCGATTTCGCCCCGCACCCTGGCCTCAATGCTGTTTGCCAACCTCACCACCGTCGCAGGTTTTGGACTGCTGGCATTTTCCAACGTGTCAATCCTGCAGGCCTTGGGTGCCACCGTGGCACCGGGCGTCATTCTGGCGCTGATTTATTCAGCAATCTTTGCCAGGAAAACCCATGCGTGATTCACGCTGGCAACCGACGCTGTTGATCCGTGCCACCCTCGTGCTTCATGGGCTGGCCCTGCTGGCCCTGATCGCCGAACCCGGGCAATGGCGTTGGGCGCTCGCCGCCGTGCTGGTGAATCACCTCTTGATCACCGCCATCGGCCTGTGGCCACGCAGCCACTGGCTGGGGCCGAACTGGACCCGCTTGACCAGCGCTGCCACCGCCAGAAACGAAATCGCGCTGACCATCGACGATGGCCCCGACCCCATCGTCACGCCGCAGGTGCTGGACCTGCTGGATCGCCATGCGGTCCGGGCCAGCTTTTTTTGCGTCGGTGAAAATGCCGAGCGTTACCCGGATCTGTGCCGCGAAATCGTGCGCCGCGGCCATGCCGTCGAAAACCATAGCCAGCAGCATCGCCACCATTTTTCCCTGATGGGGCTGCGTGGCATCACGCGTGAGCTACAAGCGGCACAAGATACGCTGACCAGCATTACCGGCGAGCGGCCGGTGTTCTTTCGCGCGCCCGCCGGCTTGCGCAATCCTTTTCTCGACCCGGTGCTGGCCCGCCTCGGGCTACAACTTGCCAGCTGGTCGGCGCGCGGTTTCGACACCCGGATTGGCGATGCCGAACGCGTCAAAAAAAACCTCTTGCGCGGCTTGCGGGCGGGTGCCATTTTACTGGTGCACGATGGCAACGCTGCGCGAACGTCCGACGGCCAACCGGTCATTCTCGATGTGTTGCCCGCGCTTCTGGAGGCCGCGGCAGCCGCCCGTCTTCGTTTTGTGACCTTGCGTCACGCGCTTGCATGAACACGCCCAATCTCCAGCCACCCTGCTTTGTAAACTGGGACAGTTTGAATCATGTTCATATTGGCGTCTCGTCATGGAGGACCCACCTTGAACGAAAGTAGACAGCAGACGCCCTGGCACCGCCAGGCTGCAGCGGTCGTGCCGCGGCATGTGGTTCTGAAAAGTATCGGGACCACGCTTTTTATCAGTCTGTTTTTCGGGGCCTACTTCTATTTGCTCAAGGGCCCAGCCTATCCAACCACGGTGATGCCCTTTACCCTGCTGGATCGGCTGGTCGGCTTTCAGCCACTGGCCATGCCGTTGTATGTCTCATTGTGGGTCTACGTCTCCCTGCCCCCGGCATTGCTGGCGACGCGGCGCGAACTCTATGGCTATGGCGTGGCGATGGCTGGTACCTGCCTGGTCGGCTTGGTCATCTTTTACTTCTGGCCCACGGCAGTTCCCGCGGCCGATATCGACTGGGCCCGGTATCCGGGCGTTGATTTTCTGAAAAACATGGATGCATCAGGCAATGCCTGTCCTTCGCTGCATGTGGCCACCGCGATTTTTTCGGGGATGTGGCTGCATCACTTGCTGCGTCGCTTTGGCGGGCCGCCGTGGATACTCGTCTTCAATGGCTTGTGGTGCATCGGCATCATTTATTCCACGCTCGCCACACGTCAACATGTGGCGATGGATGTATTGGCCGGTCTTTTTCTCGGGGTGCTGGGTGCCTATTTGTCATTGCGCCATCGCGTGGACGCAGGCATAAGCGAGGCATAGTCAACAATCCGTATTACTATCACAGGCGTTCTGAGAATCTCAATAGTCCTGTCCGGCCGGTCTGAATGGCCGCTATGACGATTGCACAACCAAGGTGGCACCGAGGAACCGAATGGCAAGTAAAGAAGCCACCGCCCGCATCAAGATCAACAAGCTGCTCGAAGTTGCTGGCTGGCGTTTTTTCGCCGAAGGCAAATCACCTGCAAATATCCAGCTTGAACCCAGCATCACGATCAAGGCGCAGGACCTTGACGCCCTCGGCGAAGATTTCGAGAAATCGTCAAAAGGGTTTATTGATTTTCT
>MERZ01000174.1:0-3126 GCA_001770785.1 Burkholderiales bacterium RIFCSPHIGHO2_12_FULL_61_11
CCAATGAACGCAGCGCCGGGCCGCCCCAAGCAAGTTCAGCCCCCTCGGGGGGCAGCGCAGTACGCGCAGCGACAAGCGTGGGGGCGAAATACCCACTGATGGAAGCCATTTTGGACCTTGGCCTGCCCTACACCAGCGGCCCGCAATGGCTGGCCGAACATGTGCTACAAGGCCGCCATGTGCTGGCCGTCGCCGGCACCCACGGCAAGACCACCACCACCGCCATGCTGGCCTGGATTCTGGAGTACGCAGGGCTCAAGCCCGGCTTCCTGGTTGGCGGCGTGCCGCTCAATTTTGGCTTGTCCGCACGCTTGGGCGAGGGCAAGACCTTCGTGATTGAAGCCGACGAATACGACACCGCGTTCTTCGACAAACGCAGCAAATTTGTGCATTACCGCCCACGCACCGCGATTTTGAACAACCTGGAGTTTGACCACGCCGACATTTTTGACGACCTGGCAGCCATAGAGCGGCAGTTTCATCACCTGGTGCGCACGGTTCCCTCGCAAGGCCGCGTGATCGTCAATGCCACGCAGGACAGCCTGCAGCGCGTGCTGGCCCAAGGTTGCTGGAGTGAGCAAGTACTCTTCGGCAGCAGCCCGCGCAATCAAGGCGGTTTCACCGCCCAGGGCGAGCCGAACGACTTCAAGGTGCTCAAAGCCGGGCAAATGGTGGCCCATGTGCAGTGGCAGATCAGCGGCGTTCACAACCAGCTCAATGCCCTGGCCGCCATTGCCGCGGCCGAGCATGTTGGCGTGACGCCCAAACTGGCGGCGCAGGCGCTGGCCAGCTTCCAGAACGTCAAACGCCGCATGGAAGTGCGCGGCGTGGTCCATCGCGCAAACCCCGGGCGCAGTGGCGACATCACGGTTTATGACGATTTTGCCCACCACCCGACGGCCATTCACACTACCGTCGATGGCCTGCGCCGCCAGCTCAACAATGCCGGCAAAAACGCCGAACGCATCCTGGCCATCTTCGAGCCGCGCAGCAACACCATGAAGCTGGGCACCATGACCGCCCAACTGCCCTGGAGCCTGGAGCGCGCCGACCTGGCCTTTTGCCACGCCGGCGGGCTCGACTGGGACGCCAGAGCCGCGCTGGCTCCAATGGGTGAGCGCGCCCAGGTGGCGGACAACATCGACCAACTGCTGACTCAGGTCAAAGCCGCCGCCCGGCCCGGCGACCATTTGCTGTGCATGAGCAACGGCGGCTTTGGCGGCATCCACACCAGACTGCTGGAAGTGCTCAAGGCCTGAGTGCTTGGGGGGATCGCGGCCCCCGTGAGACACCAGCATCTCCTAAAATCCTCCGATGACACGCGCCGCCACGAGCCAACGCCTGGCCTGCACGACCTGTTTGCGCCCGCAAAGTGCTTGCATCTGCCAGTGGATCACGCCAGTTGCGCATCGGGTCGAGGTGCTCATCCTGCAGCACCCGCTGGAGGTGGATAACGCCAAAGGCAGCGCGCGACTGCTGCACCTGAGTCTGCCGCACAGCCGGCTGGTGACGGGCGAAGAGTTTGACCTGCAGAGCTTGCTGACCGCACCGCTCGAACCCCAGGCCCTGGCAGGCAGCCCGCGCCACGTAATTCTGCTGTATCCGGACACGCCGCACGACAGGACGCTTGGCATGCCGGTCCCACCTGTGCGGGCACCCGCCCTGTTGCGTGACCCCTCCCGGTTGCGCCTGATCGTTCTGGACGGCACCTGGCGCAAGAGCCGAAAGATGCTTTACCGCAACCCGCAGCTGCAACAACTGCCGCGCCTGTCGCTGCAGGGCATGCCTGCTTCGCGCTACCTGATCCGCAAAGCGCATAGCCCCGATCAACTTTCCACCCTGGAGGCGACTTGCGCCGCGCTTGTGCAACTGGAAGGCCGCCTTGAACAATTTCAGCCCTTGTTGACGGCGTTTGACGGCTTTGTGGCACAGCAGCTGGTACTGCAACGCGGAAGTAGCGGAACAAAATGAAAGCGATGGATTCGTGCTCAGGGCAAGGCGCAATCCTTGCGAAGGCTGGCCGCCTTCGCAAGGATTGCAACGCCGCCCTGGGTACGAAGACACGCTTTCATGTTTCGATATTTTCGGGTTGCAGTACCAGGGAGTTTGCGGAACTGATTCTGCAGCCCAGCTCTGGAAAGGCTAACGGCCCATCAGCGCGCGGACATGCGCCGCCGTTCCGCTGGCCAAGCCTTCCAGGCTGTAGCCGCCTTCGAGGATCGAGACCACGCGGCGGCCGGCGCTCTCCTCGGCCACCTTCATCAGCTCCCGGGTGATCCAGTGGTAGTCGTCATCGGTGAAGCGCAGGCCGCCGAGCGGATCCAGGTGGTGGGCATCGAAGCCGGCCGAGATGATCAGCAGCTCCGGCGAAAACCGGCGCAGCGCGGGCAGCATTTCGTCCGCCATGCGGGCCCGGAACATGGCCGAGCCGCAACCCTGCGGCAGCGGAATGTTGACGATGTTGTTGGCGACGCCGGACTCTTGCTGCTCACCGGTTCCCGGATAGAACGGCGATTGATGGCACGAGCCATAGAACAGGTCAGGATCACCGAAGAAGGCGTGCTGCGTGCCGTTGCCGTGATGCACGTCGAAATCGACGACGGCCACACGCTTGACGCCGTGCTGGTGGCGTGCATGCAGGGCGGCGATCGCGGCCTGATTGAAGACGCAAAAACCCATCGCGCGGTCTGCCTCGGCGTGATGTCCGCAGGGACGGGTCGCGCAAAAGACATTGTCGGCCTCGTTGGCAAGCACGGCGTCCACGCCGGCGCAGGCAGCGCCGACGCAGCGCATCACGGCTTGCAGTGTGCCCGGCGACATGATGGTGTCCCCGGCGTCAAGCGCACGATAGCCACTTACCGGAGACAGCGACTTGACGTTTTCGACGTAGTCCGGTGTGTGGACCAGGAGCACCTGTTCGAACGTGCCCATGGGGGCATCGCGCCAGCACAAATCGGCGAACTCAGGCGCCTTCAGGGCCTGGAGCACCGCTTGCAAGCGCTCCGGTGATTCGGGATGGTGCGGACCCGGGCGGTGATCAAGGCATGCGGAGTGTGTGTAGATCAGGGTGGTCATGTATCGGGCTGCGACTTGGTCACGGTTGGTGTTGCGGAGCGGTTAGAAAGA
>MERZ01000174.1:3138-9482 GCA_001770785.1 Burkholderiales bacterium RIFCSPHIGHO2_12_FULL_61_11
CTCTGGTCATGGCGGCCATCCAGCTGCCAAACTAGCGCTGAAAGCAGGGTGCTGGCACTGCGCAGGAGCTACCGGTTTGGCATGGCACCGGGATGATGTTCATGACCAGCCATCGCATCGGCGCCATGGTCTGAGAGCTGGGCCTCGAACCAGGCGTGCAGCGCCGCAGCCAATTTGGCGCTTCCGGTGCGATAGGTGAGTTCAGCGCCGCCTTCCACCTCCTGGTACGCCATCTTGATTTGACCAGTCTTTGCCGCTTTGAGTTGAGCAAGGCCAGGCATGTCGGTGCCGTGGATGTGCGCTGGTCCCGAGAAGTCACCTTTTCGGAACTGCTTCTGGATGTCGCGCAGATGTTCCCGCACGAGCCGGACTTGCACAGCATCGGAGGGGTCCTTGGCGACCACGCGTTGCGTTCCCCCATCACCAGACTTGGTGAAAATATGGGTCGTGGCCTTGATGTTGAACGGCATGACGTCAGCGCCAAGCTTCGCGACTTCGGCCTGGCGTTGAGCATCGGCCGAAAGCGCCGCGAGCGGCAGGCTGCTGATGACGAAAAGTGCGAGGCACAAAATGCGTTTCTTCATGCGTAATAACTCCAGTTAAATTGACTTGACATGTCCTGTATTCTGCAAGTTCTCGTCTGACTGCGTGTCGGGCACCGGCAAAGGCCTTGGAGCGCTTGCCGAAATTCGTCAAAAAGTGACTGTGCTTGTTTGGAAAAACCTATTTTATGAACCCACCGCAGCAGCAATACCTACGCCCCGAGCCAAACGCAGCCGATGAACCGGGGACTGCATTGCAGCCCCGTGGCTCTGCCATAGAGGTGTTCCTCGCCTTCTTAAAGCTTGGCCTGACTTCGTTCGGAGGTCCAGTGGCTCACCTTGGCTACTTCCGCGCAGAGTTTGTGGACCGGCGAAAGTGGCTGGACGACAAAAGCTACTCCGACTTGGTCGCGTTGTGTCAGTTTCTTCCGGGGCCCGCCAGTAGCCAGGTTGGAATCGCTCTCGGGCTCGGCCGCGCTGGGTGGCTTGGATCCTTTGGCGCATGGGCGGGGTTCACGCTGCCGTCGGCAATTGCGCTCATTCTCTTTGCCTTCGGTGTCACACAGTGGACTGCTCTTTCACAATCAGGGGCAGTCCATGGCCTGAAAGTGGTTGCGGTCGCGGTGGTCGCGCAGGCTGTTTTCGGAATGGCCAAGTCGCTGTGTCCAGACCGCCTCAGAGCGGGAGTCGCCGTCATGGCAGCGCTGATGGTTCTTGCGGTCCCGTCGGCCGCGGGACAAATCCTGGCCATCGTCGCCGGTGGTGTTGCAGGTCGATGGGCGTTGCAGCTTGGACACCCTCCACCCGCGCGTCATCACGACTATGGCGTCAGCAAGACCACGGGGGCTGTCATGCTGCTGCTGTTCGGTATCTTGCTGGTCTTGCTTCCGGTGCTGGCCGCCATAGTCCAGTCGCCCATCGCTTCAGCGGTTTCAACCTTCTACCGGGCGGGCGCACTGGTGTTCGGTGGTGGCCACGTCGTGCTGCCACTTCTTCAGGCGGGTGTGGTGCCGAATGAATTGGTCAGCAACGACTCGTTTCTCGCGGGATACGGAGCTGCCCAGGCCGTTCCAGGGCCGCTGTTCACCTTTGCCGCTTACCTCGGTGCCGTGATGACCCCTCCGCTGGGTGGCTGGTTGGGTGGCTTGGGCCTACTCATCGCCATCTTCGTTCCAGCGTTCTTGATAGTCGTCGGCACGTTGCCCTTTTGGGAGACGCTACGTCAACGCGACGGCGTTCAGCGAGCGATGGCAGGCGTTAACGCCGCAGTGGTCGGTGTGCTTGGCGCTGCACTGTACGACCCGGTCTGGACGAGCGCCATTCACTCAAGAGAAGATTTCGGGCTCGCGTTGGCTGCGTTCGGCTTGCTGGTCTATGGGCGCCAGTCACCTGTGCTGGTCGTGGCCCTCGCTGCGATAGCGGGCTGGCTACTCGCCCTTTGACTGGTCTTCTGGCAACCCCACGGCGGCTTCAGGCTCGCTTGTTCGTCGCGCCAGCAAGAGGCCGTGTCGAGTTCATGCGTGCCCCTCGCGCCGCCAGATCAACTCGCCGCCGCGCCACACTTCGCGCACGCGATGGAAAGGCACCATGTGCAGCGAGCCGTCATCCTCGATCACGTCAAATGAGAAGTGCTCGCCGCGCGTAAGATGCACCCGGTGGAACGGCACGCGGACGATCCGGTCGTCGAGCCGGTCATGGTAGCCAATCACGAACTCACCTTTGCCGAATTCCGGATCCCACTGGATGCGGTGGAGCAGGTCCTGAATCGGAGTCATTGGCGGGAGACGGCGAAGTCAGTCATTCGGACTTTTTCCTCTTTGGGCGATGCCCTCTGGACATCATATCCACCATCGCGGCGCGAGTTTCGTATACAAAAAACGGGGTCAGAAAATTCCCCTATCATTTGAAAGCCGGGCGCTTTCCGGTTTCATTATTTATGCCACATACCGTCAACCCATCACTTGTTGAATTGCATCACCTGACCTTTGGGTACGGGGAGCGCGCCGTTCTGGATGACGTTTCCATGCGCATACCAAGGGGCAAAATCACTGCACTGATAGGTCCGATGGGCGGTGGCAAGACGACTATGCTGCGTTTGATTGGCGGTCAGAACCGTGCATGGTCGGGGGAAATGCTGTTTGATGGGCAAGATATAACGCCCATGGATCGGAAACAACTCTATGCAGTCAGGCGTCGCATGGGCATGTTGTTTCAGTTCGGCGCATTGTTTGCTGACCTGAGCGTATTTGAGAACGTTGCCTTCCCGCTGCGTGAACATACCGATTTACCCGAATCACTCATCCGCGACATTGTCTTGATGAAGCTCAATGCGGTGGGCTTGCGAAACGCGCGTGACCTCATGCCCAGCGAAGTGTCGGGTGGGATGGCCAGGCGAATTGCATTAGCGCGCGCAATTGCATTGGACCCTGAGTTAGTGATGTACGACGAACCTTTTTCCGGTCTCGATCCGATTTCGCTTCGTACAGCAGCGCGCTTGATTCGTCAGCTCAATGACTCTATGGGACTGACCAGTATTTTTGTGTCGCATGAACTTAAACAAACCCTTGAGATTGCCGATCATGTTGTCGTTCTGGACAATGGAAAGGTCGCGTTCGAAGGCACTGTGAATGAGGTACGCGAGAGCGCCGATCCGCTGGTGTTCCAGTATGTGAATGAACGACCGGATGGCCCGGTGCGGTTTCATTACCCGGCGGTCACTATTGATGAAGATTTTGGTATCTCCACCCATTCCAAACCAACGCCTGGGTGATTCCCAATGGCTGGCTCAAAAACACTCAACCCAAATTCAAACCATTTCCGCCCCAATCCACCCCCGCAGGCTGTTCAAAAACGCCCAGCCCTGCACCCGTGGCAAGTCTTCCACCCGCACCACGGCCTCGGTCAGCTTTCCATCCCGCAGCGACAGCGCACGCCCAACGCCCGGCAGCAAGCCACATGAGAGCGGCGGCGTGAGCCAGCGGTCGTCCATCAGCATCGCCACGTTGCCGCGCGTGCATTCGGTGATTTCCCCCTCGGCGTTCCACAGCACGGTGTCGAACACCCCGGGCTCGGTGGGCGTGAAGGCGTTGTAATGGGCGCGGCGCGTGGTTTTGAATTGCACGAATTCGCCATGGGCCTCGTCCAGCGGGCGGTCGGCCAGTTGCAGGCGCACCTGAACGGGGGATGGGTCCATGGCCAAGGCTTGGGCGCGGGCCTGGCCTTGGGCGTTGAGCAGCAGGCGCACGCACCACAGCCCTTGCGGGTGGGCCTGCTTCAATTCCTGCAGGCAGTGCTGCACTTTGGCTGCTTCCCACGGAGTGCCAAAATGCGCGGCGGCAGCGGCCAGGCGCTGCAGGTGGTGGTGGGCGTGGCACAGTTGGCCATCTTGTAGTGCCAAGGTTTCCAGAAGGTCAAAAGGCATGCTGGCCCGCTCCAGAAATTTGCGTTTGTCCCGCCATTCCTGCCATTCGGCGTCAAGCCCGGCGCCCGAGGTGATGCCGCTGCCAATGCCGCAGCGGAGCAGCCCGGCCTGCACAGTGACGGTGCGGATCGGCACGTTGAACGTGGTCCTGATTCCATTTCCCTGCTCGCCCGGACGCACCACGCCGACGGCGCCGCAGTACAGGCCGCGCGGCTCGGGCTCCAGCGTGCGGATCATCTGCATGGCGCGCACCTTGGGCGCGCCGGTCACCGAGCCGCAGGGGAACAGCGCGGCAAACACATCGGCCAGCGTGGTGCTTGGGCGGGTGCGTGCCTGCACGTCGGAAGTCATCTGCCAGACGGTGGGCAGCGCTTCGGTGTGGAACAGGCGCGGCACCTGCACGCTGAAGGGCTCGGCAATGCGCGAGATGTCGTTGCGCAGCAGGTCCACGATCATGACGTTTTCGGCGCGCTCCTTGGGCGATGCGCGAAGGGCGGCGGCCTGGGCGGCGTCTTCCTGCGGCGTGGCGCCGCGCGCGGCGGTGCCCTTCATGGGGCGCGCCAGAATCTGGCCGTCCTGCCAGTCAAAAAACAGCTCGGGCGACACCGACAGCACCTGCTCGTCGCCGGTGTCGATAAAGGCCGCGTAGCCGCCCGGCTGGGCGCGCTGCAGGGCGGCAAACAGGGCCTGGGCCGCGCCGTCTTCCTGTTCACCAACCCATGCGCCTTCTAGCGGTGCGGTGAAGTTGACCTGGTACAACTCGCCGGCCGCGATGGCACGCTGGATCTGGTCCATGGCCGAACCAAACGCCGGGCGCTGGCAGGTCTCCACCCACTGCACCTGGGCGGCGCTAGCACTAGCGGTGGCGTCATCGGGCCAGGGCAAGGCTTCGTCGAAGACAGCAAACCAGGCCAGTGGCCCGTCGGGCGCATGCACGGCCAAGGCGGCGTCAAAGGCCGGTGCCGCTTCGTAGCGCACGTAGCCCACGCACCAGCGGCCCTGCAGCGCCGCGGCCTGCACGGCGTCGAGCACGGAGCGCACCTCGGCCAACTGGTGCGCCACCAGCACGGCGCGCGGCGTGCCAAAAGCGTAGCGCAGGCGCGGCGCGGCGCTGTCGTTCGGATCGGAAAAGTCGATGCGTGCAGTAATAAAGGTCAAATCAGCTCCTAGCGCTTGCCTACAGGAGTGGTTGGGGCGCATGCGTCGCGTCGCCCCCACCCCAGCCCTCTCCCAGAGTGAGAGGGAGTAAGACCAGACGGCCACAACAGATGTCCTCGCCAAACTCTGCCGGTGGCGTCCGCCGAGCGCACCAGCTTCACGCCGCGCCGATATTCGGCACCAGCCCTGCCATGGGCTGGCCGTTCTTGAGGGCGGCCGTGAAGGCCAGCATGCGGTCAATCGGCAAGCGGGCGCGCAGGCCCAGCGCCGCATCGACATGCACTTCATTCGCGCCGGTTTCCAGCACCTGCGCCACCCCGACCAGCCCGTTCATGGCCATCCAGGGGCAGTGGGCGCAGCTTTTGCAGGTGGCGCTGTTGCCGGCGGTGGGCGCTTCAAAAAAGGTTTTTCCCGGGTTGAGCGTGCGCAGCTTGTGCATCATGCCATTGTCGGTCGCCACGATGAATTCGGGTGCATTGATCTCGCGCGCGGCCTTGAGGATGGCCGAGGTCGAGCCAACCGCATCAGCCAGTGCCACCACGTCGGCCGGCGCTTCGGGATGCACCAGCACCTTCGCCAGGGGATGCTCTTTCATCAGGGCCTGCAGTTCAAAGGCCTTGAACTCGTCGTGCACGATGCAGGCGCCATTCCAGAGCACCATGTCGGCTCCGGTCTCGCGCTGGATGTAGCCACCCAGATGCCGGTCGGGGGCCCAGAGGATTTTCTGGCCCTGCGCTTTGAGCGCGCGCACGATGTCCAGCGCGCAACTCGACGTCACGACCCAGTCGGCACGCGCCTTGACGGCGGCGCTGGTGTTGGCGTAGACCACCACGGTGCGGTCGGGGTGGGCATCGCAGAAGGCGCTGAATTCATCCACCGGGCAACCCAGGTCGAGCGAGCAGGTGGCGTCCAGATCGGGCATCAGCACGCGCTTTTCGGGCGACAGGATTTTGGCCGTTTCTCCCATGAAGCGCACGCCGGACACCACCAGCGTTTGGGCAGCGTGGTCGCGGCCAAAGCGCGCCATTTCAAGCGAATCGGAGACCAGGCCGCCAGTTTCCTCGGCCAGGTCCTGCAGATCGGGGTGGACATAGTAATGCGACACCATCACGGCATTTCGGCTTTTCAGCAGGCCGCGGATGCGGTCTTTCAGTTCGGCGCGCTCGGCCTGCGTCGGCTCGACGGGCACCCGCGCCCAGGCGTGATGCGTGCTGCAACTGACC
>MERZ01000174.1:9497-10725 GCA_001770785.1 Burkholderiales bacterium RIFCSPHIGHO2_12_FULL_61_11
AAAATCAATCGCCTGCACGTCCTTGGTCAGCGTGCCGATGGAAATCCGGTCAACGCCGGTTTCGGCCAGGGCGCGCAGGCCCTCCAGCGTGACGCCGCCCGAAATTTCCAGAATCGCCCGGCCCGCATTGAGGCGCACCGCCTCGCGCAGCGTCGCCAGGTCCATATTGTCGAGCAGCACCATGCGGGCGCCGGCGCTCAGCGCCTCGGCCAGTTGCTCCAGCGTTTCCACTTCAATTTCCACAAAATCAGCCTGCTCAGCGATCTGCGCAGCATGCTGCAACACCTGCCGGATGCCACCCGCCGCGGCAATGTGGTTTTCCTTGATCAGCACGGCGTCATACAAGCCCACGCGGTGGTTGGTTCCGCCGCCGCTGCGCACCGCGTATTTCTGCGCCAGACGCAGGCCCGGCAGCGTCTTGCGGGTGTCCACTATTTTTGCCCGGGTCCCTGCAACAACGGCGACGTAGGCCGCTGTTTTGGTGGCAACAGCGCTCAACAGCTGTAAAAAATTCAGTGCCGTGCGCTCGGCCGTCAACAGGGCCCGGGCCTGGCCATGCACCTCGAATACCACCTGATTGGCCGCACAAGGCTCGCCGTCTTTCACATGCCACACCAGTCTGGCCTGCGGATCGAGCTGCCTGAACGCCGCCTGCACCCAGGCACTGCCGCACAGCACGGCGTTTTCCCGCGCCAGCAGCTGCGCGCGTGCCTGGGCGGCAGGATCAATCAGGGCAGCGGTCAAATCGCCCGCGCCCACATCTTCGGCCAGCGCACGCGCCGCATCGGCCCGGGCCAACTGGTCAAGCGCCTCGGCAGAAAAATTAAATGATTTTTTCATCAGCAATTTGAGTCAAAAAAACGACATCGTAGCGTGCCCTAAACTATGTCAATGTTCCTGGGCAAGGCCAGAATGTTACAGGCCCGGGAAAACATGACCTGCCAGCCATGGCTGCGCAATCTGTTTCTTGTTGACCTTAATTTGTTCTCACCATGTTCAGAACCCTCCTTAAATCCAAAATCCACCGCGCCGCCGTCACCCACTGCGAGCTCAATTATGAAGGCTCCTGCGCCATTGACGAAGACCTGCTGGACGCCGCCAACCTGGCTGAAAACGAGCAAGTCCATATCTGGAACATCAACAACGGCGAGCGCTTCATCACCTACGGGATCCGGGCCGAACGCGGCAGCCGCATCATCTCGGTGAATGGCTCGGCGGCGCGCCGTGC
>MERZ01000174.1:10736-11177 GCA_001770785.1 Burkholderiales bacterium RIFCSPHIGHO2_12_FULL_61_11
ATCGCTGATTTCAAACCCAAGCTGGTGTTCGTCAACCCCGACAACCGCATCCAGGAAATGCGCTCGACCATTGCGGTGCAGCGCCCTTGACTGCCCCGATCGCTTTGGGAGCCTCCATGGACAACGGCTCGATGATTGAGCGCAGCCTGCGTCACGTTTGGCACCCCTGCACGCAGATGAAGCTGCACCACTCCCCGGCAGGGCTGCCGCCAGTGCCACTGGTTCCCATTGCCCGGGCCGACGGCGTGTGGCTGCATGACTTTGAGGGCAAGCGCTACCTGGATGGCATCAGTTCATGGTGGGTCAACCTTTTTGGCCACAACCATCCGCACATCAAGGCGGCATTGCGCGACCAACTGGAGCAGCTTGATCACGTCATGCTGGCCGGTTTCACGCACCAGCCGGTGGTGGAACTATCGGAGCGGCTGGGCGCGCTGACCG
>MERZ01000175.1:0-3741 GCA_001770785.1 Burkholderiales bacterium RIFCSPHIGHO2_12_FULL_61_11
AAGGCGGTCAAGAGTTCGCCGGGGCGCAGCGGCAGCGGCCCGGGACGGTGGTATGTCGCGGGTGGTACCGGAAAGTCATACCAGGCACGCAGGTAGCGAAACAATTGGGCACCGTGGTTTTGCTCCACCACGATGATGCGTTGCGCCCCTTGCATGGCGGTCGCCATCTGTTCGGGGCGTGTTGGCGCCAACAGGCGCAGCGCCACCAGCCGCAAGTTGACGCCCTGTACCTTGGCGCGGGCGATGGCCTCGCGCACCGCACTGCTGGTCGAACCAAAGGTGATCACGACCGCGTCACCGTCGCCCTCCAGGTCCGCCCAGTAGGGGCCATAGTCGAACAGGTCGAGCTTGCGTTGACGTTTGTCGAGCTGCAGCACATGGTCGCGTGACTGGCTGCTGGGTATGCCCTCTTCGGAGTGCTCCAGCCCGTCGGCGGTGTAGCTCACGCCCTCGGTGCCGGGGATGGCCATCGGTGACACGCCGGAGGCGGTGTTGCGATAACGTTTGTAGTCCGGCGTGTTTGCCTCGGCCGTGAGGCGTTTGTCCATGTAAGCTGCGTCCACTGGTCGATCAATGATGGCGCGCGACTGGCCCATGAACTGGTCTGACAGAACGATGGCCGGTGCCTGCAACGCCTCGGCCAGTTGTACAGCCCATTGGGTGGCACCCAGGCAGTCGCCAATCGAGGTCGGCGCCACCACCAGCCGTGGTGCGTCGCCGTGCAGGCCGCTGACGGCAAACGACAGGTCGCTCTGTTCACTTTTTGCCGGAATGCCGGTGGACGGTCCGCCGCGCATCACGTCCACGACCACAATCGGCACTTCGGACGCGACGGCCAGTCCAATTGCCTCGGTCATCAGCGACAGGCCCGGCCCGGAGGTGGCAGTGAGTGAGGGCACGCCGCCATAAGACGCGCCGATGATCATGTTGATGGAGGCCAGCTCGTCTTCGGCCTGAAGCAGGGTGCCGCCTACCGCCACCAGCTTGGGGGCCAGCCACTCCAGCACCTCGGTGGCGGGGGTGATGGGGTAGGCTGCCACAAAGCGCACGCCACCGCGAAGGGCGCCAAAGCCCGCCGCCTCATTGCCACTAATCATCCATCGCGGCTTGGGACTGAGGGTGGCGACCTGCAATTGCGCCATCTGCCAGCCGTTGCCAGCAAAGCTTGCGGCAATGTCTGCGGCGGCGGCAGCGCCGGCCGCTACCGCCTTGAGGTTGGCCTCCAGGGTATCGGGTTTTTTCCACGACTCGCGCACCGCGTCCTGCAAGGCCTGCAGGGGCAACCCGGCAAGCTTGCCCGACAGGCCCAGCGCAATCATGTTGACCCAGCTGCCCGGAATGGCCTTGGCCATCTTCTTCATGCTCAAGGGCGCAAACCGCGCGCCAGTGGCCTTGAACACTTCGGGCATCTCGCCTTCGTCCGGGTCGCCAATCAGCACGCTATGTGGCCCAAGCACGATCTCGTCGGCAAAGCGGTTGACATTTTGCCAATCGATGGCCAGCAGCAGATCAAAGCCGTCGTCCAGTGAGCTCATGGCCTGGGGGCCCAGTCGCAAAAGGGCCGCCGCCTCGCCGCCACGTATTTGCGGTCCACTGGTGCGCACCATCAATCCATACGCTCCGGCTTTGGCTGCTGCTGCCAGCAAGACGGTGCCGGCGGTCATTACGCCGCTGCCGCCGCTGCCAGCAAGCGCAATCGATACACTGGTTTGCGCTGTTGTGGTCTGTGTTTTCAAGATGTTCTCCTGACTTCTGGTGGTAGCGAATCTGGGGCTGTGCAGGCCAGACAGTATTGGCAAACCGTGATCATCGGATGTTCGCCAGTTCCGTCCCCGAGTGATTAAATTCTCACCTGAGTTTGGTCCAGGTCAGTAACTGCTCATTCTGTGTCGAAACAATCATTCCAAAAGATTGATGGTATTTCAGTACTGTTATGCAATAATAAACCTAGCAAGCGTTGCGGTCAAGCCTGAGAGTGATCCAATATGCAACTCTGATTTCAGATAAGTGCAGGAGACACAAGTCATGAGCATTAATGCTTACCGTTGGCAGATGAGCAAGCCTGGCGGCGTCGTTCGAGCGTGTCGCGTTTGCTGCAGAGCCCGCAGCCGATGAAGTGGTGGTGGCGATTGCCGGCTGCGGCGTTTGCCACACTGACCTCGGTTACTACTACGACGGCGTGCGCGCCAACGCCAGCCTGCCACTCACCCTCCGGCCATGAAATCAGTGGCCATGTGGTAGCCGCCGGTGCTGGTGCCGAAGGCTGGATTGGCAAGGCGGTGATCGTACCGGCTGTGTTGCCGTGTGGCGAGTGCGACTTGTGCCAGCGCGGCTTGCAGCCGATCTGCCGCGCGCAGAAGATGCCGGGAAATGACATTCAGGGCGGCTTTGCCTCGCACATCGTGGTGCCGGGTCGCGGACTGTGCGAAGTTGATGAGCGTCGACAAGGACTTCCCCACATTTGTCAAACAGAATCCCATCCGGGGTTGAATCGCGAAGCGATTAACACCGGAACGCTGGTCTTCCAATTCCCACCCACTGCGCTTTGCGGCGTTGCCTGATGAAACAAGGTGTGCGGACTGCGAAACTACAAACGGCCTTGATGCAGCTTGTCTTGTTGCTGCGGACCCTGATGAAAGACGCGCGTGGGGGCTCCATTCGTTAGTCGAGGTCGCCGTCACGGCGTCACGGCGTCTCCGTAATGTATTCGAGCACTCCCCACGCAGGTCCAAACCTTGACTCATCAACGCTCAAGCATCACGCGGCGAAATAGAAATTGTTGTTCTGCAACACTCCCTTTGTTGAGATGTGGCGTCTTAACGAGTGTCAGCCAAGCTACGCTGTTAGCTTGAAATCTTCCCCTTTGGCCAGCACCGCCCAGCACATGCGCGCGTTCTTGGCCGCAATGGCCACCACCGCGCGCCAGTAACCACGACGCTCCTGCGGACTGATTGCCCAGCGGCTCATGCGGTCTGTCTTGTTCTTGGCGCTGGCCAGCACTGCTCGCGCTCCCAGGATCAGCAAGGTGCGCAGGTACGGGTCGCCGGCTTTGGTGATGCGCCCCAGACGCTGCTTGCCGCCTGAGCTGTATTGCCCTGGCACCAGGCCCAGCCAGGCTGCGAGTTGACGGCCTGCATTGAAGTCATGACCGTTGCCGATGCTGGCCAGCAAGGCGCTGGCGGTAGTCGCACCGATGCCGGGCATGTCCATCAGGCGCTTGGCGCGCGCATCGGCACGGGCCATTTGTTTGACATGGGCGTCGTACTGGGCCACACGCTCATCGAGCTGGTGCAGTACGCTCAATAGATCACCCACAGCGGTATTTGCCCAGCCGGGCAGGTCTTCCAGGTGCCGTGCGGCTTCTTTGCGTACCGTGGCAGCTTTGAGCGGCAACACAATACCAAATTCACTGAGCAACCCCCGGATGCGGTTGATGCAGGCGGTGCGATCTTCGACCAGACCTTGGCGCACCCGATGGATGCACAACTGGCCTTGTGCGTCTTCGGTCTTCACTGGCACAAAACGCATGTTGGGGCGGGTGACAGCTTCACAGATGGCAGCGGCATCGGCGGCGTCATTCTTTCCTTTCTTGCCAGACAGGCGGTAAGGTGCGACGAACTTGGGCGCCATCAATCGAAGCGTGTGACCGAACTTGGCAAATTCGCGTGCCCAGTGGTGAGCGCCGGAGCAGGCTTCGATGCCAATGAGACACGGTGGTAATTTGGCGATGAGTTCCAGCAA
>MERZ01000175.1:3764-6430 GCA_001770785.1 Burkholderiales bacterium RIFCSPHIGHO2_12_FULL_61_11
GCACCAGCGCGGGCCCGCCAAACTCATCTACGCCGTGTACGGCAAAAACGTTCTTGGCGAGATCGATTCCGATGGTGATAATGGCCATGATTTCCCCTTCCGAGTAAGTTGATGAAAAGTACGCACTTCCCATCGTGGCACTTTGATGCCGTAAACCGCAAGTCTCACGACGCGCGGCTCGCTCGGGACGGGGAAGTCCCTTTCATTCGTTAAGACGCTGCGGCACTTCGGGCTTGCCTCCGAGCGGTGCCGCAATGTCCCCTCCGCCATTGAACATGACTGCCCTGACGCCGCCGCCGCCCCTGATGCAGCTTAACCATGGCCGGATTGTTGCGGTGCGCGGCAGTGTGGTGGACGTACGCTTTGCGGCGCAATTGCCGCCACCCCGGCAGGCCTTGCGCAGCGGCGACAAGAACGAAATCGTGCTCGAAGTGCAGGGCCATCTGGGTGCCGACCTGGTGCGCACCATCGCACTGACGCCGACCCGCGGCCTGGCGCGCGACATGCTGGTCACGGACACCGGGCACCCGCTGGAAATCCCGGTCGGTGAAGCGCTGCTGGGACGCATGCTCAACGTGTTCGGCCAAGCCATCGACGGCAAAGGCGAGCTGGCAACGCAGCAACGTCTGCCGATCCAGCGCCCACCGCTGCCCTTGTCGCAACGCACCACCAGCACCGCCACTTTCACCACCGGCATCAAGATGATTGACTTGCTGGCGCCGCTGGAACAAGGCGGCAAGGGCGGGCTGTTTGGCGGCGCCGGCGTCGGCAAGACGGTACTCATCACAGAAATGATCCACAACATGGTGGGCCGCTACTCCGGCGTCAGCCTGTTCTGCGGCATCGGCGAGCGCTGCCGCGAAGCGGAGGAGCTGTACCGGGAGATGCAGGCGGCGGGGGTGCTGGACAAAACGGTGATGATTTTCGGGCAGATGAACGAGGCGCCCGGCGCGCGCTTTCGGGTCGGACACGCCGCGCTCTCGGTGGCCGAACACTTCCGCGACACACAGCGGCGAGACGTGCTGCTGCTGATCGACAACATCTTTCGCTTCGTGCAGGCCGGCATGGAGGTCTCCGGGCTGATGGGGCGTATTCCGTCACGCGTCGGCTATCAGCCCACGCTGGCCACCGAACTGGCTGAGCTGGAAGAGCGCATTTGCAGCTCGGCCAGCGCGTCTATCACCTCGGTGCAGGCGGTCTACGTGCCGGCCGACGACCTGACCGACCCCTCTGCCACCCATACCTTCGCCCATCTATCAGCCTCCATCGTGCTGTCGCGCAAGCGTGCCAGCCAGGGCCTGTATCCGGCCGTGGACCCCCTGCGATCCGACTCGAAAATGCTCAGTCCGACGGTGGTTGGTCAGCGCCACTACCGGGTCGCCCTGGCGGTGCGGCGGGCCTTTGCCGAGTACGAAGACCTGAAGGACATCATTGCCATGCTGGGGCTGGAGGAACTGTCGCAGAAAGACCGCGACACCGTCAGCCAGGCACGCCGCCTGGAGCGCTTTCTGACCCAGCCGTTTTTCACCACCGAGCAATTCACCGGTCACGCCGGCAAGATGGTGGAGCTGGAGCAAACCATCGAAGGCTGCGAGCGGATACTGGCGGACGAGTTTGCGCACTACCCGGAACGGGCGCTGTACATGATCGGCGCCGTCGACGAAGCAAAAAAACAGGAGGCCTGCTGATGCGGCTCAAAGTCTTGCTGCCGACCCTGGTGCTGGTCGATGAAGCGGTGACCAAGGTGATCGCCGAGGCCCAAAATGGCTCCTTCTGTCTGCTGCCCAGGCACGTGGACTTCGTGACCGCGCTGGCGCCGGGCATCCTGTCGTACTGGACGCCGCGGGGAGAACATTTTCTCGCGGTGGACGAGGGCACGCTGGTCAAGGTCGGGCCGCAGGTGCTGGTGTCGACCCGCAACGCGGTGGCCCACCGCAGCCTGGACGCATTGAGGGCGACGGTGGCCGAGGAATTCCATGCGCTCGACGAGCAGGAACGGCAGGCCCGAAGCGCGCTGGCGCGACTGGAAGCGGCCGCCCTGCACCGCTTTCTCGAGCTGAAGGAGCACCTGCATGGTTGAGGAGCAGCACGCTGACAATGAGCAGCCGGGGCCGGCCAGCCCGCAGACGCGCTTTGGCGAGGCGGTGCAGCGCAAGGCGCTGCGCAAGCTGCGGGCCCGGCGCGAGGCCGACCGGGGCCCCTGGTTCTGGCTTGGCATGTTCGGCCTGGTCGGCTGGTCGGTCGCGGTGCCGACCGTGATCGGCATCGCGCTCGGCTTATGGCTGGATCGTACGTTTCCTGGCCAGGTGTCCTGGACATTGACGCTGCTCATAGCCGGCGTCGCGCTGGGATGCGCCAATGCCTGGTACTGGATCAAACAGGAGAACCGGCATGACTGAGGGGCTAAATATCGCCTTGGCGTTAACCGCGGCGTTTGTCTCCGGTGCCATGCTCGGCCTGCTGTATTTTCTTGGGCTGTGGGCGACGGTGCGCCGGTTGCCCGCGCTGCGCTGGGCGCCCTTGTGGCTGCTGGCCAGCCTGGTCCTGCGCCTGGCCTTGTTGCTGGGTGGCCTCTACTGGATTGGCGGCGCCGACTGGCGCCGCTTCGTGGCGGCGCTGCTCGGCATCATCTTGGTGCGCCTGCTGGTGACGCGCCGGCTCGGGCT
>MERZ01000176.1:0-1655 GCA_001770785.1 Burkholderiales bacterium RIFCSPHIGHO2_12_FULL_61_11
CGACGCTCTTCCGATCTCCCGCGTGGCGCCTGGCTATTTCCCGGCCCGCGCAGCTGGCGCCTGCCCCTCTATGTGGCCGCCATTGCACTGGGCACGGTGCTCATAGTGCTGGAAGCTGCGCGGCACGGTGGCGAGCACGGCTGGCAAGCTGCGCTCGCCCTGTTCCTGCTGGCCTGGCCGGCGTCCGAAGCCGCCGCAGCCTTGGTGAATCGCCTGATCGCCGAGTCGCTGAAGGTAGGCTTCCTGCCGCGACTGGACTTTGGCGGTGGCATTCCGCCTGAGCACCGCGTGCTGGTCGTGATCCCCACGCTGCTGACGTCCACGGCAGCCACCCGGGAACTGGCGCAGCGGCTCGAATTGCACTGGCTGGCCAACCGCGAGCACGAAGCGCAGTTCGCCCTGCTGACAGACTGGGCCGACGCGCCCAGCGCCCGTCTGCCCGGGGATGCCGCCCTGCTCGGCGATGCGCTGACTCAGGTGGCGACGCTCAATGCGCGCTATCCGGCACCGAGCGGCGCAGCGACGCGCTTTCTATTGATTCACCGGCCGCGCAGCTGGTGCAAGACCCAGCAACGCTGGCTGGGCTGGGAGCGCAAGCGCGGCAAACTGGAGCAATTGCTGCGCACGCTGGCCACGGGCAGCCTGGATGGCTTCACTCCGATGGCGCAGGGACTCCGGCTGGCCGACGGCATTCGCTATGTTGTCACGCTCGACAGCGACACCGGCCTGCCGCCCGGCGCTCTGCGCGAGCTGGTGGCCGTGGCGGCCCACCCGCTGAACGCGCCGCAGGTCGATGTCGTTTCGCGCCGCGTGGTCGGCGGCTACGGAATCCTGCAGCCGCGCGTCGTCATACCCCTGCCGGGCCCGGCAGAGCGCACCCCCTACCATCAGCTGTTTGCCGGCCAGTGCGGTATTGATCCCTACAACAGTGGCGTCTCCGACCTCTATCAGGATCTGTTCGGCACTGGCAGCTTTAGCGGCAAGGGCTTGCTGAACGTCGAGGCGATACACGCGGTGCTAGCCGACCGTCTGCCCGAGGAATTGGTGCTGAGCCACGACCTGCTGGAAGGCAGCATCGCGCGCTGCGGCTTTGTCAGCGATGTCACCCTGCTTGAAGAGCATCCGCACCACGCGGGCGTGGCCGCTTCGCGCATGCACCGCTGGACCCGCGGCGACTGGCAACTGCTGCCCCTCATGTGGCGCGCCAGGCACTATGGCGTAGACGCGCTGGGCTTGTGGAAGATGGCCGACAACCTGCGCCGCTCACTGGTCGTACCCGCCATTTTCGGCTTGCTCGCGTGGGTCGTGTTCACCGGGACGCTGACACTGACCACGGCGCTGTGGGTGGCACTCATCGCATTGCTGGCCGGGCCGCTGCTCGGAGCGCTGGCCGGACTGGTGCCGACGCGCCGGGGCATTGCCTGGCCTCACTTTTTTCGTGAGGGCAGCAGCGAACTGCTGCGCGCCTTCGGCAGTGCCGCCTGGCAGTTCAGCCAGATCGCGGAGCAAGCAGTGCTGCTGCTGGACGCTACTTTCCGTTCGCTCTGGCGCATGGCGGTGAGCCATCGCGGTCTGCTCGAGTGGACCACCGCCGCGCAGGCCCAGGCGGCGGCTAGCGGCGAGCTCGCGGCATTCGCACGCCAGCATGCACCGGC
>MERZ01000176.1:1684-10990 GCA_001770785.1 Burkholderiales bacterium RIFCSPHIGHO2_12_FULL_61_11
ACCACACAGCGGCTAAGAGAGGAGTTGGGTGAGGAGGACCGGCTTTACCTGCAGACCCTGGCACGCGACACCTGGCGCTTCTTTGAGCGCTGCGTGGGTCCCGAGGACAACCATCTGCCGCCGGACAACCTGCAGCTCGTGCCCGAGGCCGCGCTGGCGCACCGGACATCGCCGACCAACGTGGGCTTATACCTGCTGGCCGTCTGCTGCGCGCGCGAGTTCGGCTGGATCACCACGGGCGAGCTGATCAGCCGCCTTGAGGCCGCGCTGTACAGCATTGAACGCTGCCCCAAGCACTATGGCCACCTGCTCAATTGGTACGACACCCGCACGCTCGAAGTCCTGCAGCCCGCCTATGTCTCTTGCGTCGACAGCGGCAATCTGGCCGGCCTGCTGCTGGCGGTGGCGCAGGCCTGCATCAGCCTGGCGCAGGGCAAAGACGACGACAAGCTGGCGCAGGCCGCGTTGTCGCGTCTGGCTGGACGCTGCCAGGCGTTGTACGCGGCCATGGACTTCCGTGTCCTGTACGACCGCAAGCGCCACCTTTTCCACATCGGCCTGCGCGTCGAGGAGCAGGCACTCGACGCGAGCTATTACGACCTGCTGGCGTCCGAGTCGCGGCTGACCAGCTTCCTGGCCATCGCCAAGGGCGACGTGCCACGCCGCCACTGGGCCGCGCTGGGTCGGCCCTTCCTGTCGGTGGGCGTGGCGCCCGGGCTGAAATCGTGGTCAGGGTCCATGTTCGAGTACCTGATGCCATCGCTGCTGATGCCCGAACCCGAGCACGGCTTGCTGCACACGGCGGCGCGCTCGGCAGTGGCCGAACAGCGGGCTTTTGGTGCCGCGCATTCCTTGCCGTGGGGCATGTCGGAATCGGGCTATTTCGCGCAGGACCATTCACTGGCCTACCAGTATTCGCCCTTCGGCGTGCCGCGCCTGGCGCTGCGGCGAACGCCGCCCTCCGACCGGGTCGTCGCGCCTTATGCCAGCTTGTTGGCCAGCTTGTTCGATCCGGGTCAATCCGTGAGGAATCTACAGCGGCTGGAGCGGCTGGGTGCGCGCGGCGAACTCGGTCTGTTCGAGGCGCTGGACTTCACCGTGTCGCGCCAGCCAGGAAAACAGGCTTTCAGCCTGGTCGAGGCATTCATGGCACACCACCAGGGCATGTCGCTGGCGGCGCTGTGCAACGTGCTGTGCCTGGACGCGCCCCGGCGCTGGTTCGCCGCCGAGCCGCAGGTAGCGGCGCACGAGGCACTGCTGCATGAGCGTTGCCCGCGCCAGATCGTCGAAAGCGCCGACCCGCGCCTGCCCCCCGAACCCAGTGGCTATCTGGCGGAGCCGGTATTCCAGTCGCGGGACGTGAACCCGCTCACGCCCGGCTGGAAACCCACCCACCTGCTCTCCAATGGGCACTACAACGTCGCCCTGCACGCCAGCGGCGCCGGCGTCAGCCGCTGGCGGGGCCGCAACGTTTCGCGCTGGCGCGATGACCTGCTGCGCGACAGCTACGGCAGCTTCTTCTACCTGCGCCGGAACGACCAGCGCACGGTCGTTTCCCTCACCGCCGCACCGGCACCGGGGCCGGGCTGGCGCTACCAGGCGCGCTTCCTGGCCGACCGGGTGCAGTTCGAGGCGCACGATGGTGACCTGATCGCGAGCATCACCGTGCTGGTCAGCCCCGAGGATGACACCGAACTGCGCACGGTGACACTGCACAACATAGGCAGCACCGAACAGATCCTGGAACTGGTCTCCTGCTTTGAGGCCGTGCTGGCCGACCCGCGCGCCGATGAAACGCACCCGGCTTTTTCCAACCTTTTCGTGCAGACCCGCTGGAAACCGCAATGGCGCGCCCTCATGCTGACGCGTCGGCCGCGGCTGAACGGCGAGCCGCAAATGGCGGTATCGCATTTCCTGGCCGAAGCCGACGCCGAGTTGCTTTCGATGGACTGCATCGCCGATCGCCGGCTGTTCGCTGGCCGCAACCACCCGGCGCATCAGCCGGCCCTGCTGGCCCAAACCCAGGACGCCAACGGCAGCCCGATCAATGGCCTTGATCCGGTGGCCAGACTGCGCCTGAAGCTGCGGCTGTTGCCTGGCGCCGTGGCCAGGCTGAGCTTCGCCACGGCCGCTGCCGAAACCGAAGACGAACTGGCGGCGCGCATCGACAAGTACCTGCAGCCGATGCACATCGAGCGCGCCACCCGCATGGCCGCCACGCTGGCCCAGGTGCGGCTGCGCGACCTGGCGATGACTCCCGAGAAAACCCTGGCGCTGCAGGACCTGAGCACGGCGCTCATGTACAGCACGCCGCGGCCAGCCGCCGCCGAATACACGCCGCTCGACCAGCGCCAGCTCTGGCGTTTTGGCATTTCGGGGGACAAGCCCATCGTGCTGGTGCGCATCCATTCGCCCAGCGGCATGCCGCTGGTGCATTCGCTGATGCGAGCGCAGCCCTGGTGGACCTTCGGCGGCCTGATGGTTGACGTCGTGGTGCTCAATAGCGAGCCCCACGCTTACCTGATGCCCCTGCAGCGCGACATTCTGGCGCTGCGCCATCGGCTGATGCAGACCGTGCAAGACAGCTTCCCTCCCAGTGACGCCGCCGGCTTTTACCTGCTGCGCGAGCAGGACACGAGCGCTACCGAGCAGGCCGCGCTGGCCGGGCTGGCGCGTGTCGTGCTCATCGCCGATGGCCGACCGCTGGAAGTGCAGGTGGCGGCATTGCGCGAGAGCTGGCTGCCACATCAGAGCAGCGCGGTGGCCCGCAACCCCCTTTCCGGCCAGCTGCCAGAAACCGGGACCCAAAGCAGCTCGGCACCTACGGGCCACTTCGACCCCGAAAGCGGCGAATTCCGCTTTGAGCTGCAAGGCGGCCAGACCTTGCCCAGGCCCTGGGTCAACATCATCGCCAACCCGGCGTTCGGTTTTCAGGTATCGGAAACGGGCAGCGGCTACACCTGGGCTGGCAATAGCCGACTGCACCAGCTCACGCCGTGGTCCAACGACCCGGTGCGCGACCCCGCCTTCGAGCATTGGCTGCTGCAGGACCTGGACAGCGGTCAGGTGTTTCCATTGGCGCCGTCTTTCTTAACAGCGCCGGAAAGCCTTTGGCGGGTGCGCCATGGCCAGGGTTATTCGGTGTTTGAAGGGCGGCACGGCGACCTGCAAGTGGAAACGACTTTCTTTGCCAACCTGAGCGAGGCGGTGAAAGTGGTGCAGGTTCGCGTTCGGCTGGAAGGTGTCGGGCGGCGACGCTTGCGCACCGTGGCGATGGTGGAATGGCAGATGGGCGAGGCACTCGGCGCAAGGCGTACGCTGCACACATGGAAAAGCCCCGCGCAGGCGGCCGTGTTCGCCAAGCAGCGCGAAAGCCAGGGCGGCTTCGGCGGTTCAACGGCCTTTCTGGCTTTTCTCGGCACAGACGGCACGGCAACCGCGATGCAATGGACCTGTCATCGCGGCGAATTCTTCGACACGCTGGGGCGATTGGTGCTCCCCGATACCCTCAAGCAACGCAGTGGCGGCGCGCTTGATCCCTGCGCCGCCCTGGCCGGCGAGTTCAGGCTGACCGGCGGTGGCACACTGGCCTTCAGTTTCATCCTGGGCCACGGGGCGGACGCAGCTGCCGCAGAACAGTTGGCCCTGAACTGGGCGCAGCGCGATACCAGCGCGGCACTGGCCGAAGTCAAGGCTTGGTGGTCGCAACTACTGGGCAAAGTGCAAGTGCGAACGCCCGACCCGCTGTTCGACGCGTTGATCAACCGCTGGCTGCTCTATCAAACCGTGGTGTGCCGCCTCTGGTCCAAGGCCGGGTTCTATCAGGCGGGCGGCGCTTTTGGTTTTCGGGATCAATTGCAGGACGCGATGGCCCTGGGCCTGGCCGAGCCGGGACGGCTGCGCGAGCAAATCATGCTCAATGCCTCGCGCCAATTCCCCGAAGGCGATGTCCAGCACTGGTGGCACGCGCCGGGCGGCGCAGGCGTGCGCACGCATTTTTCCGACGATCTGCTCTGGCTGCCTTACGCCTGCGCGCACTATGTGGCGCTGACTGGCGACGCGGCCCTGCTCGACGAGGCCGCCCCCTTCATTGAGGGCCCACCGATACCCGAGGGCGACGAGGACGCCTACTACGCGCCGCACATCAGCGCGCAGTCGGCCAGCGTCTATGAGCATTGCGCACGCACCCTGGACCGCAGCCTGGCAGTCGGCGTGCATGGCTTGCCGCTGATGGGCAGCGGCGACTGGAACGACGGCATGAACCGCGTTGGCAACGAGGGCCGCGGTGAGTCGGTCTGGCTGGGCTGGTTCCTGTGCAGCGTCGTCGCTGGCTTTGCGCCCTTGGCCAAAGCGCGCGGCGACGACACCCGCGCGGCGCGCTGGCTTGAGGCGCGCAGCGGCTGGGTCGCCGCGCTGCACGATGCCGGCTGGGACGGCGCCTGGTTCCGCCGCGCCTTTTTCGACAACGGCGCGCCGCTGGGTTCAAGCGCCAACGACGAATGCCGCATCGACCTGATCGCGCAGGCCTGGAGCGTGCTGTCCGGCGCTTCCACGGCGGCTTTCACGACGCCGGCCATGCAATCACTGAAGACTCAGCTGGTCGATGAGAAAGCCGGCCTGCTGCGCCTGCTCGATCCGCCCTTGCAGCATTCCGCCAACAACCCCGGCTACATCCAGGCTTACCCGCCGGGCGTGCGTGAAAACGGCGGTCAATATTCGCACGCTGGCGTCTGGGCGCTGATGGCCCAGGCTCTCAGCGGCGACACCGAGGGTGCCTGGAACAGCTTTGAGGCTCTCAGCCCGGCGCACCGCAGCCAGCATTCCGAGCGCGGCCCTGCCTACGAAATCGAGCCTTACGTGATGGCCGGTGACATCTACAGCGCCGCGCCCTACGTCGGCCGCGGCGGCTGGAGCTGGTACACCGGATCGGCCGCCTGGCTTTACCGCGCGGCCCTGGAAACGCTGCTCGGCCTGAGCGTGCAGCCGGGCCGGCTGTCGCTGTCGCCGCGCCTGCCGGCGCATTGGCCCATTGTGGAAATTCGCCTGAAATTGCAGGGGCGCGACATCACCGTGCACTGGCAGCGCGACCTGCACAAGCTGCCCGCGTTGAAGGCCGACCAGCTGCTGGACTGGGGCGAGTGGGTAGAGCTCGACCGCTTGCCGCCGCAGGCTGTGCTGCTGGTGCGCGGCGAAGCGATGTCGGCGCAGCCACCAGACCTTGCGGTGCCGAGCCGGTCGCAGTGACAACGAGTCCCTAAAAAATATACTACAAATTTAATAGCTCCTCATGCCCGTAACCATTGGGCTAGAGGCCAAAAAGGCTTAAACTATTTTGGTCAGGTAGTTGAGCTGCCGCCGCATCGCCACTAGGAGCCCAGAAACTCGCCAATCGGTTTCAGGTCATCGACCCGGTCGCAAATGGCCTTGACGATCATCAAGATGGGGATACCCAACAGCAGTCCCCAAACGCCCCACAGCCACGCCCACGCGAGCAAGCCGACAAACACCGCCACCGGGCTCATTTGGCTGGTGCGGCTGGTCAGCCAGGGCGTGACCAGGTTGCCAACGACGGTGTGTATGACCAGCGAGACGCCAGCCACCGCCAAGGCCATGTTGAGCGAGCCAAACTGCAAAAAACCGACCAGCGCCGAAGCTGCGGCGGTGATCAGGGTGCCGACATAAGGCACCAGGTTGAGCACGCCAGCCACAATCCCCCACACCGCGGCGTTGTCCAGTCCGATGGCCAGCAGACCCAGCCAGGCCAGTACCCCCACCAGCGCGCTGGTCAGGACTTGCACTTGCAAATAGCGCTGGATCTGGCTGGTAATTTCGTGCAGCGCCTGCAGCGTGATTTTCTTGCTGCTCAGGCGCGGACCTGCCAGCTTGACCAGCTTGCGGCGAAAGGTGTCGCCAGAAATCATTAAAAAATAGGTGAGAAAAATGACCACGATGGTCTGGCCCAGCAAGGTGAGCAGGCCGATCGTGCCGGTCCACAAATAGTCCCTGACATTAAATCGCGAGGTTTCGACCACCACCCGCGTGACGCCGCGCGTGCTGCCGGGCGAGGCATTCTCTTGCGCCGCCTGTTCAATTTGCGACGCGGCCTTCTGCACGGTTTCCAGCGCGCTCTTGGATACGCCGCTGCGTGGCTTCACGGCTTGCCGAAATTTTTGCGCCGCCGCCGGCAGCGCTTCTACCAATTGCGTCGCCTCATCCCTGAGCGAATATGCGGTCGATCCGATCGCACCGAAAATCGCCAGCAGCAGCACGGCGGCGCCCAACCAGCGCGGCACGTGTTTGAGCTCCATCCAGTTGACCAGGGGCGACAGCGCATAGCTGAACAAAACGCTGAGCATGACCGGAATAAAGACGTCCTTCGCCCATTGAAGCATGAAAACACTGGCCAAAACGGCCAGCACCACCAGCGACATATTCCGGATGTCCACCGGCATGTGAATCAGCGTCCGGTCCGGCTCGCTCAACGCCGCCGCCGCGGGTTTGACCACCGGGGCGTCCAAAATCAGATCTTCAGTCATCGTGTTCCTTGAAAAAATCCGCTGATGCAGCCGCATTGACCGGCAATAGGTAACGCGGAGCAGTCTCCACCGTTGTCATGAATTGATTCAAACCGAAGGGCCCATGAGACCGTGTAGGACGCAGGCACCGGAAAGGACCGGCGAGCGTCCCTGAAAGACGATGCGGGAGGCTCGCCATCAGCCCGCAATCGCTTCACGAACCGCACTGAGCTGGCGTCTTGAAACCGCCAGCACTTCTGCAATGCCGTTGAGCCGCACCGCCCAGCCTTCGCCTTCTTCGGGGTCGAAATGCTTTTCGAGTGCGCGTATCGCGCGCCGCGCAATCAGCGCATTGCGGTGAATGCGCATGAACTGCCCCGCGTGCCGCTCTTCCAGCTCGCTCAATGAGGCGTCCAGGATGTAGCTGCGACTGGCCGTGCGCACGGTGATGTATTTGAGCTCAGCCTTGAGGTAAAGCACTTCGGCGAGCGGCACCCGTTCGGTTCGGCCACGGTCTTGAATGATCAGCATTTCATCAGGCAAATCAGGCTGTAACGTTGTTCTTGATTGCGCCAGTCGCTCCACTTTTTGTAGCGCCTGCTGCAAACGCTCGAGTCGCACCGGCTTGGTCAGGTAGTCGATGGCTTCAAGCTCGAAGGCCTGCACGGCATGGCCGGAATGCGCCGTGACAAACACCACGGCGGGCGGCTGGGGCAAAGCGGCAATGCTTTGGGCCAGCCCAATACCATCAAGCCCCGGCATGCCGATGTCCAGCAACACTGCGTCAAAAGTGTCCCGCTGCAGGGCCGTCATGGCTTGCACGGCGTTTGCTGCTTCCGCAGCCACCCGCGCGGCCGGCGCCACGCAATCGCCCAGCAGCGTGCGCAGGCGGGAACGGGCCAGCGCTTCGTCGTCAACCACGAGTATTTTCAGGCTCATATGGGAATTTCCAGCCTGACCTGAAATACGCCATCCTTGAAAGCGGTCTTGAACTGTGACTGCACATCATGCAGCAAGGCCAGGCGTTCACGCACATTGGCCAGCGCCAGCCCGTGGCCGCGCTCGCCCGCGCCAGCAGGGGTTGAATTGGTCACCTTGATCACCACTGTGCTGCCGCGTCTGAGCGTGGAGATTTTTATTTGCGCCCCGCCGGCACTGGGCTCCACACCGTGGATGACGGCGTTTTCCACCAGCGGCTGCAGCAGTAGCGGCGGCAGCTTGGCGGGGTCGGCCCGGGCGTCCAGGCTCCATTGCACCTGCAGGCGATCGCCAAATCGGATCTGCTCAATCGCCAGGTAGCGTTGCGCCAGCGCGATTTCCTGCCCCAACGTGACCGATTCGGCCGGGTCAGCCAGGGCATGGCGAAACAGCTCGCTCAAGTCCTCCAGCACAGCCTCGGCCTTGGCCGGTTCGGCGCGCACCAGGGCAATGGCGCTGTTGAGCGTGTTGAACAGAAAATGCGGCCTGATGCGCGACTGCAGCTCAGCCAGCCGCGCCGCCGTGGCCGCCGGAGTGCGCGCCTTGGTGCGCCAGAAAAGACCTGCCAGCACCATGGCCGAGAGCAAGGCGCCGGAAGCCGCACTGGCCCACCAGGGCGCCGGCTGCAGCAGCCCCATCAGGTCCAGCAGGCCGCAGCCGTATAGCCCCGCCACCGCACCCAGCACCATGCCAGCCAGCCACTGGCGCGAAGGTTCCAGCCGGTTCAGGCGGGCCTTTAACGCACAGACAACAATCAGCCAGGCCAGCGTGGCGGGCAGCACGCCGCCAGTCAGCAGGGAAAACCGCAACAGCCAATCGACCGCCTGAGCGGCTCCAAACATGGCGCCCACACCCACCACGGCCTCGACAAACAGCACCACGCGCAACACCACGCCGACATGGCAGGCATCAAACATGCTGGGACGCACCAATGGCCCAAGCGACGCTTCTTCGCCCTGGATGGAGCTCCCCTGGAGTGTGGACTCTGCGAAATGCGGTGGATCGTGCGAAGGCTTCATCGGTTCTTCAAAGTTTTTGAGCATCGCTTGGGTCAGGCGCGGCGCAGATAAAATCAGTCAATAAGTATTGCACTGGTCGCGACCTTCCCGCCATCGGTTTAAACACTATTGTCCAGAATAGCGCTCAGAATAGCGCACTTGACACCACTGGCCTGCACCCAGCGCTGGCCTGCCCCGACCCGTGACTGACCGAAAGAAAGCCCGACGTGAATCAATTCGACAAAAAATCCCAAGCCTGGTCTGCCCTGTTCTCCGAGCCCATGAGCGACCTGGTCAAGCGCTACACGGCCAGCATCCTTTTTGACAAGCGCCTCTGGCAGGCCGACATCACCGGCTCGCTGGCCCACGCCGGCATGCTGGCGGCGCAGCACATCATCTCGCCCGCCGACCATGCGGCCATCCAGCAAGGCATGGCGCAAATCACCGCTGAGATCGAGTCGGGCGCGTTTGACTGGAAGCTGGACCTCGAAGATGTGCATCTCAACATTGAAGCGCGCCTGACGCAAATTGTGGGCGATGCCGGCAAACGACTGCACACCGGCCGCTCCAGAAACGACCAGGTTGCCACCGACGTGCGCCTGTGGCTGCGCGGCGAGATCGACCTGATAGGCGGCCTGCTGACCGACTTTCAAAAAGCCCTGATCGATATTGCCGAAAAAAATGTCGACGTCATTCTGCCCGGCTTCACGCATTTGCAGGTGGCACAACCCGTGAGCTTTGGCCATCACATGCTGGCCTATGTGGAAATGTTCAGCCGCGATGCCGAGCGCATGCAGGACGTGCGCAAACGCGTG
>MERZ01000177.1:0-6212 GCA_001770785.1 Burkholderiales bacterium RIFCSPHIGHO2_12_FULL_61_11
TGCAGTTTCTGGCCAACAAGGACCGCACCCAGGAAGAGTTCTTCAACGCATTTGAGGCCTTGCTGACAAAAAAGTCGCACATCGTGATGACCAGCGACACCTATCCCAAAGGCCTGACCGACATTCATGAACGCCTGGTTTCGCGCTTTGACTCTGGCTTGACGGTGGCGATTGAGCCGCCCGAGCTGGAAATGCGCGTGGCCATCCTGATCCGCAAAGCCGAGGCCGAAAGCGCCGTCATGCCGGAGGAGGTGGCGTTTTTCGTCGCCAAGAACGTTCGCTCCAATGTGCGCGAGCTTGAAGGCGCGCTGCGCAAAATTCTGGCTTATTCACGCTTTAACCTCAAGGAGATTTCCATCCAGTTGGCGCGTGAAGCCTTGCGGGACCTGCTGTCGATTCAGAACCGGCAAATTTCCGTTGAAAACATTCAGAAAACAGTAGCTGACTACTACAAGATCAAGGTGGCCGACATGTATTCGAAAAAGCGGCCTGCCAGCATTGCCCGGCCGCGCCAGATTGCCATGTACCTGGCCAAGGAACTCACGCAGAAGAGCCTGCCCGAGATTGGCGAGCTGTTTGGCGGGCGCGACCACACCACCGTGCTGCATGCCGTACGCAAGATGTCGGCGGAACGCCAGTTGATGACCGAACTCAATCAGCAGCTTCACGTGCTCGAACAAACCCTGAAAGGCTGAAAATGACGACTTTTTTATTCAAATTCAAAGCTTGCAAGGTCGCAGCCATCATCATGGAGACAACTTTTTGACAAGTGATGGTTTATCCACAGAAGCAGAAGACAATCGAAAGTTGTTCATGGCGGACACGGCCCTCCAGGTCGCCTGAATACAGCGAACCAGCGCCAAGTGATTGATTAAAAAAGGGAAAATGGCTCTATCCACAGACCGGAGCAGCCGCCCTTGTCACGACTACCAAGTTGAATTGAAGAATTAGACATAAATACAAAGGAAGACATGATTGTTCTGAAAGCCACCCAGGAAAAAGTTTTATCGGTACTGCAATCGGTTGCCGGGATTGTGGAGCGCAGGCACACCTTGCCGATTCTGGCCAACGTGCTGATCCGCAAGACCGGCGCGCAGCTTCAATTCACCACGAGCGATCTTGAAATCCAGATCCGTACGACCGCCGAACTCGATGGTGATGAGGGTGATTTCACCACCACGGTGGGCGCGCGCAAGCTCATCGACATCCTGCGTTCCATGCCCAGTGAGCAGACGGTGTCGCTGGAGTCGGCCCAAAGCAAGCTGATTTTGAAAGGCGGCAAGAGCCGCTTCACACTGCAGACGCTGCCGGCTGAAGACTTTCCGCTGGTGCAGGAAGCGGCCAACTTTGGGCCTGCTTTTTCGGTGCCGCAAAAAGTGCTCAAGGCCTTGCTCAATCAGGTGTCGTTTGCCATGGCGGTGCACGACATTCGCTACTACCTCAACGGCATCCTGTTTGTGGCGGAAGGAAATCAGCTGAGCCTGGTCGCCACCGACGGCCACCGGCTGGCGTTTTCGTCGGCAACGTTTGATGTTGAAGTGCCCAAACAGGAAGTGATCCTGCCGCGCAAGACCGTGCTGGAGATGCAGCGCCTGCTCAGCGACAAGGAAGGCGCCATCGAAATGCAGTTTGCCGGCAACCAGGCCAAATTCAGCTTTGAAGGCATGGAATTTGTGACCAAGCTGGTTGAAGGAAAATTTCCCGACTACAACCGCGTGATTCCCAAGAACCACAAAAACATTATTTTGCTGGGCCGTGTTCCGCTTCTGGCCAGCCTGCAGCGCACCGCAATTCTCACCAGCGAAAAGTTCAAAGGCGTGCGGCTGAACATCGAACCGGGCACGCTGCGCGTGGCTTCCAACAACGCCGAGCAGGAAGAAGCGGTCGACGAACTCGACATCGACTATGGCGGCGATTCCATAGAAATCGGCTTTAACGTGACCTACCTGATTGATGCGCTGGCCAACATGGCCCAGGACATGGTGAAGATCGAACTGGCCGATTCCAACAGCTCGGCGCTACTCACCATTCCCGACGATGCCGCCTTCAAGTACGTGGTGATGCCGATGCGCATTTGATGCGGATTACACACCAGGAAATACCAACCAACCCGCCAGCCTGTGCGGGTTTGGTCATTCAAGAGATTGAGAAAAGTGGGTTATGACTGAAAAAAACAAACCGAACGACATTGATCAAGTGCACGTCAACAATGGTGTTGCAGGCGAGGAAAGTTCCAATTTCCAGCCAAAAATTGACACCCAGCAGGTCGGCGCATCAGAAGCTTACGGCGAAGGCTCGATCCAGATTTTGGAAGGCCTGGAGGCGGTGCGCAAGCGACCCGGCATGTATATTGGCGACACATCAGACGGTACCGGCTTGCACCACCTGGTGTTTGAGGTGGTCGACAACTCCATTGATGAATCACTGGCGGGCCACTGCGATGACATCGTCGTGACCATTCACACCGACAACTCGGTCAGCGTCGTCGATAACGGCCGCGGCATTCCGACCGGCGTGAAGATGGACGACAAGCACGAGCCCAAGCGCTCGGCCGCCGAGATCGCCCTGACCGAGCTGCATGCCGGCGGCAAGTTCAACCAGAACAGCTACAAGGTGTCTGGCGGCCTGCATGGCGTGGGCGTGAGCTGCGTGAATGGACTGTCAAAAATGCTGCGCCTGACGATTCGCCGCGACGGCAAGGTGCATGTCATGGAGTTCTCCAGGGGGGTTGTGCAGAACCGCATCACGGAAACAGTGGGTGGTGTTGAAGTTTCCCCAATGAAGGTGCTGGGCAGCACCGACAAGCGCGGCACCGAAGTCCACTTTTTGCCAGACACCGACATCTTCAAGGAAAACAACGATTTTCACTATGAGATTCTGAGCAAGCGCCTGCGCGAGCTGAGCTTCCTGAACAACGGTGTGAGGATTCGCCTGATCGACGAGCGCACCGGCAAGCACGACGACTTTTCCGGCACCGGCGGTGTCAAGGGCTTCGTCGAGTTCATCAACAAAGGTAAGACCGTACTGCACCCCAACGTGTTTGCCGCCACGGGCGACCGCCAGAGCGACCAGGGCACCAACATTGGCGTGGAAGTGGCGATGCAGTGGAACAGCGGCTACAGCGAGCAGGTGCTGTGCTTTACCAACAACATTCCCCAGCGCGACGGCGGCACCCACCTGACCGGCCTGCGCGCCGCCATGACGCGCGTCATCAACAAGTACATCGATGACAGTGAGCTGGCCAAAAAAGCCAAGGTCGAGGTCACCGGGGACGACATGCGCGAAGGCCTGTGTTGCGTTCTGAGCATAAAGGTGCCTGAACCCAAGTTCTCCAGCCAGACCAAGGACAAACTGGTGTCCAGTGAAGTGCGTGGCCCGGTCGAAGACATCGTGAGCCGGCTCTTGTATGACTACCTGCAGGAGCGCCCCAACGACGCCAAGATCATTGTCGGCAAGATCATTGAAGCCGCGCGGGCCAGAGAAGCCGCCCGCAAGGCGCGCGACATGACGCGCCGCAAAGGCGTGCTAGACGGCATGGGGCTGCCCGGCAAGCTCGCCGACTGCCAGGAAAAAGACCCGGCACTGTGCGAAATCTATCTGGTCGAGGGTGACTCCGCCGGGGGATCCGCCAAGCAGGGTCGAGACCGTAAATTTCAGGCCATCCTGCCCCTGCGCGGCAAGATACTGAACGTGGAAAAAGCGCGCTATGAAAAGCTGCTGACCAGCAACGAGATTTTGATTTTGATCACGGCACTGGGCACTGGCATTGGCAATGCCGGCGGCACGCGGGGAACCGAGGGCACGCCCGGCCCTGATGACTTCAATGTGGCCAAGCTGCGCTACCACCGCATCATCATCATGACCGATGCCGACGTGGATGGAGCGCACATCCGCACGCTGCTGCTCACCTTCTTTTACCGCCAGATGCCCGAACTGGTGGAGCGTGGCTACATCTACATTGCGCAGCCGCCGCTGTACAAGGTCAAGGCTGGCAAGGAAGAGCAATACCTGAAAGACACGAGCGCGCTCGATGCGTTTTTGCTGCGCGTTGCACTCAAAGACGCCAGCGTGCAAACCGGTGCTGACGAAAGCGCCGTGTTGACGGGTGATGCGCTGGCCGAGCTGGCACGCAAGCACCAGCTGGCCGAGTCGGTGATTGCGCGCCTGAGCGGCTTTATGGATGCGGAGGCCCTGCGCGCGATTGCCGATGGCGTGTCGCTCAATCTCGATACCGTGGCCGATGCCGAAGCCTCGGCCGTGTTGCTGCAAGTCAAGCTGCGTCAGCTGAACGTGACGGGTTCGCCCGCCGAAGTGGCCAGCGAGTTTGACAGCCGCACCGACAAACCCCTGCTGCGCATCAGCCGCCAACACCACGGCAACGTCAAGAGCAGCGTGCTGACCCAGGACTTTGTGCACGGCGCCGACTACGCCACGCTGGCCGAAGCGGCCACGTCGTTCAGGGGCCTGATCGGCGAAGGCGCGAAAGTCATGCGCGGCGAAGGCGAGCGCAGGAAAGAAGAAAAGATCGGCGACTTCCGCCAGGCCATGGCATGGCTGATCGGCCAGGCCGAAAACGTCACCGCGCGCCAGCGCTACAAAGGCCTGGGCGAGATGAACCCGGCCCAGCTCTGGGAAACCACCATGGACCCCAAAGTGCGCCGCTTGCTCAGGGTGCAGGTGGATGATGCCATCGAAGCCGATCGCGTGTTTACCATGCTGATGGGCGATGAAGTCGAACCACGCCGCGAGTTCATTGAGCAAAATGCTTTGAGGGCGGCGAATATTGACGTTTAGGGAGCGAGAATTTACCAATATCCCTACGGTTCGTCATTGCGAGCTTCCTGTTTCGGGCGACCGAAACTGCAAACGAACCTTGAACCTCCGGCCGTCATCGCGAAGCGCGGCGATCCATCGTCGAAAAAAGCGGGTTCATGGATTGCCACACTACGTTCGCAATGACAGACGGTTCATGGAGAGCGCAGAGTGGTAATTCATGGACCCGCCTTATCCACGATGGATCGCCGCGGCCTCTGGCCTCCCGAGGCGGGAATCGACCGGCCTGGTTTCAGGAAAATTCCCTGAAACCTTTTCGCTCACCCGGAAAAATGCTATTAAATAGATAGCTGTTTATGCCATGTTTATATTGGCTTAGGCAGCAAAACACTCATAAACCGGCTCATGAACACTCTCCCCCGCTCAGTCACACCACTGTCCACCCACGACACCACCCGCACGGACGACACCCGCATCAGCGCGGTGCGCCCGTTGATCACGCCTGCGCTGCTCGAAGAGTGGCTGCCCGTTCCCAAATCCACGCTGGCGCTGGTTGAGCGCAGCCGCGCCGCCATCTCGCGCGTGCTGCATGGCGCCGATGACCGATTGATCGTCGTGGTCGGGCCCTGCTCAATCCACGAGCATGACCAGGCCATGGACTACGCGCGGCAGCTCCAGCGCCAAGCCGAGCTGCTGCAGGACGATTTGCTGGTGGTCATGCGCGTGTACTTTGAAAAGCCGCGTACCACCGTGGGCTGGAAGGGTTATATCAACGATCCTTACCTCGACGACAGCTTCGCCATCAACCAGGGGCTGGAAATGGCGCGACGCCTGCTGCTCGACGTGCTGGCGCTGGGCCTGCCCGTCGGCACCGAATTTCTGGACCTGCTGAGCCCGCAGTTCACCAGCGATCTGGTGAGCTGGGGCGCCATTGGCGCGCGCACCACCGAGAGCCAGAGTCACCGCCAGCTGGCCTCCGGCCTGAGTTGCCCGGTCGGCTTCAAGAACGCCACCGATGGCGGCATCAAGGTGGCCACCGATGCGATTCAGGCGGCGCAGGCCGCGCACGCCTTCATGGGGATGACCAAGATGGGCCAGGCCGCCATTTTCGAGACCCGCGGCAATGACGACTGCCATGTGATTTTGCGCGGCGGCAAGCAGACCAACTATTCAAAGGCCGACGTGGACGCCGCCTGCGCGCTGCTTGGAGGCGCCGGGCTGCGCGAACAAGTCATGATTGATGTGTCGCACGCCAACAGCAGCAAGCAGCACCAGCGCCAGATCATCGTGGCCGCGGACGTGGCCGCTCAGATTGCAGCGGGCGACCAGCGCATCACCGGCATCATGATTGAAAGCCACCTCAACGAAGGCCGGCAGGACATGGTGCCCGGCACACCGCTGCTGCATGGCGTGTCGGTGACCGATGCCTGCATCAGTTT
>MERZ01000177.1:6220-6645 GCA_001770785.1 Burkholderiales bacterium RIFCSPHIGHO2_12_FULL_61_11
CTCGCTGGATACAAATAACGTATATACTTTGCTTCGATAACGTTATTTAAGCACCAATGCAAACCCTCACTCAGTCACAGTTTCAGGCCGCATTTGAGCATGGCGCGGTTCAATCGGTTGCGATTGAGCCCGTAGGTGCCCGGTTTACCGTGAAATTTTTTACCCTCAAAGGCGAGGCCATGCTGGTGCAGGCGCGCAGGGCAGAGCCACGGCTGTTTGGCACGGCGGACAGCGCGCTTAAGTTGCTCCACAAACTGGGCGTGCGCCGCATCGTGCTGGACCGGCTGGACCGGCTGGAGCACTGGCACCCCGAGCAAGTGGCGCTGGAGCGCCGCAGCCGACCCGACCGGGCCGAAGCCTTGACTCGCGCCGCGGAATATGACCGTTGGGTACGCGCCAAGGTGCAGGCCAGCCGCGCCGACCCG
>MERZ01000177.1:6659-8030 GCA_001770785.1 Burkholderiales bacterium RIFCSPHIGHO2_12_FULL_61_11
AGGCCTGGATTGCCAAGGACAACCCGATAGCCGCCAGCGACCTGTGGCTGCCGATTGACGAGCAAGTGGGCCAGCTTGCCGATCCGAACTTTCCGCGCCGACCCAGCACGCGTGTGGTGGGTGCGCATGAGTTGGTGGCGCACGAGAACTACGTTGTGTATTTCGACCAGGACGAAAGCAACTGCACCGTCATTGTCCGGGCTGTGGCGCATGTGGCCAGACAGTTGCCGTAACACATGGCCACCTTCGACAAGACCACGGTGCGCGTCGCCGCTATGACGCCGCTGGCTTGACCACCCCCGCATGAGCCTGATCGCCGTCATTGACTTCGAAACCACCGGACTCTCGCCCGACTATGGTGACCGCGCCACCGAGGTGGCGATTGTGCTGGTCGAGCGCGGCCGGGTGGTGGACCGTTTCCAGAGCCTGATGAACGCGGGCGTGCGCATACCAGCCTTCATCACCCAGCTCACCGGCATCAGCAACGCCATGGTGGCAGCCGCGCCCGATGTTGCCCGGGTGATGGTCCAGGCCAGCCGCTTTGTCGGCAACGCGCCCATGATGGCGCACAACGCATCGTTCGACCGCAAGTTCTGGGTCGGTGAACTGGCGCGCCTGGGCTTGCCCGCGCCGCAACCCTTTGCCTGCACAATGCTGGTCTCGCGCAGGCTCTACCCGCAGGCGCCCAACCACAAGCTCGGCTCGCTGGTGGACTACCATCGCCTGCCCCGCGCTGGCGCGGCCCACCGCGCGCTCGCCGATGCCGAAATGGCGGCCGGGTTGTTGGGCCAGATCCAGCGCGACCCGAGCGCCCGCCACGGCGTCATTAATCCCGACCACGCCCTGCTGATGGCCTTGCAGCGCTGCGCCAAATCCGCCGTCAGCACGTTCATGGCGAAATGCGCGAACGCGTGAGTGGGTTCAATACGCTATTAAATAAATAGCCTCTTATGCCCGGTTGATATAGGCTTGAGCCATAAAATAAATTCAACCGCGCGGATGGGGAATACCGAAAATCATATAAATCCGAACGTCTGTGCGTGAAATTCCAGGAACTCCGGCGCAGGGCGAAACCGCTCAGGCAGGCTGATGGTTTTGCCGTTAAAGCGCAGCAAAGCGTCGGCCATGAAGCGATCTTCCTTGTTGGCCTTGAATGTCGGAGAGACCCGAACCGTGAAATCAGGCATTACGGTAATTAAGCCTTGGTCATAGGCTTTGTCGTGCAGCGCGGAAAGGCAAAGACCGTTTTGAGGATTGAGGCGATTCCTTGAGTCCGTGCTCCACGGCACGATATGGCTCGCGATCACCAGTTTTTCATGCTGCAGCCCGCTGATGCAACAGGTGGCGTTGTAGCTGGCTAAAACTGATTTT
>MERZ01000177.1:8059-14895 GCA_001770785.1 Burkholderiales bacterium RIFCSPHIGHO2_12_FULL_61_11
CTTCCAGTGCCACTGGATCCCAATGCATTTGCAGCTCTTGCCAGATGACTTTGTCAAGGTTTGATGCATGACCCATGCCACTGAGTCCGCGGGCAGCGATTTGTGGGTCTTGGCTTGCAAAATTGACAAGTTTGAGGGCCACTGAATTGGCGGTGCGACCAATCCAGCTGGCCAACTCTTTAATCTTCGGCTGGTTGCGATGTAGTTTGCCGAAAGGCAGCTGAAAATAAACGTGAAGTGCGGCCAATGTTTCTGGCCGTGTCCAGTTGGGGGATGCTGCGGGCATGTTTGCCTCTCCTTATTGTGAGGCGTTCAGTATGCCCTTTGGCCCTCCTACCTGCCTAAAGTTATGTTTGCGAGCGTTTTTTTTGGCAGGCAAAGCTCGGCCGTGATGTAGCAAACATCCCAATCGCCATAGCACTTATCGCCATAGACCAGCGTGCCTTCAATCACCACAAGCGAATTGAGGGTGAGTGTCGTCGTGGGGAAAAACCTTTTTGCATCGCGCCGACTGGCGAAGCGCAGGCTGACTCGCTGGGCGTAGTGCGTTTGCATGTAGAGCAGTGGGCCGATCTTTGGGCCTGCAAACCCGCGTTGTCGCATGGTTTGTTGCGGGAAATCCCGGCCATGCGAAAGTGACAAGTAGAGGCCGGGCCTTTTGGGTATTTCGCCCCAATCCGAGGGTTCTTGATGGCTGCGGTCATGCTTTGCGTAAAAGGTGGTCATGCGGCACAGCGTAGCCAAGGCTGAGCTGTTTGTGACCCAGGGCTTTACCTGGGGTGACACTGGCTCGGGGCGGCGACAAAATCAGGCGCCGGGCGGCCGTAAGGGGAGCAGTAACAACGAAAAGTGGATCTACTCCCATTCGACGATAGCGCACGCTTTGCACGGGCTGCCAAATCACCCCGGCGCGTTGGCTACGCAGGCATCCCTTTGTCGCGTTTGCAAACGCGGCGCTGTCTGACACGGCGCGTGTTGCAACGGGTCAAGAATGAGGGGGACCCGGTGCTACTGCCGCACTGGCCGAGCCGGGCACTGCCGGAAATGTTTAGCCAACAGCAAACAAGGAAAGCACCATGACTTACAAACAAAATCCGACGAGCAAGCTCCGAAGACCCGTAAGGTTGAGAACGACACCAACAAGCTGGGTCAGCAAGAGGGCCACGCAGTTGAATTAGGGCAAGCGCACGCCGGACACCAGCGCGAATAGGCGCTCCTCGCTGCAAAACAGATTCTCATCCATGTCCAAACACCATCATGTCAAAACACTCCAAACCCACAAGACTTCATACAATTGGTGCTCCGGTTCGTCATGTTGGCGTGATTCATGAACGCGAACACGATGCCTATAAATCCAGGGGGAAGCTGCCGGAGCCGACGGCATGCCCGGTATGCCGCGCGGTATTTCACCAAGGCCGCTGGCAGTGGGCGCCGATGCCGTCAGACGCCCACGAGGAAATGTGCCCCGCCTGCCACCGCATCCACGACAAGTTTCCGGCCGGGTTTGTGACCCTGGAGGGCGAGTACCTGAAACTGCACCGGGACGAACTGAGGCAACTCGTCGAGAATGTCGGCGAGCGGGCGAAGAAGGAACACCCTCTCGAACGGATCATGGCGATCGACGACGAGAACGGCGGTATTCTCGTCACCACCACCGACATCCACCTGGCGCGCGGGATCGGCGAGGCGCTGCACCACGCCCATCACGGCGAGCTCGAATTTCATTACAGCGACGAAGAGAATCAGCTCCGCGTGCACTGGAAAGGTTAGGGTTTAGCCATCGGCTTTAGGGCCGTTGTCAGTCCGATGAGACGCTTGCGCGTCGCCGTGAGCGGTTTGGGCAGGCTCGGTAAGGCATGCGCCGAAGCCCCCCTGGATGCCGACACGCTCAAACCTCGCCGGCATCGTGCGACGCCGCGCGTCCATCGGCCCGCTTTCCGGCCAGCTGCAACGTTTTCCGGTCGCGGCGCATGTCCGCGATCTGCCCGAGGGTGGCGGCGGTCAATATCTGGGCGTTTCGCATTTATTGGCCAACGGCAACCTGGCGGATGTGCTGGGGAGCAGCGCAGACGACTTACCCGGCGGGTACGGCTTCAGGCACGACGATCACCGTGGTGGTCGGTAGCGTGTGGCCTGGGCGGTATTTGCATTCTGGGCGCACGCGGCCTTGATGGGCGTTCGGCCGCTTTGATGGCGGTCCCAACGGTCAGTCAGCGGGACCACGCTGAATGCAGGGGGGTAACACAAATGGCCCGGTAACGCGCAATCAGCAGTTTCAATTCCTTGCGTGCTAGTGCGCGAAGCGCCGGGTTTTGGCGGGCTGGCAGAAGGTGAAACAATGGTCGTTCCCATTGTTGATTTTTTAGAATTGGAGTCTCATGTCTCGATTGAAAAGCCTGCCCGGATTGTTTGTTGCGTTGACGTTATTGGTATTTGCACAGGCAGCGCAGGCCAAGGACATGGTGAGTGTGGATAGGCCCGAGATCAACATGCGTTCGGGCGCCAGCACCCAGCACTCCATTCTCTGGGCGCTGAGCAAGGGTTATCCGCTGGAAGTGACCCGCCGCAAGGGCAACTGGCTGAAGGTGCGCGACTTCGAGAATGATGCCGGTTGGGTGTACCGCCCGGTGGTGGGAAAGACGCCGCATGTGATTGTGAAGGGGCGCGTCGTGAATGTTCGCAGTGCACCCAGCACCAGCAGCCGTGTTCTTGGAAAGGCCGAATACGGCGAAGTGCTGCGTACCGTGGAGCACCGCAACAAGTGGGTCAAGGTTCAGCGGGAAGGCGGGATGAAGGGCTGGGTCTCGCGCGGGCTGGTCTGGGGCTGGTGAGCCTTTGCGGTTTTGCGTTCAGGCGCAGCTGATTCAGGCTGCGCCGTTTGGGCCTGTCACGTTTCGGGTGCTGACATCCGCTACACAAGGCCGGCATTGTCGTTCCGCATGATGAAGATTGGCTGTCATGTAAGCGCACACTTACTGATTTGTTCCCGTGAAACCGGCACTACGCATCGACTTACAAAGTCAACGAAGCTGACACCCAACAAACATTTTGGCGGGGGAAGATGAAGCCTTCTTCAACAGCAGGAGCTTCAATGCCCAGTTTCAACAACTCGCAGTCTCAAAACATTCCAGTTCTTTCCCGTATGGCCCGTCCACGGTTTTTGCGGGCCATTCCTTCGTTGCTGGTGCTGACCACGGCCGTCGCGTGGGGTGCTTCATCGCACGCTGGCGGCTTGGGGCTTGACGGCGCCTTGCGTGGCGCCACCGGGGCAACAGTAGCCGCAGGCCCTGCTCTGGGCGGCGGCGTGGCTGCAGGGGTTGGCGCGGGCTTGGGCGCCAATACCGCCGTGCAGCCCGGCGGCGGCATCGCCAACGCCGGCGTGGGCCTTGATGCCGGTGTGCGTGCCGGCGTCAATGGCAATGTCACGGCTGAACGGCGCATGGCGGCCACGGGCGCTGCGGCCTCGGCCGGTGCCGGTGCGCAGGCTGATGGCGGGGTAAATGCCTCGGGCGCCGTGGACAGCGCCAGCGAGAGCGTGGGCCGGGTGCTGGGCAGTGTGCGTGACACGGGTCAGGCAGCAGGCAGCGCGGCAGCGCGAACCGGCACCGGCAAACGAGCAAGCGATGGCGTGACGAGTGGCGTGAAAATCGGCGCAGGCAGAGTCAACAACACCGTCAGCAGTGGCGTGCAAGGCGCGGGCAACGCCGGCGCCGGCATGGCCGCCGGTGGCAACGCCAATGCCAACGTCAAGGCGGGCGCTGCCGTTCAGGGCGAGACCCAGGTACGTTAATTGGCTTGGCGGCGCAGTGGCGCGCAAGCGGCCCCCCGACGTGCCTCTAATCCGCGTCTAACCGGTCTCTAACCCAAGCAGCATCTGCCGAAAGGCGGGTACTGCTTTCTTTTGGGCTGTCACTCGTCAGTCCGATCATCCGCATCCCGCCTCCGGCTGCTGCGCCACATGGCGCGCACCAGCCACAGGCCGCCCAGTGCGGCGCCGACGAAGCCCAAAAAACCGAAGGCCGGCAGTCCGAACAGGGTGGGGCCGCCCTTGACGGTCATGACAATGGACGCGCCGATGATGAGCGCGGCGATCACCAGCGCCATGGTCAGACGGTTGGCGGCGCGGTCGATCTGGTCGCCCACGCGTTTGAGGTGCGCCAGCTCAATGCTGACCTGCAGGCGGCCGCGGCGCGCGTTGCGCAGCAGGCGCGCCACATCATGCGGCAGCTGCTCGGCCACGGCCAGAGCGCGGCGCAGCGCCTGCCAGGCGCGGGTGGCGAGCACCTTGGGCTGCAAGCGGGCGCGCGCCACCTGGCGCAACAGTGGCGCGGCCTCGCTGGCCATGTGAAAGCCCGGGTCGAGTGCCCGGCCCATGCCTTCCAGGGTGATGAAGGCCTTGACCAGCAGTGCCAAGTCCGATGGCAGGCCCAAGTGGTGCTCGCGTAGGGTGGTGGTGACGTCGGAGAGCATCTGGCCGAGATTGAGCTGCGCCAGCGGGGTGTTGTGGTACTGGTCGACAAAAGCTTCGATCTCGGTTTCAAGCTGCGCCAGGCTCAGCCCCTGCTCGTCACCGGTCCAGTCAAGCAGCACGTCGGCCACGGCCTGCGGCTCGGCTTCCACCAGGCCCAGCAGCAGCTGCAGCACCTCGTCGCGCCGCCGCTCCGAGAGGCGGCCGACCATGCCGAAGTCGATGAAGGTGATGCGGTTGCCCGGCAGGTAGAACACGTTGCCGGGGTGCGGGTCGGCGTGGAAGAAACCGTCTTCCACGATCATTTTGAGCACCGCGTGGGCGCCGCGCCGGGCCAGCAGGCTGCGGTCAAATCCGGCCTCGGCAGTCAGCTGCTCGAGCTGGCCGCCGGGCACGCCGCCCACATAGTCCTGCACGTTGACGCGCTTGCCGGTGTGGGCCCAGTAGACGCGCGGGATCACGATGTAGGGCAGCGTTGCCAGGTTGGCGGCGATACGTTCGGCATGGCGGCATTCGGCCGCCAGATCGAGCTCGCGCCGCAGCGACCGGGCCAGCTCGCGCACCAGCCGCTGCAGGCGGTAGGGTTTCAGGGCGGGCCATTCGGCTTCGGCCAGCGCCGCCAAGTGGCCGAGCAGGCGCAGGTCGGCTTCGATCACTTCGGTGATGCCGGGGCGGCGGATCTTGACAATCACCTCGGTGCCGTCCTTGAGTTGCGCGCGGTGCACCTGGGCGATGGAGGCGGCAGCCAGCGGAGCAATGTCAAAGCGGGCGAACACGTCTTCGAGTTCGCCGCCAAGGTCTTCGCGCAACTGCGGCCGCAGCGCGTCGAGCGGCACGGCCGGCACATGGCTGTGGAGTTTTTCGAACTCGGCGATCCACTCGGGACCGAAAAGGTCGGCGCGTCCGGCCAGAATTTGCCCGAGCTTGACAAAGGTCGGGCCCAGCTCCTGCATCGCCAGCCGCACCTGCACCGGTGGCGCCAGGCGCGCCAGGTCGGCCACATGCTCCCAGCGGACCACATGGCCGGCGCGTTCCAGTTTGTCGGCCAGGCCGAGTCGGCGCACGCTGTCGGCAAAGCCGTGGCGAATCAGTACGCGGGCCATTTCATTGAGGCGCGCCATGTCGCGCGCCGCACCCAGGGCATCTATGAGCATGGCCGGATGATAGCGCCCGGCCGGCCAGCCGCGGCTACTTGGTGTCGGGCAGCTCGATCTTGACTTCGAGCACATCCAGGTTGTCCTGGCGCTCAAGGTTGACCTTGATGTCGCCGGGATTGATGTGGATGTATTTGGCGATGACGGCAATCAGGTCGCGCTGCAGCGCCGGCAGGTAGTCGGGCTGGTGGCTGCTGCGGCCTGAGCGCTCGTGCGCCAGGATGATCTGCAGCCGCTCCTTGGCAACGCTGGCGGTTTTTTTCTTTTCACCGAGGAAAAAAGACAGGAATGAGGCCATGGCGCTTTATTTCCCCCCGAACAGGCGTTTGAGGAAGCCGGGTTTTTGCGCGTCAACGAAGCGCAGCGGCTTGTCCTTGCCCAAAAAGCGCTCGATCACGTCCTTGTAGGCTTCCGACACGTCGCTGCCCTGCATGTGCACGGCGGGAACGCCCTGGTTGGACGCTTGCAGCACCACCTCGGACTCGGGGATGACGCCAATCAGCTTGATGCGCAGAATGTCCTTGATGTCTTCGAGCGAGAGCATTTGCCCCTGGTCAACCCGGTTGGGGTTGTAGCGGGTGATGAGCAGGTGCTCCTTGATGGGGTCCTCGCCATTGATGGCGCGCTGGGTTTTGCTCGAGAGAATGCCCAGGATGCGGTCGGAGTCGCGCACCGAAGACACCTCGGGGTTGGTCACCACCAGCGCTTCGTCGGCAAAGTGCATGGCCATCAGCGCGCCGGTTTCAATGCCGGCCGGTGAGTCGCAGATGATGTATTCAAAGTCCATGGCGGCGAGATCCTTGAGGACTTTTTCCACGCCGTCCCTGGTCAGCGCGTCTTTGTCGCGGGTCTGCGAGGCCGCCAGTACATAGAGGTTTTGGCTTTGCTTGTCTTTGATGAGCGCCTGATTGAGCGTGGCTTCGCCCTGAATGACGTTGATCAGGTCGTACACCACGCGGCGCTCGCAGCCCATGATCAGGTCCAGGTTGCGCAGGCCGACGTCGAAGTCGATCACGGCCGTCTTATGGCCGCGCATCGCCAGGCCGGTTGCAAAGCTGGCGCTGGTGGTGGTTTTGCCCACGCCGCCTTTGCCGGAAGTAACCACAATAATTTTTGCCATCTGATGAAAGTCCTTAAAGAAATGGTGACTGCGGGGCGCTGCCGGTCGCAGGGGTGTTCAGGGGGTGTGGTTTCGGTCGAGCGGATTCAGTGGC
>MERZ01000177.1:14919-22017 GCA_001770785.1 Burkholderiales bacterium RIFCSPHIGHO2_12_FULL_61_11
TGCCGCGGGCACCGGCCATGGCCTTGCCGCGCAGCGGTGCATAGACATGGATGTGACCGTCGGCAATGACTTCGGCACCGGCATTGACCATGGCCAGCAGCACCAGGTCGCGGCCGCGCGCATACACCTGCTGGCCTGAGCGCAGCGGCTTGTCGATCACCAGCGCGCCGAGCGACGGCGAAGCAGGAGCTGCCGTGGGCGGCGGCGGATTGGCTGGCGCGGCTTGCAGGGCGGCCGGCCGGGCGCTGACCAGGTGCGCGTCGGGCACCGGCAACAGCCCGGCTTGCAGCGCGGCGGCCATTTGCGCCGGGTTGCCGCCCTTGACGGCAACGGGCACCAACTGGTAGCTGCCCAGCAGGCCAATCAGGGCTGGAAAGTCGATCTCTCCTGCGGGCGCTGGCCCGTCGCTGGCCGCCGTTTCAAGCGGCGACAGGTCGATCATCAGCGCATCCTGGTCGAAAAAATTGGGAATGTCGCCGAAGCGCAGCGCCAGTTCGCGTGACAGGGCCGCGAGGTCGGTGGACTTGAGCAGCAGCGCGACCAGTGGCAGGTTGGCGCTCTTGATTTCAAAGGTGGCGGGAGTGGCGGCCCGGACGGCAACGATCATGGGCGATCCAAAGCGAGGTGATGAAATGGGCCGGCCAAGGCTTGGCGGCGCGGCCGAACACGGCAATAAGCGAGGTTAGCCCAAGAAAAGCCGAATTGACGCGCAGGGTTTGTCGCATTTGTCAGCGTATGAAACGCGACGCAGCCATGGGCCGGGTTCGGCGCGGGCACGCCAGGCATTGAAGGCATGCGGATTGGCTTGTAAAAAAGTTAGAGATAAAGCGGCATTATCCCGGAACTTCATGAGGCTCCGGGTGCCGGGCGTCTGGCTTTGGCTTCCATGAGGAGGACGACCACGCTGGCAACGCCCAGCGGCGCAAGAAAATAGACAAGGCGGTAGGCCACCAGCGCCGCCAGCAGTTCATGGCGCGGCATCTGGTGCGACAGCAGGGCCACAAACACGGCTTCCAGCACGCCCAGGCCCGCCGGGATGCGGGCGATCACGCCGGCCACGGCGGCCAGCAGCAGTACGCTGACCACGGCGGAAAACGCGATGCGGTGCTGCAGCAGGACAAAAATAATGCCCGACATCAGGAGCCAGTTGCCGGCGCCCATGAGCATCTGCAGGCTGGCCAGCCCCAGCGAGGGCAATTCGATGGCGTGGCCACGCACATGCAGCGTGCGCTGGCGCGAAAAAGCGCAGACGCCGAGGTAGCCTGCCGCGGCGGCCAGCAGGGCAAAGCCGATGTAGCGCAGATGGGCGGAATCAATGTTCCAGTCGGGTGGCAAGGCGGGCGGCTGCAGGCTGAACACCAGCCCGCCCAGCAGCACATAACCCATCCAGTTGGCCAGCATGCTCAGCGACATGATGCAGGTGATGACGCCCGTTTCCAGACCGAGTCGTGAATAGAGGCGGAAACGGAAAGCGATGCCGCCGACGAATGATCCGAGGTTGAGATTGAAGGCGTAGCTGACGAAGGTGACCATCATGACGGCAGGCGCGCCCAGCGTGTGGCCGGTGTAGTGGCGGCCCAGCAGGTCAAAACAGCTGTAAAGCGCGAAACTGGCCAGCGTCAGCAGCACGGCACCCCAGACGGCCGTCAGCGGATAGTTCTTCAGCGAGTTGAACACCTGGCCCCATTCAATGGTGCGCGCCTGCGACACCAGCAATGTCGCCACCGCCGCAAAAAACAGGGCCACCGCGCCGCGCTTGAGCCACTGCCACCAGATTTTGTCGGTGATTTTCTGCCGGGCGCGATCGCTGGCGTGCGGTGTAGCCATCAGGCGCTCAAACCGAGTCGGCGGCCTGCCTGACTGCGTCGGCCTCAATCAGAGTTGCTGCCGCGCTGCCCGGGATGGCCAGCGTGAGGTACTGCACATGTCCGGGCAGCCAGCCCACCCAAGCCGGGTAGCGGCGCAGCAGGTGAAACACAAAGAAGCTGCGCACCATGCGCCACCAACTCGGCTCCACCAGGTCGCCGGGACGGATCTGCCTGCAGCCGCGCTGCATCAGGTCGTCCAGCCGCGCGCTCAAATACTGGTTGAATGCGCGATCCTTGATGATGACGTTGGCTTCGAGGTTCAGCGACAGGCTGAGCGGGTCCAGGTTGCTGGAACCCACCGTCGACCAGGTATCGTCGGCCACCGCCACCTTGCCATGCAGCGGCCGTTCGCGATATTCAAAAATCTTCACGCCGGCGGTCATCAGGTGGTGGTACAGCATGTTGGCCGCGGTCTTGACGATGGCCATGTCGGGCTCGCCCTGCAGGATGAGCCGCACATCGACGCCGCGCTGAGCCGCCCTGCGAATATCCTTAAGCAGGAGGTAGCCGGGGAAAAAGTAGGCATTGGCAATCACCACGCGGTGGCGGGCGGCACGAAGTGCAATGCGGTATTGGTGCTCGATATCCTTGGTGTGCTTGCCGTTGTCGCGGGTCACAAACAGGGCGCCCGCAGCGCCGACTGGCGCTGCCGGGACGCGTTGCAAGGTCTGGGCCAGCTTCTGGGCCTCGGACGACAAGCGCTTGCGCAGACGGCAGGTGAGGGTTGCGGCGGCCTCGCGCTGGCCCGCTGCCAGCGCCTGGTGCACAAATTCGTGGATCACGGCAACGATGGGGCCTTCCATCTCGACGGCGTAGTCCTGCTTGGCCATGGGCCCGAAGTCGGCCAGGTGATCGGCGGAGTAGTTGATGCCGCCGACAAAGGCCCGCTGGCCGTCGAGCACCACAATTTTTCGGTGCATGCGGCGAAACAGGTTGGTGCGCATGCCCCAGAGTTTGGGTTGGGGGTCAAACACATGTACCCGTATGCCGGCCTGCGTCAGCGCGGAAATGAAGCCGGGCGACAGATCGGGTGAGCCAAAGCCATCCACGGTGACGTCAATTTGCACGCCTCGCCCGGCAGCCTGCAGCAGCGCCGCGTGCAGCGCCATGCCGACCTTGTCTTCAAACCAGATAAAGGTTTCCAGCACCACCTCGTTCCGGGCCGCGGCAATGCACTCGAACACGCGCGGGAAGAATTCCTCGCCGTTTTCAAGCAGCCGGAACTGGTTGCCGTTAACCCATCGGGTCATAAAGTCGCCCCTGGCAGGCGCCTAGCAGCCATCGAGCGCAGCGCCGGGCCGTCCCAAGCAAGCTCAGCCCCCAAGGGGCTGGAGCCTGCGGCTCCAAACCTGCCTGAGCAGGTTTGGACAGGCGACAGAGGCGACGCGTCTCGCGAGCCGCGGCCTGCAAGGCCTCGCGAAGCAAACGCAGTGGCGAGCGTGGGGGCCATCGAGCGCAGCGCCGGGCCGCCCCAAGCAAGCTCAGCCCCCTCGGGGGGCAGCGAAGCAAACGCAGTGGCGAGCGTGGGGGCCATATATCTCTAGAGTTCAATCTCAGCCGCCAGCGGGGCATGGTCTGACAGGTGTGACCACGGCTTGCTCGGCAGCACAATCGGGCTGTGGCCGAGAGCATTGCGCACGTAGATTCGGTCCAGCCGCAGCAGGGGTTGGCGCGCGGGAAAGGTTCGCGCGGCTTGGCCATTGGCTTGCACAAACACCTCGTTTAGCCCGGCCCGGCGTTTGAGCAGGGCGTGGGCGCGATGCCGCCAGTCGTTGAAATCGCCAGCGACCACCAGCGGCGCGTTGGCGGGAACCTGCTTGCGCGCCAGGTCGCACAGCATCTCCATTTGTTGGGTACGGTGCGACTCAATCAGGCCCAGATGCACGCAGATCGCATGCACATTGACCTTGCGGCCCGGAATATGCAGCTCGCAATGCAGCAAACCGCGCCTTTCGGGGCCGCTGATCGAGACGTCGTGATTTTCGAAACGCACGATGGGAAACTTGGAAAGCAGCGCATTGCCGTGGTGGCCGTTGCTGTGGACCGCGTTGCGGCCATAGGCGAACTGCGACCAGATCGCGTCGGCCAGGAACTCGTAGTGCGGCTCATCGGGATAGTTGTCGAACTTTTCGGGGTGCTTGATGCTGCTGCCCGTCACCTCCTGCAGGAACACCACATCGGCGCCAACCGCGCGCACGGCGTCGCGCAATTCTGGCAGGATGAATTTGCGGTTGAAAAAAGTGAAGCCCTTGTGGATGTTGACCGTGAGTACCTTGAAGGAAAACGCCGTGTCGGTGCTGAGCGCTGCCAGCGCCGTTTGCGTATCGACGGCGACCTCGGCCATGGCAGCAGCGGCGGCGGCTGTGGCGACGGACAAATCGGCAGGCGCGCGGCGCCGGGAAGAACCAGGGAATAAACGTTTCATAAGTCGTGATGAACAGGCACGGGAAAAGCCTGGCTGCCTATTGTTGATCTTTGGGCAACTGGCTGCTGTAGGACGGCAACTTATTTGCGGCGAGTCGGCAGATTTGCATGAAAAATACAAGCTGGACACCGTTTTGCGTCGGTCGCAAGTGCTATCTGGGGGGCGATCGGAAAATAGTAATGAAAAGTGCCTTTAGACCAATAACTACAGGCGCAAGCAGCTACTAAAACAAGAGTGAATGATGGGTTGAGGCAGGCAACTGACGGGGTGAAAAAAGGCCGGCACCGGCGCGCTGAAATAGCGCCACCGGTGCCGGCCCCCCAGGCATCAGGCCTGCAAGGCGGCTTAGCCTTTGCGGTGGTGCATGCCGCCTTGGTGATGGCCGCGTCCGTCGCGCTGGCCGAATTTGGCATGCGCGGCATCAAAGGCCTTTTGCTGCTCGGCGCTCAAGGCGGCGTAAAACGTCTTGGTGGCCTCGCCACGCTGGTCCATGGCGGCGCTCCTCTCGGCCATGCGCTGGGTGCGCAGGGCGCGCATTTTGTCGATGCGCTCGGGTGTGCTCAGCTTGGCGAACTCGGCGCGCTGTTCGGGCGTGGGGCGTGCATTGCGGGCTGGCGGCTGCATGGAGGCGGTGAAGCTGGTCCAGGCCGCTTCCTGGGCCGGCGTGATCTTGAGCGTGGCTTTCAGTTCAGCCTGGCGTTTGAGCATCCGGGCCTGCCTTTTGGCCGGGTCACGATGCCCCATCATGCGGTCGCCGGACTTGCCAGCGTGCATGCCTGCGGCTGCGGGACCGGCCACCGGTGCAGCGGGCATGCCCTGCGCCGTGGCAGTGGTTCCCGCCGCGGCCAGCAAACCGGCAACGAGAAGAGCATTCAGGCAAGCCAGGGGTTTGAGAGAGAATTTCATGGAAACATCCTTTCGGTAAGACCGGGAAAGCGGGTTAATAAAGCCTGACACCAGAGGGCTGACACAGGGTTTGGCTTCAGGTTGAAAGCAAGTGTGGGGGGCGCGTGTATCGGCGGCATTGCGAGGCCGTGATGGTTTGTAAAGTTGGGTGAAAAGGCGGTTACCGTGGCCCGGTTTGCGGCGAACGGCTCCTGTGTTTACAATCGCCTCAGCTTGTCGGGGTGCCAAAGATGTTTCGTCTGAGGCTGAGATCGCAAAAATGCGAGACCCGCTGAACCTGATCGGGATCATCTCCGCGTAGGGAACAAGGCACTTGGCTCCGGCATCCTGAAGCGGCACCTCCAGCGGTCCTCTCAGCGACATCTCCGGCTCCCCAGGCAGGCACCCCACCCTACTGGAGATAGCCATGGCCTCACCCCGCGCCAAGAACCGCCTCACCGTTGACACCGACGACCTTGCCAGCCGCATCACACGCGCGCCTTTTCCCGGTTCCGCAAAAATTTACATCGAAGGCGCGCGCCCTGACATTCGCGTGCCGTTTCGTGAGGTCACGCTGACCGATACGCTGGTGGCGGAAGGCGGCGGTGAGGCGCGCCGTGAAGCCAATCCGCCGCTGCGCCTGTACGACCCGTCTGGCGTGTATACCGACCCGCTAGCCGCCATTGACATCACGCGCGGCCTGAGCTCGCTGCGCGCAGCCTGGATCAGCGCGCGCGCCGACACCGAAGCATTGCCCGGCATCAGCAGCGCCTATGGCCGCGAGCGCCTGAACGACCCGGCGCTGGCCGCGCTGCGCATGGCGCATTCCCCCACGCCGCGGCGCGCCAAAGCGGGCGCCAATGTTTCGCAAATGCACTATGCGCGCCAAGGCATCATCACGCCGGAAATGGAATACATTGCCGTCCGTGAAAACCTGGTGCGCGCCCAGCTCGCCGAACGCCTGGCCACCGAGCGCAGCCCGAAGCCGGGTCATTCGTTTGGCGCGGCGATACCGCAGGACATCACGGCTGAATTTGTGCGCGATGAAGTGGCGCGCGGCCGCGCCGTGATTCCTTGCAATATCAATCACCCCGAGAGCGAGCCGATGATCATTGGCCGCAATTTCCTGGTGAAGGTCAACGCCAACATCGGCAACTCTGCGGTCACCTCCTCCATCGAGGAAGAGGTGGACAAACTGGTCTGGTCGATCCGCTGGGGTGCCGACACCGTGATGGATTTATCGACTGGCGAAAACATCCATGAAACGCGCGAATGGATTTTGCGCAACTCGCCGGTGCCGATTGGCACGGTGCCGATTTACCAGGCGCTCGAAAAAGTGAACGGCAAGGCTGAAGACCTGACCTGGGAAATTTTCCGCGACACGCTGATCGAGCAGGCCGAGCAGGGCGTTGACTACTTCACGATTCACGCCGGGGTGCGGCTGGCCTATGTGCCGCTGACGGCGAACCGCCTTACGGGCATTGTCTCGCGCGGCGGCTCCATCATGGCCAAGTGGTGTCTGTCGCACCACCGTGAAAGCTTTTTGTACGAACGCTTTGACGATATCTGCGAGATCATGAAAGCCTACGACGTGTGCTTTTCGCTGGGTGACGGCCTGCGCCCCGGCTCGATTGCCGATGCCAACGACGAAGCACAATTTGCTGAGCTGCACACGCTGGGCGAGCTGACACAGATCGCCTGGAAGCACGATGTGCAGGTGATGATCGAAGGACCGGGCCATGTGCCGCTGCAACAGGTGAAAGAAAACGTCGACAAGCAGCTGGAGGCTTGTTTTGAAGCGCCGTTTTACACGCTGGGGCCCCTGATCACCGACATCTCGCCGGGCTATGACCATATTTCCTCGGCCATGGGCGCGGCCAACATTGGCTGGTATGGCACGGCCATGCTGTGCTACGTGAC
>MERZ01000178.1 GCA_001770785.1 Burkholderiales bacterium RIFCSPHIGHO2_12_FULL_61_11
CAGCAGTTCTGGATAGTCGGTGCGCACCGCCTTTCGCACCGAATCTCGTTGCTGCAGGGCCATGCGCCAAGCATTCACGCGCGGGGTGTGCGTGAACACCCCGAAGTCGTCGATCGTGTCGAGCACATCGAAATAGCGGAACACCGGCGCAAAGGCCGCATCCACCATGCAAAACGACTCGCCGGCAAAGTACGGCAGATGCTGCGCCGCTGAGTTCAATTCCACTTCGATCTGTAGAAACTTTTGGCGCAAGTCGTCCACCTTGGTTGCGAGAGAACACTCGTCGGGTGCACCGTACATGGCGCCAATTGCATTGAGCGTGGCAGATGCAAATTCCATCCAGGCGCGGTGTTGTGCACGCACGAGCGGGGTGTCGGGATGAATGCGGTGCATGGTGATTTCATCCAGGTACTCACAAATCACAGCGGACTCAAAAATGGGCTGGTCGTCCACCAGCAAAACTGGCGTCTTGCCCAGTGGTGACACCTTCAGGAACCAGTCGGGCTTGTTGGCGAGGTCAATGTCAATCCGCTCATATGGAATCTTCTTTTCCTCCAGCACAATGACTGCGCGCTGAACGTAAGGGCACAACAGGTGGCTAATCAGGGTGAGGCGAGTTGTCATGGTCGGGTCTCCTCAACGGCCGGGTGCAAAACGGTCACTGCCACGAACAACCCAAGCGCCATCGCCCAGAAGCCACAGCGCGAGAGATGCCACGGTAAGGAATACCGGATATTCCCAACCGCCGTTGGGGCTGGTATGAACCCATCCGTTTCCAATGTGGACCGAAGCAGCGACGGCCATGACGGGAACGAGAGCCAGGGAAACCTGGCGTGCATAAATACCCAGCACCAGCGCAATCCCTCCAGCCAATTCGACGGCAAACACCGGATAAGCAAGAATGCCCGGAAAACCAAGGCCCTGGAAGAACTGCGCAGTGCCTGGCAGTGTGAACACCAAAAGCTTCAGCAAGGCGTGGGCGATCCACATGATGCCAAGGCTGACTCGTAAAAGCGAAATGCCATAGGCGGTGGAAGAATTTAGGGGAAATGAGAGCATTGCGCTTCTCCATTGAAGTTGTGATGGAAGTAATCTAATATTTCCACTTTGCAATGAAAATAGGCGTCAGTGCAAAATATGCATGCAAAAACGCAATTCAAACTTTCATCCTCGGACCTGGAGGCCATGCTGGCTCTCACTCGCATGGGAACGCTTGCGTTGGCCGGCGAGCGGCTGGGGTTGGACGCATCCACGGTGTTTCGCACCTTGCAGCGCATCGAGAAGGGTTTAGGTCAGCGGTTGTTCGAGCGCTCCCGCACGGGTTACCACGCATCGGAGCTGGCGCAGGAGTTGGCTACGTTGGCTGAGCAGATGGAGGTGCAGTTGGAGGCGGCACGGTCACTGGCGCAGATGAAGCCTGAACAGGTGTCCGGTTCGGTGCGCATAACTACGACGGACACCATCCT
>MERZ01000179.1:0-5225 GCA_001770785.1 Burkholderiales bacterium RIFCSPHIGHO2_12_FULL_61_11
TCGGCGGCGGCATCCTGACGCACGGCATCACCCCGCTGCACCACGCCATCGAAGCGCTGGCGCGGCAGGCCGGCGCGCTGAGCAGAGCGGGCGCCTTGCTGGCGAGCGTGACGCCATGGATCATGAATATTGGCGTGGGCCTGCTGGCAGGCGCGCTGGTCTTGCTGGCCGTGAGCCTGGTCAAGCGGGTTCGGCCCCGAGCCTGACCGGGAGGCTTTCGTGCGTCACCGGCGCAGGTTTCTTTCCCATGCCTCATTCCCGCCATTTGCCGGGCTGCTCGGGCCGCTTGGCTGGGTCTGCTTCATGGTCGGACTGCGCTGCGGGGGAATCGGCCACGGGAAATGGCCAGCGCCCTTTTTTTTGGGATGCAACCGGCATAACCGCGTATCTGGCGCGCTGCTCCAGGGCTTTTCGGCTGTCACGGTCGGGAAGTGTTAGGTTAGATATTGGCATGGCTGTCTCCGGGGCATAAGCGTTCAGCTTAACCGGCCTCGACAGGCTCGCTTGTAGGCATGGGAAGCGACTGGGTGTAGGAAAGCCTTCGCTTCAGGCGTTCGCTTAGTGCCTGGTGCGAAACAGCGGTTGCGACGATTTGACGAACTCGTGATGCGCCAGCGTCATGTCCCGTACCAGCGGGACAATGCGCAGGTAAGCCTCCTTGTCACCGCTGACCATCCGCAACATCTCCTGTTCGTACCGGGCGGTGACGACTTTCCAAAGCAGAAAGGCATTGTCAAAACGTTCAAGCGCCTGATCTTCGATCCCGGTCTCCCCGTGCACATCGTCGCAACTGCTGGCGCGCCCCGTTTGCTTGCCAGCGCTGGCAAGCAAACCCTGACTAATTTTTTCATGCATCATGATGACCCCCTCGTCCATCGGCTTGGCTTATCAGACTATGCAGGCGACCATCAAGATAGCATGATCCGCATCATGACGATGTGATGTTTTACCGAACTGCGCTATCTGATTCAGTAGTTACACCTGAAAACAGTGAGGCACGCTCAGGAGCGGGCGTGCTTGAGCGCCATGACATGAAATTGCCGTTTCATGGGGTTTCCTTGAGGCCTTTTGCCCGGCAGGCAACCCCATCTGTTAAAAGAGAAACTATCGTTTTTGCCGTTTCTCCCCATGCCCACTTCCTCCCCCGTTTCCAGTCCACAACCCATAGCCTGCCCGCCGCCCACCATTGACTGGACGGAAGGGGGCGCGGCGCGTTCGGCGCGCTGGCGCTCGGAACGTGGCGCTGCGCCTCCCAAACGGGTCATGCTGGCCGATGACACCATGACGGCTGATGCCGCCTACCGGCTGGCCTGCGAGGGAACAGCCTTGCTCTGGCGGGGTGATTTTCAAAATGCCAGGCAGTTGTTGCAGGCGCTGGCGCGGCGGGTCGACAAACCGGCCAAAGCCTCCAAACAGGCCAGAGTCGAGCGTAAAAAAGCCGCCAATGCAGCCGCCGCTGGCGTGTCCGCCGGGCAAGCCTTTCACCTCTACCGCCAGGCCCAGTCGCAGCGCGCGCGGGTGCTGGGCATGGTGCTGATCGAGTTTGGCGATGACTATCGGCTGTCACTGCGCCGCGCGCCGGATGCAAAGCAGGCCTGCGCCGAAGCCTGGGGCGCTGCCGGCGAGGCGGCGGCTTGCGTCGCCTCGCTGCGGGAGTTGCTGGGCGTGATCAGCGCGCACGAGTGGCGAAAAAAAGGCGTTGAAATCCCGGCCGTGGGCAAGTCACCCAACAACCGCATTCATCCGCACTACGGCGTGTTTTCGCCGCTGCGGGGCGAGTATGTGGACCTGGTGGCCAATGCCCCTTTGCCAGCCACCAGGCCTTCCAGGTTTGTTGCCTTTGACATTGGCACCGGCACCGGCGTGCTGTCGGCCGTGCTGGCCCTGCGCGACATTGATCAGATAGTGGCCACTGACCAGGACCCGCGTGCGCTGGCCTGCGCGCGCGAAAACCTTCACCGGCTGCGTTTGCCGAACCCGGTCAAGGTGATGCAGGCCGATCTTTTTCCAGAGGGTCGGGCATCTCTTATCGTGTGCAACCCGCCGTGGCTGCCGGCGCGCCCCGGCTCACCGCTGGAAGGCGCGGTGTATGACGAGGGCAGCCGCATGCTGCTGGGCTTTCTGAACGGCCTGGCGGCGCACCTGGCGCCTGGCGGCGAGGGCTGGCTCATCCTGTCTGATTTTGCCGAGCACCTGGGGCTGCGCTCGCGCGCGCAATTGCTGGCGGCGATTGACGGCGCGGGTTTGAAGGTGCTGGGCCGCCTCGATGCCAGGCCGGAGCATCCCAAGGCGTTTGATGCCACGGATCCGCTGCATGCGGCGCGGGCGCTTGAGGTGACCTCGCTCTGGCGGCTGGCTGCCATTTAGCCGCATGCAAAAATTGGGGTCAGATTCCAATTTCGTGGCGGCGCGTAGCGCCGCAGCTTCGCACGAATCGTGAGCGCGGTGCGACGCGCCGTGCCTGCGCATATGCCCGATGGGTGGCTGGCGGGCGTGATGCAAGAACGCAAGCGTCATGCGCCATCGGCACATGCCAAGAACGGTCCGCCCGAAGCATCGCAAAAGCGTGCCAGCAGATCAATCACCGAATGTATCGGTGGTTAACTTTAAATGACGTCGTGGAGTCGCCAATCGGCACGAGGGCAAGCAATTCATCATTGCGTAGAAGGAGCGCGCCAACGGTCTTTTGGCCGATTAAGTCTGGGCGCTGGATGTCTACGGTTGTGCCGTCGGCGAATTTGATGGTTGCGAACATCGTGCTGCCCATATGCGTAGACGTCACGCCGCTACCCGTGAAGGTCATGGGTGCCACGGCTAAGACCGAGGTTGCAGGATCAACGTCGGCTGGGATGGTTTCGCCTGTCAGCAATTTGACGGATACGCCCGTCAAAGTTGCCCAGTACGTCACGCTTTCATCTGGTATGCCGTAGCTTCCGGTCGCGACCAAAGCCCCGGTGCAGTCCGCGTTGTCGAAGTACTCTTCCTTGGTAACGATAGAGAAAGTGGTGCCGCTCGGTCCCGCGATGGTCTTCGTCAATCGCATGTGGATGAGGCCATTGCAATCTTCCCGCCAGGCGCCATCATATTTTGCGGGCGTTTCATTTGCCAGCGATGTCGGCAATAACCTAACGGGCGATGACCCAAAGAGTGTTGGCCCAGAAAGCGATGAAGCGGGTGCGGGTACATCCGAGCCACCCCCGCCGCAGGCGACCAGAATCAACGAACTTAGAACAGCTACAAGGAATTTCATTTGAATCTCTCCTGTTGATGATCGATGACTTCACGACCGGGCTATTGCTGCTGTTCAACACGAATGCCTTGAATTCAAAAGTTGCATTTCTAAAGAAATATTACGCCCTTGCAGGCGCTGGTGCAGGGAAAAAAGAGCCGCCGTTGGTGCCGTCTGCCAAGGGAGATGAAACGACGAAATACCCTTTGGCAACCGGCGCTGCCGGTGGCCTATAAAATCGGGCTTGCAGTGCCCGAACTGTTACATGGCCTTAGTCATCACGGCCGACCACAACCCAACCATTAAGCGGGCAATCCCATGACTCTTGAAGTGATCGAAGCCCAAACCGGCGACAACCCCGTCGCCACCATTCTCATCATGCACGGCCTTGGCGCTGACGGGCGCGATTTTGTGCCGATTGCCGAGCAGCTTGATTTGTCTGGCGTCGGCCCGGTGCGGTTTCTGTTTCCCAGTGCGCCCGTCATCCCCGTCACCATCAATGGCGGCTATGAAATGCGTGCCTGGTACGACATTTTGGGTGCCGACCTGGTCAGGCGTGAGGACGAGGCCGGTCTGCGCCGCTCGCAGGCTTCGATCGAAGCGCTGATCGCCCATGAAGTGACGCGCGGCATTCCGGCTCGCCGCATTGTGGTGGCCGGTTTTTCGCAGGGCGCCGCCGTGGCGCTCATGACGGGGCTGCGCCACGGCGAGCGGCTGGCCGGTATTGCCGTCATGTCGGGTTATCTGCCGCTGGCCGATAAAACCGCTGCGGAGCGCAGCGCCGCCAATCAGGAGGTGCCGCTGTTTTTGGGCCATGGCGCACGCGATGGCGTGGTGGCGCTGGCGCGCGCCACGGCCACGCGCGATGCGCTCACCACGCTCGGTTACCGGGTGGAGTGGCACGAGTACCTGATGGAACACTCGGTCTGCCCCCAGGAAATTACCGATCTGCAGCGCTGGCTGCAGCGTGTGCTGGCCTGAGCCGGATCAATGCCTGTGATAAAAATGAGCGCCGGCCTGTGCCACCTTCCACGCCAATTCAGGAATTTGAGGGAATGACGAAATGACCAAGTGGCAGGCCCCTGAGGGCGCGCTCATGCGCGATCGCCTGAAAGCGCTCACCCCGGCCCAGCTTTTGGGAATGCGCCGCGGCATCGAAAAGGAAAGCCTGCGCACCCAGCCCGATGGCGGCCTGGCCCTCACGCCGCACCCGGTGGCGCTGGGTTCGGCGCTCACGCATCCGAACATCACCACCGACTTCAGCGAGTCGCAGATGGAGCTCGTCACCAGCGCGCACAAAAGCACCGAAGCGGCTCTGGCCGAGCTCACGCAACTGCACCAGTTCACTTACCGCGCGCTGAAAGATCTCGGCGAGGAAATGCTTTGGGTCTCCAGCATGCCCTGCGGTTTGCCGACCGACGAGACCATTCCGATTGCCCGCTTTGGCTTGTCCAACGTCGGACGCGCCAGAAGCATTTACCGCATGGGCCTGAGCCACCGCTATGGCAGGCGCATGCAAACCATCTCGGGCATTCACTACAACTGGTCCTTGCCCGGCGTGACGAGCGAGCAGTACTTTGCGCTCACCCGCAATTTCCGTCGTCACGCGTTTTTGCTGCTGTATCTGTTTGGCGCGTCGCCCGCCGTCTGCCGCACCTTCGTGGCAGGCCGCCGGCACGAGCTGCAGCGGCTGGCCGGGCACACGCTGTACCTGCCGCACGCCACCTCGCTGCGCATGGGGCGCCTGGGTTACCAGAGCGATGCGCAGGCCTCGCTGGCCGTCAGCTACAACAGCCTGGCGGGCTACGGCAACGCCTTGCAGCACGCGCTGATGCAACCCTATCCCGCCTACGAAAACGTCGGCATCCGCAGTCCCGGCGGCGACTACAACCAGCTCGCCACCACGCTGCTGCAAATTGAAAACGAGTTTTACGGCACCATCCGCCCCAAGCGCGTGATCTTCCCGGGCGAGCGCCCGCTGCACGCCCTGCGCGAG
>MERZ01000179.1:5269-6229 GCA_001770785.1 Burkholderiales bacterium RIFCSPHIGHO2_12_FULL_61_11
CTTTGAGCCGGTCGGCATCAATGCGCAAACCATGCGGTTCCTCGATGTGTTTTTGTTGCACTGCCTGCTCTCAAGCAGCCCGAACGACACGCCGCAGGAGCTTGCCGAACTCAAGCACAACCAGCACGACGCGGCGGCGCGCGGACGCCAACCCGGTTTGCTTCTCAAACGCGCCGGGCGCGAGGTGCCACTGACCGAGTGGGGTGCCGAACTGGTGGCGCAGTGCGCGCCGATTGCCGCCGCGCTGGATGCCACGCATGGCAACTCGCACTACAGCCAGGCACTGGCCGCGGCCGACGCGGCGCTGGCGGACGCCAGCATGCTGCCATCAGCCCGCGTGCTGGCCGTCATGGCGCGGGATTATGACAACTCTTTTACGGATTTTGCCTTGGCGCAGTCCGAAAAGACCAGGGGAATAGTGCAAGGCCTGCCCTTGTCCGATGAGCAGTTTGCGCGCCTCGCCGCGCAGAGCCGGCAGTCCATCGATGAGCGCAAGAGGATCGAAGCCTCGGACACGTTGCCCTTTGAGGCGTACCGCCAGCAGTATGTGTCGGCCGAACGACTGGGCTAAAAGTTCGTAACCACTCAGGTCTTCTCATGTCGCGTAGGTCGGGTTAGCCGCAGGCGTAAACCGACATCTTTGTCTGTGACCGATGCTTGTCGGGTTACGCTTCGCTAACCCGACTACAGGGACTTCCCACGTTGTCAAGCAATGGTTTTCATTGACTTTCCTTGAATAACGGTTTTCTTGCGATGGCGTGATACAAAATGACGCTGAAACGAGGAACAGACTGCACATCTACAGACGGCCTTGTTGCACTGCATTGCAGTGCGGACCCAGATACGAACCGCTCAGCGGGGCTCCATTCCTACTACGTGGTCATTACCAATTGAGCGCCACAATGGGTTAACGTGAAAGAACCCAACCTGCGGGCGAGCGTGATCCTGACCCCCAGCCCG
>MERZ01000180.1:0-7421 GCA_001770785.1 Burkholderiales bacterium RIFCSPHIGHO2_12_FULL_61_11
ATCCGGGGCGTCGGCCTGGATTCATGAAAGTTAGCCGCGTGGGTCCTTACAATGGCTTGGCGAGCTAACATTGCGTTGCACTTGCGGCGCCCTGCGCTCTACATGACTTTTAACAATTTCCATATCAGTCTTTCATGATGAAACATTCCAAAGTTCTTATTCTCGGCTCAGGTCCTGCAGGCTATACCGCGGCGGTGTATGCAGCGCGTGCCAACCTCAACCCGGTGCTGATTACCGGAATTGCGCAAGGTGGCCAACTCATGACCACCACGGATGTCGACAACTGGCCGGCTGACGCGCAAGGCGTGCAGGGGCCGGACTTGATGCAACGCTTCCAGGCGCATGCCGAGCGCTTCAAGACTGAAATCATCTTTGACCACATCAACCAGGTTGATCTCGGCAAGCGACCCTTCACGCTCACGGGCGACAGCGGCACTTACACCTGCGACGCCCTGATCATCGCGACGGGGGCGTCCGCCAAATACCTGGGACTCGCATCGGAAACCGCGTTCATGGGCCGCGGTGTCTCCGGCTGCGCCACCTGCGACGGCTTCTTTTACCGCGACCAGGAAGTCTGCGTCATTGGCGGCGGCAACACGGCCGTGGAAGAAGCGCTTTACTTGGCCAACATTGCCAGCAAAGTCACACTGGTACACCGCCGTGAAAAATTCCGGGCCGAAGCCATCCTGCTCGACAAGCTGCAGGAAAAAGTCGCTTCAGGCAAGATTGAACTCAAACTGCACAACACCCTGGACGAGGTGCTTGGGGATGCTTCGGGCGTGACCGGGGTACGGCTCAGAAGCACGCAAAATGACACCACACAAGACATCGCACTCAAGGGCTGTTTTATCGCCATTGGGCATCAGCCCAACACCGACATTTTTGTCGGGCAGCTGGAAATGGAGGGCGGCTACATCCTCACCAAAACCGGTCAGCACGGCTTGGCCACCATGACCAGCGTGCCAGGCGTGTTCGCCGCCGGCGACGTGCAGGACCACATTTACCGACAGGCCATCACCAGTGCGGGCACTGGCTGCATGGCCGCCCTGGATGCCCAGTTATTTCTGGAGTAAGACATCTGATTAACGGGCTTCATCGCCTTGCTTCAGGCGTTTCGTTGGTCTTCCCGGAACCACAAGCCACCTTGCCGGCATCACCAGCGCGCCGCGTGATAGGCTATTAGCATGTTCACCCCTTCGCAAGCCGATGTTCGCCGATTTTTCTGCTCTGTTTACGCCAAGACACTTTCCGGGCAACCGATGGAAGCTATAGAAATAATAGCAAGCCAGTGGATAGACGAGCATCCCGAGTACCACGCGGATCTTGCTGACGTCGACACTGCGCTGGAAAAGATGTACGACGTGCAAGCCGGCAAGACGAACCCCTTCCTGCACCTGTCCATGCACCTGTCGATTAGCGAGCAGTGCTCCATCGACCAGCCACGCGGCGTGCGGCAGGCGGTGGAACTTTTAACCGCCCGGCGTAACTCCCTTCATGATGCGCACCATGAGGCCATGGACTGCCTGGGCCAGATGATCTGGGACAGCCAGCGCGCTGGCCGGCCGCCCGACGGCGCAGCCTATATAGACTGCGTGCAGCGCCATGCGACCCGGGACTAGCGCCGGTTCACCCGACATCCGTCAACCATTTTCCTTGCCGCAACAAAAAAGCCGCTGAAACAGCGGCTTTTTTGTTGCGGTAGTGGTTTGCGCTTCAGCGGAATCTGCGTTCAGGAACCACCTTGAGTTCACCTTTGACCGACGACACATAGTTGGCCAGCAGCTTGAGTTCAGCATTGGTGTAGAGCCTGGCCATGCCACTCATGATCGGGTTAGCGCGGCCGACCACGGGGTTGTTTTCGGTCTTGTACGACTTGAGCGCCACAAACAGGTAGTCGGCATGCTGGCCGCCAATCTTGGGGTAGGTCGGATCAATCGGCTTGCTGAAATTGGCACCGTGGCAGGAGGTGCAATTGGTCTTGTTGATCAGGGCTTGCACCTCGGCGCTGGGCTCTTTGGCCGGGTTGGCGGGGAGCTCGGCACCGGCCACCATGCCATGCACACTGTAATAAGCGGCAAGATCGGCGATATCCTGGTCCTTCAGCGACCCGGCGATGCCGCGCATGGTGGGGTGCTTGCGCTCGCCCTTCTTGTACGCATTGAGTGAAGCCACGATGTACCCGGCACTTTGGCCGGAAATCATCGGCACCTTGTAAACTTCTGGAAAAGAAGATTGGTAACCCTTGATGCCATGGCAGCCAACACACATGGCGTTTTTGGTGGCGCCGGCCTCGGCACTTCCCTTGATCTCCTGGGCCAAGCTTGCGGCCGTCGCACATGAAACAGCTAAGGCGAATATCGTAGTGAACAGTCTATTCATTTTGCGAGCACAATCAAATGAAAAATCATCGTTTAAGGTAACGCTGGAGTATATCTAGTGTTGCATCGGTCGCTGACAACCCTCACAAAGGGCCTCTTCAACCCCCGCGCCCTGGCTACCTCTTCTCACCTCTTTGATTTCGAAAAAACATGAAATTTCAAGGCTCAAATACTTACGTTGCCACCCCCGATCTGATGCTTGCGGTCAATGCCGCTGCCGCCCTTAAACGGCCGCTACTGGTCAAGGGCGAACCCGGCACCGGCAAGACCATGCTGGCCGAGGAAGTGGCGCAGGCGCTTCGCCTTCCGCTGCTGCAATGGCACATCAAGTCCACCACCAAGGCGCAGCAGGGCCTTTACGAATACGACGCTGTGTCGCGCCTGCGCGATTCACAGTTGGGTGATGAAAAGGTCAAGGATATTCACAACTACATCGTCAAGGGTGTGCTGTGGCAGGCTTTTACGGCGGACCAGCCGGTCGCTCTGCTGATCGACGAGATCGACAAGGCCGACATTGAATTTCCGAACGACTTGCTGCGCGAAATCGACCGCATGGAGTTTTATGTCTATGAGACGCGCGAGCTTATCAAGGCCAGACACCGTCCGCTGGTGTTCATCACCTCCAACAACGAAAAAGAACTGCCCGACGCGTTTCTGCGCCGCTGCTTTTTCCACTACATCAAGTTTCCCGATGCCGACACCATGAGGCAGATCGTTGCGGTGCATTTCCCCAACTTAAAAAAAGAGTTGCTGGCTGCCGCCATGAAGACCTTTTATGAGGTGCGCAACCTGCCCGGCCTCAAGAAGAAACCTTCCACCAGCGAGCTGCTCGACTGGCTCAAGCTGCTGGTGGCCGAAGACATTCCACTGGAAGCGCTGCAGAGCAGGGACGACAAAGTCGCCGTGCCGCCACTGGTCGGCGCGCTGCTCAAGAACGAGCAGGATGTGACGCTGTTTGAAAAATTGGTGTTCATGCAGCGCAACAACCGTTAAGCCAGGAAGTCCGGGCTCGACAAGCCGCGCCTTAGAGATTGGCCACACCATGTTGATTGATTTTTTCTACACCCTGCGCAGCGCAAAACTCCCGGTATCGGTCAAGGAGTACCTGATGCTGCTCGAAGCGCTGCAAGTCGGCGTCGTCGGTCCCAACAGCGGCAAGCGCGATGGCAGCGCAGGCGATGGCGCCTACAAGATCGACGACTTCTACTACCTGAGCCGCACGGTGCTGGTGAAAGACGAAAAGCACTACGACAAGTTTGACCGCGCTTTTGCCAGCTACTTCAAGGGCGTGGAAATGATCGCCGATTTCACCAGGGACATTCCGCTCGAATGGCTACGCAAGAACCTGGAACTCGAGCTCAGCGCCGAGGACAAGGAAAAAATAGAAAAAATGGGCTGGGACGAGCTCATGGAGACGCTCAAAAAGCGTTTTGAAGAGCAAAAAGAGCGCCACGAAGGCGGCAGCAAATGGATAGGCACCGGCGGCACCTCGCCGTTTGGCGCCAATGGCTTCAACCCGCAGGGCATCCGTATCGGGCAGGAAAAAAGCCGCAATAAAAGCGCCGTGAAGGTCTGGGACCAGCGCGCCTACAAGGATTACGACGACACCCAGGAGCTGGGCACTCGCAACATCAAGGTGGCGCTGCGCCGCCTGCGCAAGTTTGCGCGTTTGGGAAATGAAGAAGAACTGGACCTGGCGGACACCATCAAATCCACCGCCGCCAACGCCGGCTGGCTGGACATCAAGATGGTGCCCGAACGCCACAACAACGTGAAGGTGTTGCTGCTGATGGACGTGGGCGGCACCATGGACGAGCACATCCACCGCGTCGAGGAAATGTTCTCGGCGGTCAAGGCCGAGTTCAAACACCTGGAGTTTTATTACTTTCACAACTGCGTCTATGACTTCATGTGGAAAAACAACCGTCGCCGATTCAGTGAAAAGTTTCCCACCTGGGACATCATCCGCAAGTACAACAAGGACTACAAACTGATCTTTGTCGGTGATGCCACCATGAGTCCTTACGAAATACTGCAATCCGGCGGCAGCGTGGAATACAACAACGAGGAAGCCGGTGCCGAATGGCTGCAGCGGCTGACCAATGCCTTCCCGAAGTTCGCATGGATCAATCCGGAGCCGCAGGGTGTCTGGCAATACCGCCAGAGCGTCAGCATCATCCAGCAACTGGTGAGTCAGCGCATGTACCCGTTGACCATCCGGGGACTTGAAGAGGCGATACGGCTGCTCTCCAAGTAGCGCTCAAGTAAACTTCAGGCCGTGACCCATCCCAGTACACGCTGCGGGCGGACGGGCACGCTGGCAGGCTTGAAGACAGCCGCCCAGCTTGCCATTGCCCTTCTCGCCATGGTCTTTGTGCCTGCGGCCAAAGCGCAAATCGGCACGCTCGCACCTGCTGACACTCCGTCCATGCCTGCCGTTTCAACGCCCCCTTCCGGCGTCACGCAAACCGCACCACCGCCTCCCCCACCGCCGAAAAAATTGGCGCCCGCCCCCACACCGGAGGGCGCTACAGGCCCCACCGACGCCGAGCCCGAAGTCAGCGCCTTTGACATTTCCGTGCAGGCCCCGCCGGTCGTGCGCGAGCTGCTTGAAAAGCACATCGAACTGCAGCGCTATCGCGCAGTGACCGATCTTGACGACGCCGAGCTGGCCCGACTGATCGTGCTGGCCGAGCGCAATGTGCGCAACCTGGTGGGAACGCTGGGCTACTTCAGCCCCAGCATTCGCATCACGCGCGAAGGTGGCGTGAACGCGCGTCCAACCATCGTGGTGGCGGTTGATCCGGGCCAAGCCACGCGGATCGGCCCTGTCGACATCAACTTTTCGGGTGACATTGCCGATTCGCCGGACCCCGATGCGCTGGCCCAGCGCGCTGAAATCAAGCGCGACTGGCGCCTGCCGACCGGACGGCGCTTTACCCAGGACGACTGGGATGCCGCCAAAACGCAGGCCCTCCGCACCCTGGTCGCGCGCCGCTACCCGGCCGGCAGGTTGGCCGGGAGCCTGGCCGACGTGGATGCGCCAAGCCATACCGCCAGCTTGACCCTTGCGCTTGATTCAGGCCCGCTGTACCGGCTGGGCCCGCTGCAGGTCTCGGGCGTGGAACGCTACGACCCGGTGCTGGTGCCGCGACTGGCCCGCTTGAATGCCGGCACGGTCTACGACCAGAACCAGTTGCTGGAAGCCCAGCAAAGGCTTGCATCCAGCGGCTACTTTGATTCGGCCTATATTTTCATCGACCCCGAAAGCAACTCGCTGGCCACGCCGGTGCAAGTACAGGTGCGCGAAGCCAAGCTGCAAAAAATCACGCTCGGCGTGGGCCTGACCACCGACAGCGGACCGCGCGCCTCGGTGGAACACACGCATAACCGCGTGCCCGGCATCGGCTGGCGTGCAGCCACCAAACTGCAACTGGATAAAAAAGCGCCTTTCGTCCAGACCGAGTGGACCGCTATCCCCGACGAGGCGAGCTGGCGCTGGATCGCCCTTGGCCGCGTGGAACGCCTCGACGACAACGAGCTGGTCACCCAGGCCCAGCGGCTGCGCTTTGGCCGAACGCAGGCAGGCGATCGGATTGACCGCAACATCTACCTGCAGTATGACCGGTCCACGGTGCACGGTTCGGGGCTGCAAGGCAATTCAGCCGCGGACACCGGCGACGGCTCGGCCCTGACGGCCAACTACGTCTGGACCGGCCGCTATTTCGACAGCCTGCCATTTCCCGGCAAAGGCTACGGCCTCGGCTTCGAGATCGGTGGCGGCACCACGCTGGGTGAAAATCGCCAGCCTTTTACGCGCACCGTCGGACGCTGGCTGGGCATTCAACCACTGGCACGGGGGCGAATTGCCATGCGCGCGGAAGCCGGCGCCGTACTGGCAAGTGGTACGGCCCGCATCCCGGGCACCCAGCTGTTTCGCACCGGTGGCGACAGCACGGTGCGCGGCTACGGCTACCGCGACATCGGCATCCCGCTGGCCAATGGCGTGACCGGGCCCGGCCGCTACCTGGCTGTTGGCAGCATTGAATGGCAGCGACCCATCCTGCGTGATGGCCGACCCAGCGAATGGGAGAACACCTTGTTTATCGATGCCGGCGCCGTCGCCGACAAGCCGCAGGACATGCGCCCTTCCGTCGGCGTGGGCACCGGTGTTCGCTGGAAAAGCCCGATTGGTCCTTTGCAGATTGACCTGGCCTATGGTGTCAAGGTCAAACAGGTGCGGCTGCACGTCAGCGTGGGATTTATCTTTTGATGGAACCCTCGAACTCGCTCTGGAACGAGCCTGCCGCAAAGCCGGCCAAGCCAGCGCGACGCTGGCTGAAAGCCGCTGCGCGGGCCATTGGCGGCATCTTCCTGCTGGCCCTGATGACGCTCGGTGCGCTGTGGGGATGGGCCAATACCGACGGATCGCTGGCCACCGCACTGCGCTGGATCGGGCAATCGCAGCCCCTGAGCGCCGAGCGCGCCACCGGCTCATTGCGTTCAGGCGGGCACGTTGACAGGTTGGTGTGGCACAAGGAAGGCCTGCGCATCGAAGCACGCGATGTCAGCCTGGCCTGGCAGCCCTGGTCGCTGCTGCATGGCACGCTCAAGCTCGACCATCTGAGCGCCGCCAACGTGCAGGTGGATGACCAAGGCGTGCCTGCTGCGGCCCCACCCGCTACGCTGGGTCTTCCGCTATCGGTAGTACTTGATGCATTCTCAGTCGGTGAGTTGCGCTGGACCGGACCGATAGCGTTTGCCGCCTCCGGCATTGCAGGACGCTACGAATTCGACGGCCGGCAGCATCAGTTTGACTTGCTCAGCGCGCAGATTGCCAGTGGCCGTTACAGCGGCCGCGCCGTTTTGCCGTCGCGCGGACCGCTCACGCTGAACGCAACATTGTCTGGCGCTCTGGCCGTCGCCATTTCCGGCAGCAAAACGCCGGTGCCGCTGGCATTCCAGGCCACGGCAAGCGGCCCCCTCACCGAGCTGCTGGTAAAAGCTGAATTGCAGATGACCGCGCCGCCCGTTGCGGACGCT
>MERZ01000180.1:7482-10277 GCA_001770785.1 Burkholderiales bacterium RIFCSPHIGHO2_12_FULL_61_11
CCCTGTTGACCGGAAGCGCCAGCGTACGCCCGCTGAACGGCACGGCAGCGGTTGCCAGCCGCGGCTGGTTGCTGCAACTGCAACTGGCCAATGGGCTGGCCGGCCCATGGGACCGGCAAAGGCTGCCGCTGGAGCACCTGGAAACCCAAGGCGAGTGGCGAAATGGCGCGGCCATCGTTCGCACCCTCAAGGCGCAACTGGGCGGCGGTGAGTTATTGGCCAGCGGCGAATGGACTCCACCCCAAGCCTGGCATCTGCAGGCAACGCTGCAGGGCGTCAACCCGGCCCTGCTGCACACGCAGCTCGCTCCCGTGCTGCTCGACGGCCAGGCCACCTTGCACAGCCAGGGCGCGGCAACAGGCTTTGACGCCAGCGTGAAAGCAGCGGCTAACTCCGCCAAAGCCGCTAGCAAGGCACCGGCCTCCAGAACGCCCGCCAGCCAGAACGCTCCCTTGGGCCGACTGATTCTGCGCGATGCCAATGCCACCGGCAGCTGGAACCCCCAGCAGGCGGGCGGCACGCTGGTGTTGTCAGCCCTGCGGGTGCGCACCGATGACGCTGAATTGAGCGGCCAGATGGAAGTGCAGCCCGCCGCACCAGGCGGCAAGGGCAAGCTGGCGCTGAAGGCCCCCGGGCTGGACGCCACGCTGCAGGGCGAGTTACGAAAAACCAGGGGCGGCGGTACCTTGAGTGTGAACGGCCGGGATGCCGGACAGGCCTTGCGCTGGCTGCAAAAACTGCCGGGACTGCCTGCAGCGCTTCAAACCGCTTCTGCCAGCGGCAGCGCTGAACTCAAGGCCAGCTGGCAAGGCGGCTGGCTCGATCCGGCGCTGCAGGCGCGGCTGGAACTGCCTTCGCTGGACTGGCGACCCGCGGCGCCCACTTCTGCGGCTTCCTCTTCCGCCACGACTGCCAGCGCCACGCCGAGCATCCTGAAAATCCGCGCCCTGCAAGCCACGCTCTCGGGCCGCCTGAGCCAGGCGCAACTCAGCACGCAGGGCCGCATTGAAGTCGATCAGCGCCGTTTCGCCGTGCAACTGGCCGCTGACGGCGGACGCGTCAATCCGGCCGCCGGGCGCAATGCCACGCTCAGCGAGTCGGCGTGGCAAGGTCTGCTCAAGCAGCTCACCGTGAGTATCGAGGATCCCGCTCTGGGCGCTGGCGCATGGCGGCTGGTCACGCGCGGCGCGGTGCCGATGAAATGGACGCCCAGCCGCGCTGGCGGCGCCTTTGAAAGTGGTGCCGGAGATGCTTTGCTAAGCGCGCCGTCCGCCAGCAAACCGGCCACCGAGCTCTCGCAAGCCATGCTCACCTGGCAAGCCGTGCGCTGGCGGCCCGGTGAGCTCGTCACATCCGGAAAAATCACAGGTCTGCCGATGGCCTGGATCGAATTGCTGGGCGGCGCGCAGTTGGCAGGTGCCGGCCTCGGCGGCCCCCTGCTCCTCGATGGCGAATGGGACGCCACGCTTGGCGACAGCTTGCGGCTCAAAGCCAGTCTGGCGCGCAGCAGCGGCGACATCACGGTTCAGGCAGAAACCGTTCAGGGCACTTCCGCGCGCGTGGCAGCCGGCGTGCGGCAAGCACAGCTGTCGCTGGTCAGTGATGGCGAGGCCTTGACGCTGGCATTGCGCTGGGACAGCGAACGCGCGGGCAGCGCCGATGGCCAACTCAAAACGCGCCTGGCGCGCGCTCCCGCAGGTGCCGGAACAGGTGGCTGGCTCTGGCCAGCGGATGCGCCGCTCAATGGCCAGCTGCGCGCGCAACTGCCGCGCATCGGCGTCTGGTCGGTACTGGCGCCCCCGGGTTGGCGGCTGCGCGGCTCGCTGGCGGCCGATATTGCCATTGGCGGCACACGCGCGACCCCCCAGCTGACAGGCGACTTGCAAGCCAACGACCTGGCCTTGCGTTCGGTCGTCGATGGCATCGAGTTTGGCAACGGCCGCCTGCGCGCCCGGCTCGACGGCACGCGCATGCGCATCAACGAGTTCACCTTGCAAGGGGCTGGCGACAAAGGCACCGGTGGCCTGCTGACGGCCCAGGGCGAAGCCGGCTGGATTGAGGGCCGCCCGCAAGTGGCGCTGAGCGCCAAGCTGGAGCGGCTGCGCGCCAGCCTGCGCACCGATCGGCAGATCACCGTGTCGGGCCAGCTGCAGGCCAGCCTCAAGGGTGAGCAGACCGAACTGACCGGCAAGCTGGTGATCGACCAGGCCCACATCATCCTGCCCGACGAAGGCACGCCGCGGCTCGGCGACGACGTGCTGGTGCGTACCGCCCGCGGTGCCGCTGCCGGCGAAAAGGCACCGGCACAAACCAGCACATCGACAACACCAGACACGCATGCCCGACCCCTCAACCTAGCCGTTCAAATCGATCTGGGCCGTGACTTCCGGATTCAGGGCAAGGGCATTGACACCCGGGTTCGCGGCACACTGGCGCTTTACGGCGATTCGCTGCGCGAGGCCCGACTGACAGGCACGGTCAATACCGCGGGTGGGCAGTACCGCGCCTACGGCCAGCGCCTGGATGTCGAGCAAGGCATGCTGCGCTTCACCGGGCCCATCGACAACCCGGCGCTCGACATTCTGGCCATTCGCCCCAACCTCACGCAGCGTGTGGGCGTTCAAATCACCGGCACGGCGCTGCTGCCACGGGTGCGCCTTTACGCCCAGCCCGAGCTGCCCGATGCTGAAAAACTGTCATGGCTGGTGATTGGCCGACCGTCGGCAGTCGGCGGCGCCGAAGCCGCACTGCTGCAGCAAGCCGCGCTGGCCCTGCTCGGCAGCAAAAGCGGCGGC
>MERZ01000180.1:10422-16504 GCA_001770785.1 Burkholderiales bacterium RIFCSPHIGHO2_12_FULL_61_11
CGCAAGCCGGCCAGCAAAGCGCCGTGGACCTGATCTTTACCCTGTCTTACGACTGAAACTGCTTCGGCCAACCCGTGCCAGCGCCCAGCCAGCGCATACAATTCCAGTTCTTCGCAACTTGCCAGGAAGTGCCGCCATAGTTCAACGGATAGAACGAGTGCCTCCTAAGCGCTAGATACAGGTTCGATTCCTGTTGGTGGCACCATTTGATCAAATCAGATGATGTCAGAACCTCTAAAAACCCGCATGCTTACTGGCATGGCGGGTTTTTTGTTGCCTCACACGGTTTCACGGGCTAACATGAGATACCGTTAAAAAGACGGTATTTGTGACGGTATCCGCCGAGAAACAATCGCACAAACAAAGCTCTTCGCTCGCTTGGACATGATGTCAGACTTTTTTCGTCAAATTAGGGCGTGACTTTCCAAAGTGCCACACCTCCCGCTCCCGCTGCCGGTATCCGACGGAGCGGCTGATTGCCAATTACTGACTGCCAGCGGAACTGGCCGACCCTTCTGCGTTCACCCGTGAATTGAATTTTTTGCTTGGCGGTAGCGGGTGGAAAAGTTTGGGTGATTGCATCAGCAGCCCAACAGGTTCCACTTCAAATGACGCCAACCGACAAGATGCCGTCGTGCGTGCGCGAGGGCACACCGTGGCACCATCAATCAAGACGTGTCAAAAGCCCCACAAAGGGAGACACTTTGAAAAATGACGGTACTTTTGACGGTACTTTTCAAAACATCATTCAGAGAATCTAGAATCCATGCGGGTTATAGCCTGAATTGTGGTTCCTGTTGGTCAATAAGCTGCTATTTTGATAGCTGCTTTCGCCCTATTTATAAGGGATATAAGCCTAAATGACTATACAAGCGGGAGATTTGGGTGATTGCGGCACTCAGGCCTGCCAAGTTCTGGCTGATTCTGCCATGCGGTTGAGGCCGGTTTGCCTTGCGTCTTGCACCAGAAAAATCAGCCCATGTTCGAACAAACCTTCAAGAATATCGACGACATCCTGCAAAAGGATGCAGGCGGCACCAGCGAACTGGACTACACCGAGCAATCCTCCTGGCTGCCGTTCCTGAAGTACCTGGACGCCCTGGAAGCCGACAAGGGCCTGGAAGCCGAGCTGGTGGGCAAGACCTGCAGCTTCATCATCGACAAGCCCTATCGCTGGGAGTCCTGGGCCACGCCCAAGGGGCCAGACGGCAAGCTCGATCACAACGCCGCCCTCATCGGCGACGATCTGCGTGACTTTGTCAACGGCAAGCTGTCTCCTACCTGCACGGCTTCAAGTAGCGCGCCAGTGGGCCGCAGACGGTCCCGATTTCCCCGGCAATGACCTCTGCTCAGGAATTACAAAATTCCGCTACCATTTCTAAAACTCAATTTACTTCAAAGTCAAAAACGTGAGCGAAAATATGCCTTATCAGCCCCTCCCAAAAACCCCCATTTCTCCAATGGGTTGTCACCTGCTAGAGGCTTTCAATCCGCCCGCAGTGACCGTCGATTCTGCCGCTATTCTTGTAATGACCGATCTGTCACAAGTGCCTTCCGCCACAATCATCGCCGAAGCGACACTGGATGAAGCGAACCAGTCCATGCTGGTGCGCGGCGTGCGGTTGCTATTGGTGGTCGGGGAGAGTAACAACATTGATGGCGTGGTCACTTCAGTCGATATCCTCGGGGAAAAGCCCGTGCTGGTCGCCCAAAAGCGTCAATCCAGGCGCGGCGACCTGCGCATTGCCGATGTCATGGTGCCTGTCGACAAGATGGAGGCTCTGGGTATCGAGGACGTGAAGAAAGCTTGTGTTGGAAACATTGTGGCCACCTTGAAATCGGATGGCAGGGCTCATGCAATAGTGGTTGGCCAGGAACAAGATGGCAAGCAGTCCTTGCTGGGGATATTTTCGGCCTCCCAAATCGCGCATCAGTTAGGAGTGCAATTCCACACCCATGAAATGGCGAGAACCTTCGCTGAAATAGAAGCCGTCATCGCGGGCGTCTGATACTCCTTCAAATCCCGCCTCACAGCCATTGGACTTGGAAATGACGGCCACCGAATTCCCCAAGAAAATTACTGAAAAAAACCCGTCTAGGCAATCAAAAACTTTAAGGGCGTGGCATTAAAAACGCGTTATAGATGACGCGTTTTTTGCCACTGTGCTGGCTTGGCTCACCCCCCCAAAAAGAGCGGGGCGGGCATGCTTGTCAGCGCAGCCAGGCGCAGGCAAACGAATCTGGACGCACCAAAATTTGGAACAGATTCGTCTTGTTTTCGCCAGTGCTGGCTGTTCCGAATCAAGCTAAACCATTGATTTCATTGAAGAAATCTGGTCGGGGTGAGAGGATTCGAACCTCCGGCCTCTACGTCCCGAACGTAGCGCTCTACCTGGCTAAGCTACACCCCGCCTTGACAAACCAGTCAGAATCGCCTTTCCAGCAATTCAGAGGCCAATTGTCTCAAGGCATTACTGTAACGGTTTTTCGGCAGCCCTTGCAAAGCGTTCAGCGCGCGCTGCGCCTCCGCGGCGGCCGCATCCCGCGTTGCCTGCAAGGCGCCCGTTTTTTGAACGATCGAAATAATTTGCGCCATCTGGTTCGTTCCACCGGTCTCAATGGCTTGCTGGATGGTGGCGCGCTCCAGTTCCGTGCCACGCTGCATCGCAATAATGAGTGGCAGTGTCGCCTTGCCTTCGCGCAGGTCGTCGCCCAGGTTCTTACCCATTGCCGAGACATCGCCGTCATAGTCCAGCACATCATCTATGACCTGAAATGCGGTGCCCAGCGCTTGCCCATAGTCTGCGCAGCTTTGCTCAATCGTGGCGGAGGACTGCGCCAGCAAGGCGGCCAGACGGGCACTGGCTTCGAACAGTTTGGCCGTCTTGGAGCGGATCACCCGAAGATAGCCTTGCTCGGACAGTGTCGCATCATGCATGTTCATGAGTTGCAGCACTTCCCCTTCGGCGATCACATTGGTGGCTTCCGCCAGCGTTTGCATGATGCGCATATCGCCCGCGTCCACCATCATCTGGAAAGCACGGGAGTACAGAAAATCGCCCACCAGCACGCTTGCAGGGTTGCCAAAAGCCTCATTGGCGGTGGCGCGGCCACGGCGCAGCGTGGACTCATCCACCACGTCGTCATGCAGCAAGGTGGCGGTATGAATGAACTCCACCACGGCCGCCAGGTTGTAGCGCTGAGCGCCACGGTAGCCCAGCGCGCCACACATTAAAAGCAACAGCACGGGCCGAAGACGTTTGCCGCCAGCGGCAACGATGTATCGCGATACCTGGCTGACCAACGGCACCTCGGACTTGAGGCGCTGCTCGATCACCGCGTCCATTTCGTGCATGTCGTCGGCAATCAGGGCCAGAGCCGCAGCGGTACTTGATGAATTGGCAGACAAAAGGATATCCAGACGTTAAGTTTGGGCAGATTATCCTGGAAACGGCAGTTGGACACGCCCGAGGGTGCTGGGATTGGCGAGCCAGACAAGGCGCGACAAGCCATCGGGCTACTGCCCGCAAGGCTGCGACCCGCAACGCCGTATGGCGCGGCAAGCGCAGTGCCATCGGGCGCGTAGCGCTCTCACCAAAAAGGTGAGCGTGATCGAAGGCAAAAAAGCCGGGTTTCATGCGGTTTGCAAAAGTAATCAAGCGGTCAACTGCCGTTTCCAGGATTATGGAAAGCCAGCCGCCAGGCATCAGGCTGCGGCCAGTGTGTTGGCATAAGGAACCTAAAAGTCTGCCCCAAGCCAAGGAGCAGCCACGTTTGAACCCGGCGTGTTAGAATCACTGGCTCTGTGGAAATACGTCCGCAGAACTCAATTTACGAGGTCTTAAATGTACGCGGTCATAAAAACCGGTGGCAAACAATACAAGGTTGCTACTGGAGAAAAAATTAAAGTAGAACAGATTGCTGCGGACGTAGGCCAAGAGATCGTTATTGACCAGGTATTGGCTGTCGGAGAAGGCAGCGCAATCAAGGTTGGTACGCCCTTGGTGTCCGGCGCAACTGTTACAGTCACAATTGTGGCTCACGGCAGGCACGACAAAGTGACCATTTTCAAAATGCGTCGTCGCAAGCATTATCAGAAACGCCAGGGTCACCGGCAAAACTTCACTGAACTGCAAATCGGCGCCATCGTCGGTTAAGCAGAAAAGTACCAGGAGTAATGAAAAATGGCACATAAAAAAGGCGGCGGCTCGACGCACAATGGGCGCGATTCAAAGCCCAAAATGTTGGGCGTCAAGAAATTTGGCGGCGAAGTGATCAACGCAGGCAGCATCATCGTGCGCCAGCGCGGCACCAAGTTTCACCCAGGCGTCAATGTCGGCATCGGCAAGGATCACACCCTGTTTGCACTGACTGACGGCGCGGTTTCCTTCTGCATCAAGGGCGCACTGAACAAGCACACCGTCAATGTGACTCCAGCGTAAGCTGATCACTTCGACGACATCGAAGCCCCGACCTGTCGGGGCTTTTTTGTTTGTAAACTGACCCCAAGTACATCGCTCCCACACTCGCACCCATCCCATCATGAAATTTGTTGACGAAGCCTATATTGACATTGCCGCTGGCGATGGCGGGAGTGGTTGCGTCTCGTTCAGCCACGAAAAATACAAAGAGTTCGGCGGCCCGAACGGCGGTGATGGTGGACGAGGCGGCCATGTGTATGCAGTCGCGGATATCAACCTGAACACCCTGGTCGACTTCCGGTTTTCACGCCGTCATGAGGCCCGCAACGGCCAGCATGGCATGGGCTCCGACATGTTCGGCGCCAAGGGCGACGACGTCATCCTGAAAATGCCGGTCGGCACCATCCTCACCGACGCCGAAACCGGCGAGGTTCTTTTTGAACTGCTGGTGCCTGGCGAGCAAATCCTGATCGCCAAAGGAGGCGATGGCGGTTTTGGCAACCTGCGCTTTAAAAGCTCAACCAACCGCGCGCCGCGCAGCAAGACGCCGGGCTGGCCCGGCGACCGCAAAAGTCTCAAGCTTGAGTTGAAGGTGCTGGCGGATGTTGGCCTGCTCGGCATGCCCAACGCAGGCAAATCCACCTTTATCTCTGCGGTATCCAATGCCCGGCCGCGCATTGCTGACTACCCTTTCACCACGCTGCACCCCAACTTGGGCGTAGTCCGGGTCGGCCCGGAACAAAGCTTTGTGGTGGCTGATTTGCCCGGTTTGATTGAGGGCGCTTCAGAAGGCGCGGGCTTGGGCCATTTGTTTTTACGGCACCTGCAGCGCACCCGCCTGTTGCTCCACATTGTTGATCTGGCACCCTTCGATGAAAACGTGGATCCGGTCGCCCAAGCCAAGGCGATCGTGGGCGAGCTCAAAAAATACGACCCGGCGCTTTACGAAAAACCGCGCTGGCTGGTCCTCAACAAGCTCGACATGGTCGATACCGACAAGCGCGCGGCTGTCGTCAAGGATTTCGTCAAGCGCTTCAAGTTCAAGGGTCCTGTCTTTGAAATTTCCGCCCTGACGCGCGAGGGCTGCGAACAACTCGTCAAGACGATTTACCAGCACGTCAAAGAAGTCCAGAAAAGTGAGCAGCCCGAGGAAGAAATTGATCCACGATTTGCCGAGTTGCCGCCGGAACCGCCAAAAGCGCCTGTTTCGGGCTAATCGGCAGACCAGCGCAGAGCGCTGTTTGCTATCTGAATAAATAGCTCCTAGCACTCGTATTTAATTGGGCTAGAGCCTTAAAAGCACTAAAAATGGACGAGAAAACAGCTTCCCCCGTGCTGCGCAACGCCAAACGCATTGTGGTCAAGGTAGGCTCCAGCCTGGTGACCAACGAAGGCCGCGGGCTTGATGCGGCCGCCATCGGCCAATGGTGCGAGCAGCTGGCCGCCCTCGTCAGGGACGGGCGCGAAGTGATCATGGTGAGCAGCGGCGCCATTGCCGAAGGCATGAAGCGGCTGGGCTGGCCGGCCCGCCCCAAAGCCATCCATGAGTTGCAGGCCGCCGCCGCAGTCGGTCAGATGGGCCTGGTGCAGATGTATGAAACCAAACTGCGCGAAAACAACATCGGCAGCGCGCAAGTCCTGCTGACCCACGCCGACCTGGC
>MERZ01000181.1:0-1722 GCA_001770785.1 Burkholderiales bacterium RIFCSPHIGHO2_12_FULL_61_11
ACCAGCCGCCCAGGAACACGGTCACCGTGCTGTCCGTCGCCTTGTAGCCGTGCTGCACATGCAGCGGCTCCCAGGGGCTGCGCTCCTCGTTCTCGGCAAAGGTCGCGGCGTAGTTGTAGACATTACCGATCGAACCCATGTAGGTGTCACCGATTACCGAGCCCCCCTGCAGGTTCTGCGACAGCAACGCATGGGCACGGCCTATCGCCGTGTTGGCGTGGCTGTAGGGGCCCATTGCACCGATGCCGCAGTTCATGCCGATCTCGTTGCGGATCGGACCGTTCACGATGGCCGGCGCGGCCCAAGATGTGGTGCTGCTCTGGCGCGCCGTCATGCCGCTGGCGGCCAGGGCCAGGATCACCGGCAGGTACTCCGGCCGCGCGCCGGCCATCACCGCATTGACCGCCACCTTCTCGACCGTGAACTCCCAGTACTCGCGATAGTTCGTCGGCCGCAGCTTGCCGACGATCTCGTCGGGGCGACGGCGGGTGCCCCTGAGCATGGCCGCGACCCGCTCTTCGGTCGGCAGCACGATGGGCAGATAGTCGGTCCAGCGGTTTTCCTCGAACAGGCGGTGCAGATCGTCTTCGCGCTGCGGTTCGAGCAGGCGCGGCGTTGAGCGTTCGAAGGAGACGCCTTTCTGGTCTTCGTCGGTGAGCGGGCCGGTCAGGCCTTCCAGCAGCTCCTGCATGAAGGGGCGTTTGTTGACCGGGTCAATCCCGTCGACATAAGCGCGCAACTGTGCCGGCGACACGCCGACCACCGGCTGCGGCACAAAGGCCTGGCGCAGGGTGGGCATGCCATTTACACGCGCGACATTGCGCGCCAGGCGCGCGAAGACATGAGTATGGATCGCGACGGTGGGCACACCGTCGGCCTCTACTGCCATTGCAAGCCCGGCGACCGTCGGGCAGCAAGTGCTTCAGAGGCCGACAGCGAACAGCGCTGCGTCGGCTTCGGCTGCGATTTTGGCCCGCATGACCGGGTCGTCAACCCAGCTTTCACGAGGCTTGACGATCTCGGTTCGCACGCTGGGCATGTGCTCGGCAAACCAGTCCTTCAGTTGCTCCATGAAGACTTCTGAATTGTCGAACAGGCAATCGACCAAATGGATCAGCTTGCCGTCCAGGCTCTCCAGCCTTGGCGCCAGGCGCTTGCCCGTTACCAGCGGCGGATAACCGCGCGGGTCGTGGACCGTCAACAGTTTTGTCATGTCATTCTCTCCAGTTGTCATGTCATTCTCTCCAGTTGTCAGAGTCAACGGCGTGGACAAAGCGCGCACAAAGCCAGCTTCAGGCAGGCCAATCACCGTCTCTCAAGAACTCATGCGCGGCCAAGGCGGCCAGCGCACCATCACCGGCCGCGCCGACGGCCTGCCCCGAGGTGGCGGTGCGTATGCTGCCGGCGGCAAACACGCCGCGCCTACTGCTGCGCAAGCGGTTGTCGGCAAGGATCCGGCCCTGGCCGTCCAGCGCGAGCTGACCGTCCAGGAAGGCGATGTTCGGCGCCAGCCCGATGTAGACGAACACGGCGTCGATGGCCAGCTCGCCGCGCACCCCGCTGGCCACGTCCAGCGTGCGAACGGCGCTGACCTCTTGTTCACCCAGGATCTCCTCGACCACCGTATTGCAGCGCAGTTCGATGTTGGCCTGCGCCTGGATCCGTTTGCACCACAGGGCTTGCGCCGTCAAAGAGGGCTCATGGTGCAGGATGACGACCCGC
>MERZ01000181.1:1749-3395 GCA_001770785.1 Burkholderiales bacterium RIFCSPHIGHO2_12_FULL_61_11
CACCACTTTGCCGCGCAGCATGGGCGCGTCGCAGCTTGCGCAGTGTCCGACCCCTTTGTCGCGCAGGCGTGCTTCGCCGGGCACGTCGAGTGCCTTCAAGTGGCCGCCGGCGGCCACGATGATGGCGCGGGCCTGGACCTCGCCATCGCTGGTTGAGATCAGCCAGCCGTCATCCTGCGCCACGATGCCGCTCACTTCGCCAGCCACACATTCGGCACCGGCATCCATGGCCTGGTCCTGGGTCATGGGGCACAGGTCGTAGCCGGCGACACCCTCGGGGAAGCCCGGCATGCCCTCGATCTTTTCGATGCTGACCAGCTGGCCGCCAGCCACATGCCCAGTCACTACCAGGCAGCGATGGCCCAGGTTCGCAGCATAGAGGCCGGCGGTCAAGCCGGCCAGGCCCCCGCCGGCGACCAGGATATCCACTTCGTTGCGCTGGGAATTCATCTCGGGTTCCTGATGCCTAGTCAATCTTGATGCCTGCGGCTTTCACCACAACGTCCATTTTTCGATCTCGTCGTCCAAATATGTTACGTTGTGCTATGAAACAAGGCAAGAATTTTCAGCGTTTTGTCAGCGTTGGTTGTTTTTTGGAAATCCTCGTCACTTACCCATGTTATTGGCCGGCCGCCGTGCTAACCTGAGCCACGGAAGGAAAACGCATCCTGGTGGAGCGCCCGGTCTTCAAAACCGGCGAGACGCGTATAGCGTGTCTGGTGGGTTCGACTCCCACTCCCTTCCGCCAACCGATCCATTGACGAGGGCCAAGCGACAGCCCGGTCCCGACCATCCGCCTCAGGGCTGGGGACACCCTATTCAAGTCACTGTCTCGCACAAACCAAGTCTCGAAATCGGGAATGCGCTTGCCGAATGGGCCAATGGCTGCGATACTTAAATTGAATTTCCTATCCGTTATCCGTACATTGCAGACCTCGAAAGTCGAGGCGTCCCGGGAGTAGCTGTTGCATCTACGGAGTTTATACAGGCGGCTGCGCTGCAGTCCAAAATGCTCGGACTCGATCCAGCGATGGTCTTCGTTCGCCATCCGATCCAGGATCGCACTGACCTGCACTCGATTACAGCGAAATGAAGCCGGCGGGTACGGCGACGACGTATGAGCGCCGCCGATCCGTCTTGCCGGTTGCGTTTGCCGGCGGTCGATCACGTGCTCCGATGGCCGGTTATAGAAACTCTTGTTGTTACGCACGGTCGGCCCCTTGTAGTTGATGCGGTACGCGCCGAACTAGCGGAGCGACGCGAGGCACGCGAAAAGGGGACGGATGAAGCGATTGCCATTGGCGTCTCCCACCGCACGTTGAATGCCGTGGCGCCCTCACTGCGCAAGGTGTTCAATCTTACCGGCACGGTGCTCCACACCAATCTCGGCCGCGCGCCGTTGCCACAGGAGGCCATCGAAGCCATGCTGCAAGTGGCATCCGGCGCTTCCAATCTCGAATACGACCTCAAAACCGGCAAGCGTGGCGATCGCGACGACCATATTGAAGGCTGGCTGCGGCGTCTGACCGGGGCAGAGGCCGCAACGGTAGTGAACAACAATGCGGCCGCGGTGTTGTTGTTGCTCAACACGCTGGCGCTGCGCAAGGAAGTCATCGTTTCCCGCGGGGAATTGGTGGAAATCGGCG
>MERZ01000181.1:3417-5934 GCA_001770785.1 Burkholderiales bacterium RIFCSPHIGHO2_12_FULL_61_11
CATGACCCGTGCCGGCTGCAGGCTGCGCGAGGTCGGCACGACCAATCGCACCCACCTTCGCGACTACACCGAGGCGATAGGAAACCGCACCGCATTGCTGTTGAAAGCGCATACCAGCAACTATCACATCGAAGGCTTCACGTCGGCCGTTGACGAAGCCCTGATCGCAGGCGTGGCAGCCGCAAACGGACTGCCGTTCGCCGTGGATCTTGGCAGCGGCACACTCGTCGACCTCTCCAGTTTCGGCTTGCCGCATGAGCCGACGCCTACCGAGACACTGGAACGCGGTGCGGATCTTGTGACGTTTAGCGGCGACAAACTGCTCGGCGGTCCGCAGGCGGGCATTATCGTCGGTCGCGCCGACCTGATCGCGCGCATCAAGAAGAACCCGATGAAGCGGGCGATGCGATGCGACAAGCTCACTCTCGCTGCGCTTGAAGCAGTACTGCGCCTGTACGCCGATCCGGACCGGCTGGTGCAGCGAGTGCCGGCGATTCGACTGCTCGCGCGCAAGCCCGACGACATTGAGGCTTCAGCGCGCCGTGTCCAGCCCGTCGTGAGCGAGTGGGTAAGACCTTATGGGGGAGTCAGCGTGGTTGCAGTACAAAGCCAAATCGGTAGTGGCTCACTGCCGGTACACGTGTTGCCGAGTTTTGCGCTGCGCATCTGCCCGCCGGCCGGCAAACGCGCCTCCGGCACCGCGCTCGAGCGCATCGCGTCGGCCTTCCGTTCCCTGGCAGTGCCGGTCATTGGGCGCATTGCCGGTGGCGCGCTTCTGCTTGACCTTCGCTGCCTTGAAGAGGAGCAGGATTTTGTCGCGCTGTTTGATGGCAGTGCAGCGCCGTGATTATCGCCACCGCAGGCCATGTCGATCATGGCAAGACGACCCTCGTCATGGCGCTGACAGGCGTCGATACTGACCGACTGAAGGAAGAAAAACGGCGTGGTATGACAATCGAGCCGGGTTTTGCCTACGCCGACCTCGGCAATGGTGATTCGGTCGGTTTCGTCGATGTACCCGGCCATGAGCGCTTCGTCAGAAACATGCTGACGGGCGTCGCGTTTGTGGATTTTGCCCTGCTGGTGGTCGCGGCCGATGACGGGCCGATGCCGCAGACGCACGAGCATCTGGCGATTCTGGAACTGCTTGGCATACGGCGAGGGGCGGTCGCCCTGACGAAGATCGACCGTGTTGCGCCCGAGCGTACGGAGGAGGTGCGGGCACAAATCGCCGCGCTGCTGGCGGAGAGCTCCTTGCAAGGTGCGCCGGTATTTCCGGTTGCCGCAAACACCGGTCGCGGCGTAGCGGCTTTGCGTAGCCATCTCGCGGATGTGGCAAAGGCACTGCCAGTACGCGCTACGCACGGTAATTTCCGTCTTGCCGTCGACCGCAGTTTCTCGGTAGCGGGAGCCGGCCTGATTGTCACGGGTGCCGTTTTTTCGGGAACGGCACGCATTGGCGATCACTTGCTCATCTCGCCGGCGGGAACTCCTGTGCGAGTGCGGGGCATTCGTGCACATAATCAGCGCGCCGAACTGGCAACCGTCGGGCACCGTTGTGCATTGAATCTGACCGGAAGCGACCTGAAGCGGACCTGTATCGAGCGCGGCGACTGGATCGTCGCTGCCGCAGTGCATGCTCCTACCGAACGCCTTGATGTGCGACTCAAGGTCGTTGGATCGCGGGCACTGTCGCACTGGGCGCCGATGCACCTGCATATCGGAACGACCGACGTGAGCGCGCGGGTGGCGCTGCTTGATGCGCGCGCAATTGAGCCCGGCTGCACCGGCCTCGCGCAACTTGTAGTCGACAGGCCCATTGCTGCGCTGCATGGTGACCGATTCATTCTGCGTGACCAGTCCGCGCAACAGACAGTCGCCGGTGGCGTCGTCATCGACCCATCTGGAGCAACCCGCGGCCGGGGCAAACCGGAACGCCTGCTCCTACTTGCGGCGATGGAAAAGGATACGGTGGCGGATGCGTTGGAGAGCCTGCTTGCCGTGCAGCAGGATGGTGTGCCGCTGGGCCATCTCGCGCAAGCCTGGAACCTGACGCCCAACGAAGCGTCTGAACTGTTCGCCCGCCAGCCTATCGTCACCTTCGACGAGGACCGGCGCACGCTCGGCGTGGCGACAGCGCGCTGGCAATCGGTATGCGAACAGCTTTGCGCCACGCTTCGAGAATGGCATACGGAGTATCCAGACGCACTTGGAGCGACGGAGGCAATGCTGGCAGGACGTCTCGGGATGCGGATGTTTTCGCCGGTGTGGCGTGCAGCAAGCAAAGCCTTGTGCGAGGAAGGTCTGGTTGTGAGGGAAGCGGTCTGCTTGCGGCTGCATGATCACCGCGCCCGGCTTTCCGAAGGAGACGCCACGTTGCTGGGCCGGGTGTCCTCGGTTCTGCAGAGCGCAGGCCGCCGCCCGCCGGCCATCGGCGAACTTGCAGGGCAGCTGGACATGGATCAGGCGATACTGGTTGAGTTTCTTGAGCGCGCCGCCCGCCTTGGCCACGTGGTG
>MERZ01000181.1:5949-8749 GCA_001770785.1 Burkholderiales bacterium RIFCSPHIGHO2_12_FULL_61_11
CGCTTCTTTTTGCCTGCGGCGCTGGACGAGCTGGCGCGCATCGCGGCGCAACTGGCGGACGAGTCCGAGGGTGGCGTTTTCGACGCCGCCTCCTACCGTGACCGCTCTGGCATTGGCCGCAACCTGGCGATTGAAGTGCTCGAATTCATGGATCGCGCGCGAATAACCCGATTTTCCGGTGGGCGGAGACGAATGCTCGCTTGAAAAACTCGGGCAGTTTCGAAAATTCGGCACCAGCAGCGGTAGGCATACAACGGAACGCGAGGGCCGTTCTCACAGGCCTGCATGCGGGCCTGTGAGAACTCATGAGCCTGCTTGGGTTGGTAGCCACGAAGACCCGGTTGCGGCGCAGTTCGCCGCGGTTTGGTCTGTGTGGTCAGGCGAACAATTTCAGCGGCATTTACTTTGGGTTTGCGCCCTGAGCGTGGCAAATCTTTCTCGATCGCCTCGATTCCGCCTTGGGCGTAGCGTTCACGCCAGCAAGCAACTTGAACACGGTCAATGTCCAGCGCCTGCGCAATCTGCAAATCTGTAAATCTGTAAATCCGTCTGCGCTCAGCAGAACAATGCTGGCGCCGTGCAGGGCGCACTTGCACAGTGTTGGAATTGGCCAGTTTCAACAGCTTAGCCTGCTGCTCATCGCCGATCTCATGCGCATGCCGGTGAGTTGCAGAAAGATCGGAAAAAAAAGCGCGGTTACAGGCATCTTCATCAATAGAAAAAAGCTACTTGCAACCGACATTTCTTAAAAAAATGTCAAGTATTTTCCCTATTTATTTTCATTCGTTACGACTGGATTAGGCGCGACCAGCAGCAGATCGCGGTCGATCTCGTCGAGCACCCGCAAGGTCACGCTGCCGAGCAGGAATTCATCGAGTTCGAGCTGCCCGCGCTTTCCCATGACCACGAGGTCGGCATCCCGTGCCTGCGCGCACTCGACGATGGCGCGCGCCGGCGCGCCGCTGGTCACGCTGCGCACCATTTTTTCGCTACCCTCGATCGGGCCGAGGAACGCGTCGAGCTTGCTCCGCGCCTCTTGCTCAGCCTTGCTGTGATACTGGGCGATGCTGTCTTCGTCAACGCCTGCATAGCGCAGCTTGCCCGCGAATGGCGGCTCGCTGACGTGCAGGATGTAAAGCTCCGCCTGCGGAGCAATCCGGGCCGCCGCCTCTACCGCAAGTCTGGATGCCGGTGACAGGTCCACTGCCACCAGAACGTTCCGGTACGCTTGCTGATCCGCGGAGCGGACCACCAGCGTTGGCTGACGCCCCTTGCGCAGGAATTTGCTGGCCGTGCTGCCAACGAACAGGTCACGCACAAAGTTCTCGCCATGAGCGCCGAACACACTCAGGTCAACGCCATGCGCCATGACGTACTGCATCATCTGGCTGTGGATTCGACCGATCAGCAACTCGTCCTTCACCGGCACGCCGAATTGGCTCGCCAGGTGCTCGGCGAGCTCCTTCAGGCGGCCTCGCGCCGAATCGAGCAGGCGCTCTTCCGTGACGAGCGGATGCTCGTCAATGCTGCCGGTGAACATCTGCAGCAGCAACTTGTCCATGACGTGCAGCAGGTGCAGCGTGGCGTGATGTTGCTGCGCCAGCAGCGCTGCGCGATTCACCGCACGGCTGGCGTGAGTCGAGAAATCGGTGGCAACCAAAATGTTGGCGAGCGGGGTCATGAAAAATCCTTTCAGTGCGATCAGGCAGCACTCGGCGCGGCGTCCTGCTTTTGACGCGTCAGGGCTCGGCTTATTTCACTTGCCGCGAAGTCCGCCGCATCATCGAAGGGCCGGAACACACGGTCGACGCCGCGTTCGGAGACCATGCTGGAATCATCGTCGCTGCGCAGCGCCAGCGCCAGTTTTCCGGTAAAGCCGTGCGCGCGCAGTGCCGTCATCAGCGCCGCGTTGACGTCTGATTCCGCAAGCGTGCTCACGACCCACAGCGCACCCGCCAGTGGCAGGGTCGCAGGGAAATCGATGTCTTCCGCATCGCCAAACCGTACCGGCCAGCCCTTGCGATGCAGGCGGCGCACCACTTCAGGGTCGAAATCGACCGCCAGCGTGCTGATGCCTTGTGCGCGGAGTTGCTCGATCAGCCGGTAACCGAAGCGGCCGGCCCCTAGGATGATCACCTCGGCCGGGTCGGTTTCAGGCGGGTTGCGCTCCATCGCCATCTCCCGAAGGGGACGTTTGCGCTCGAAATATCCGAGCCAGGGGGCCAGGCGCGCATACAACGGCTGTGAATACAAAATCATGTAGGTTGACAGCGTGATCGTGATCAGTCCGACCAGCGTGACCAGGCCGAGTGCGTCCGGACCGGCATGACCGAGCGTGACCCCCATCGCCATGAAGACGATGGAGAACTCGCTGATCTGCGCCACCGTCAGACCCGCCAGGAAAGCGGTGCGCTTGCGGTACCCCATGAAGCCCATGATTGCCATCACGATCAGTGGATTGCCGACCAGCACGAACAGCGACAGCACCACGGCGTCGCCTACCTGCGCGCCGAGCAGTCCCAGGTCGAGCTTGGCGCCCAGGTCGACGAAAAAGAACAGCAGCAGGAAGTCGCGCAGGCCGGTCAGGCGCGCCGCCATTGCTTCCCGGTAGCCGGTGGATGCCAGCGAGAATCCGGCCAGAAAGGCACCGACCTCCTTGTTGAAACCCAGCACGTCGCCAGTGGCCGCCAGCGCAGTGCCCCAGGCGAGGGCGAACAGCAGCAGCAGCTCCTGCGAGCGCGCCAGCAGGTGCAGCACTCGGGGCAGCACATGGCGCATCAGCACGGCCACCACGGCCAAT
>MERZ01000181.1:8761-11033 GCA_001770785.1 Burkholderiales bacterium RIFCSPHIGHO2_12_FULL_61_11
CACAACTCTGCGGTACTGCCGCCACGCCATGAACCCAGCAGCAGCATGGCCACCACGACGGCAATATCCTGCACAATGAGAAAGCCCACTGCGATGCGGCCATGCAGCGAATCGAGCTCGCGCTTGTCGGACAGCAGCTTGACGATGATGATCGTGCTGGAAAAGGTCAGCGCGACCGCCACGTAGGTGGCCGTGAGGGGTGCCATGCCCAGCGCCAGCGCGATGCCAAATCCGATGACGGTGGTGAAGATGATTTGCCCAATGCCTGTGGTCAGCGCGACCGGACCGACGTTGCGCGCCACATGCGTGTCGAGCTGGAGACCGACCACGAACAGCAATACCGTGACGCCGATCTGCGCCAGCAGATCGATCTGGTCATGCGCCGTCACCCAGCCCAATGCGGACGGGCCAAGCAGCATGCCGACAACAATGAAGGCGACGATTTGTGGCTGGCGCAACCGCAGCGCGATCGCGCCAAAGATCGCGGCGATGGCCAGCATCAGGGCGAACTGCTGATAAACGGTCTGCATTCAATCATTTCCCGTGCTTGCGTTGTGCGCGGCGGAACGCCCTTTCACCGGCCACAAGCAGTGCAAAAAGCTTGTCTTCCTGCGGTTTTCGCCTTGCGCGCGGTGGTTGCGCCCAAGCATCATGTGCAGCGGCGACAAGCCACATCTGGAATCTTGACACCGAACCGTACCCATGCCCTTGGCGCCTGCCGTTTTTGCCCATTGTGACGACGTGCAGCCCTGAATGTCTCGTGGTTTCAGGCCCGGCTTGATCTTGATCAAGTGCGGCACGCGTTTCCCGGCGAAACTTTGCCTTAAGCGATTGCACAGCCAGGGCCTTCCTCCTGGGCATGGGTGGTTCCGGGTGTGGCGATATCAAGCGCGTTTGCTGTCAGAAAGGTCAGGCCATGAATACTGCATGGGGTCCGCCAGACGAATCTTCTGCCGTCCTGCGTGCATGCGATGTCCGCCGCGTCAGCGATGCTGACAAGTGCTGTGGTCATCCTTGCGCTGCTGATGCGGCCGAATGGTCGGGTATGACGCCTGGCCGGCTGGAGCAGCCTGGCGCTCGCCGGCAGGGTTGTGGTCAACGCTGATATTTTTCGCCATGGCGCCTGAAACTTCGTTCACAAAACCCAGGCGCGGCGCTTGGCTTCGCGCATTTGCCGTGGCGATCCTGTTGGCGCTGGCCGCATTCGCCGGCCGCGCCGCTCCGGTGCTCGTGCTCGAGGTGCACGATGCCATCGGACCGGCCAGTGCCGACTATCTGATCCGCGGCATCGCCAAGGCGAAGCAGGCGCAGGCTGCGCTGGTCGTGATCTCGCTTGACACGCCGGGTGGGCTGGATACGTCGATGCGACAAATCATCCAGGCCATTCTGGCGTCCCCGGTGCCGGTGGCGGTATACGTCAGCCCCGAGGGTGCGCGGGCAGCCAGCGCCGGCACCTATATCTTGTATGCGGCACATATTGCCGCCATGGCGCCGGCCACCACGCTGGGTGCCGCCACGCCGATCGCCATCGGCCTGCCGGGCATTGGCGGCAAGCCGCCGACGGGCGACCCGGGAAAACAGCCAGGCAGCGGCAGCGGAGAAGCGAAGCCGGACGACACCAGGAAGGACGAGTCCAAGCCCGGCGCAGCACCGGTGTCACCCACTGATGCCATGATCGCCAAGCAGGTACACGATGCATCGGCTTTTATTCGCGGTCTGGCCCAACTGCGCGGCCGCAACGCCGAATGGGCCGAACGCGCGGTACGCGAGGCGGTGAGCCTCACGGCCAGCGAGGCGCTGCGCGACAAGGTGATCGACGTGATCGCGGCGGATGTGCCAGATCTGCTGGCGCAGATCGACGGTCGCACGGTGCGTGTGCAGGCCGCCGATGTGACGCTGGCCACGCGCGGCCTCGCCTTCGAGACCGTGCTGCCCGACTGGCGGCAGAAACTGCTGTCGGTGATCGCCAACCCGAGTTTCGCGCTGATCCTGATGATGATCGGCATTTATGGCCTGATTTTCGAATTCTCGTCGCCGGGTTTCGGCGTGGCGGGCGTGACCGGGGCGATTTGCCTGTTGCTGGCGCTGTTTGCCCTGCAGATGCTGCCGGTGAACTACGCCGGGCTGGCGCTGATTCTGCTCGGCATGGCGCTGCTCGCCGCCGAGCTTCTGACGCCGGCCTTTGGCGTGCTCGGCGCCGGTGGCGTCGTGGCTTTCATCGCCGGTGGCTTGCTGCTGTTCGACCGCGAGATTCCGGGCTTTGGCGTGCCGC
>MERZ01000182.1:0-2384 GCA_001770785.1 Burkholderiales bacterium RIFCSPHIGHO2_12_FULL_61_11
TGGCGGCAAGGCCCAGGAAACCGCCAAGGTCACGCGGGCTACCGTGGAAAGTTTTCGCTGGCCGACCGGGATCAGCGCGGAAATGGTGTCGGTGGCTTTACTCAAGCCCGATCGCATGGCCACCATCGACCTCTTCAGTTACATCCGTCACCTGGAAGCCAACAGCCAGACCGCCCAGCGCTATGAAATCGAATTCTGGAAAAAGGTTTTCTATCCGCTCAGTTGCCTCGTGATGGTGATACTGGCATTGCCTTTTGCCTACCTTCATTTCCGCGCTGGCGGCACCGTGGGCTATGTGTTTGCCGGTGTCATGATCGGCATCAGTTTTTTCCTGCTCAACAACCTGTTTGGCTACATCGGCAACCTGCGCAACTGGCAGCCCTGGCTGGCGGCGGCGACACCCGGAATGCTGTACATGGTCGTTTCGCTGGGTGCGTTTGGCTGGCTCGTGTTCAGGCACTGACAGAGCGATCAGCGTGACGACCCGAGCGCCCTCAACATGACCCTTTTAGCATTGCCGCCCCGCGGCATAATTTTGCTGGCCCATGGCTCGCGTGACCCGCAGTGGCTGGCACCCATGGAAGCCGTCGCCGCACGCATACGCGTGCGCCAGCCCGCCACACCGGTCTGCTGCGCCTACCTGGAGCTCTGCACGCCTTCGCTGCCCGAAGCCGCTGCTGATTTGATTGCTACCGGCGCCCGCCGAATCAGGGTATTTCCAATTTTCTTTGGCGTTGGCAAACATGCCCGCGAAGACTTGCCGCTGCTGATAGAAAAAATTCGGCTCGCGCATCCTCGCGTGACGATTGAACTCCTGCCTACTGCCGGTGAGTATGAAGAGCTGACGCTTCTGATGGCCGACATCGCCCTCTCATAAAATTGTCCTGGAAACAGGCATACGCCAAGCGCTCTTTAGCGAATATTAGGCATAATAAAACAAACAAATAGCTTGAATTTGATATGAATCTTCACCAATTCCGTTTTATTCAGGAAGCCGTACGGCGCAACCTGAACCTGACCGAAACCGCGCGCGTCCTGCACACGTCGCAGCCCGGCGTTTCCAAAGCCATCATCGAACTTGAAGAAGAGTTGGGCGTGGAAATTTTTGCGCGGCACGGCAAGCGGCTCAAACGCGTCACCGAGCCGGGCGAGCATGTCCTCAAAAGCGTAGAGGTCATCATGCGCGAAGTAGGCAATTTGCGGCGCATCGGCGAGCAGTTTTCGGCGCAGGACAGCGGCACTCTCTCGATTGCCGCGACCCACACCCAGGCGCGCTATATTTTGCCGCCGTCGGTGGCCAAATATAGCGCGCCAGGGCTCACCCGACCAGGTCGCCCGCATGGTCCTGGACGAAGTTGCCGAGATCGGCATGGCCACCGAATCATTGACCCAGTACGACGGGCTGGTGACCCTGCCCTGCTACGAATGGCAGCACATGCTGGTCATGCCACTGGATCATCCGCTGGCCAAAAACGAGCACATCACGCTCGAAGAGCTGGCCCAGGAACCGCTGATCACCTACCACCCGTCATTTACCGGGCGCACCAAGGTGGACCATGCTTTTGCGGCCAAACACCTGCAGCCGCGCATTGCCCTTGAAGCCATTGATTCCGACGTCATCAAGACCTATGTGCGCCTGGGGCTGGGCGTCGGCATCGTGGCCGAGATGGCGCTCAGGGATGACGGCACCAACACCGACTTGCTGGCCCGACCGGCGGGCGAGCTATTTGGCGTGAACGTGACCCGCGTGGCCTTCAAGCGCGGTGCCTACCTGCGCAATTTTGTCTACAAATTTGCCGAGCTGCTCAGCGACAAGCTCAGCCGCGACCTGATCACCAAGGCCATGGCAGGCCACATCAACGACTACGAAGCTTGACCATGCCGACGCAAGAAGCCATTCCCGCGCAGATTCCCGTGAGCGCAGCACGCACCCCCCAGCTCAAAAGCAAACTGCCGAGCGTCGGCACCACCATCTTTACCGTGATGTCCACGCTGGCAGCGGAAAAAGGGGCCGTCAATCTCGGTCAGGGTTTTCCTGACTTCGATTGCGACCCCAAGCTGATCAACGCGGTCACGGATGCCATGAAGCGCGGACTGAACCAGTATCCGCCCATGACCGGCGTGCCGGTGTTGCGCGAGGCCATTGCAGCCAAGATGACCAAGCTGTACGGCCACAGTTACAACGCCAACACCGAGATCACTATCACGGCGGGCGCCACGCAAGCCATTCTCACCATTATTTTGGCCGTGGTGCACCCCGGCGATGAAGTGATCGTGCTCGAGCCCTGCTACGACAGCTATGTGCCCAATATCGAGCTGGCCGGTGGGTGCGCAGTGCGCGTGCCTTTGACGCCCGGCACTTTCCGCCCCGACTTTGACAAAAT
>MERZ01000182.1:2459-6225 GCA_001770785.1 Burkholderiales bacterium RIFCSPHIGHO2_12_FULL_61_11
TGAGTCTGACATGCTCAAGCTGCAGGCCATTTTGGCGCCCACCGAGGTGCTGCTGATCAGCGACGAGGTGTATGAACACATGGTGTTTGACGGCCAGTTGCATGCCAGCGCCGCGCGCTTTGCGGGCCTGGCGACGCGCGCCTTTATTGTCAGCAGCTTTGGCAAAACCTACCATGTCACCGGCTGGAAGCTCGGTTATGTGGCTGCGCCCGCCCCACTGAGCGCCGAGTTCCGCAAGGTGCACCAGTTCAATGTATTTACGGTCAACACACCGATGCAGCATGGCCTGGCCGCCTACATGGCCGATGACCAGCCCTACCTTGATCTGCCCGCCTTCTACCAGCGCAAACGCGACCTGTTTCGCAGCGGCCTGGCCAGCAGCCGCTTCAAGCTGCTGCCCTGCGAAGGCAGCTTCTTTCAGTGCGTGGACATTTCAGAAGTCAGCGACTTGAATGAAGCTGATTTTTGCAAATGGCTGACCACCGAGATCGGCGTGGCGGCCATTCCGCTGTCGGCGTTTTACGGCAACGGCTTTGACCAGCGCGTGGTGCGCTTTTGCTTTGCCAAGAAGGACGAAACCCTGCATGCTGCGCTGGAGCGTCTGGCCAAACTGTAGGAAGAACCTGACGGCTGAACGCGACTCCTTCCTGCTTGCTTTCGCCCCACCCTGGGCAAGAATCGATGCAACCATAACAAGGAGTGTTTCCATGTCCATCTCGCTCATCCTGCTCATCATTCTCATTCTGATTCTGGTGGGCGCCCTGCCAACCTGGGGCCACAGTCGCAGCTGGGGTTACGGCCCGAGTGGCGGCATCGGCTTGGTGGTGCTGATTCTGGTCATCCTGCTGCTGATGGGACGCATTTAAGCTGCAGCAGGCTATTCACCCATTCCACGAAAAAAGGACCTTGCGGCCACAAGGTCCTTTTTTTCGTCCGTAGCGCGGAAATCAACTGTTCAGCTGAATCCAGACTTTGTCGAGCCGCTTGATGCTTACCGGCTGCGGCGTGCGCAGCTCCTGGGCAAAAAAGCTCACCCGCAGCTCTTCCAGAAGCCAGCGATACTCCTGCATGCGGGCGTCGAGCATACCCTTGCGTTCAGCCACCAGACGCCAGTAGCGCTGCTCCTGCGGCCGCAATTCAGCCATTTTCACGGCATCGCGAGCCGGGTCGGCGCGCCACTTTTCCAGCCGCAAGGTGATGGCCCTGAGGTAGCGTGAAAAGTGCTGCAGTTGCCCATACGGCGTGCTGGTCAAAAAGCGTTTTGGCACCAGGCGCTGCAGCTGCTGCGCGGCATCAAGCGTGGCTTCGGTGGCATTTTTAGTGTCCTTGATCTTGCGCTGGGCCACGGCGAACTCCATCAGAATGCTTGATGCCAGCCGCGCCACTTCGCTGGCAATCAGGCTCAAGCGCCCGCGCCCTTCGTCAACACGCTTTTTGAAGTCGGCTTCATTCGTGGGCAGCGGCTCCATCAAAAAAGTCCGGTCGAGTGCGACTTCAATGATTTGCTGGCGCAACTCTTCCAGCGTGCCGCCACCCAAGTGATCGGCGGCACGGCCCACCAGCAGGTAGGCAGTGGCTGTTTTTTGCAAGTCCGGCAGGTTCTTTTCCAGGTATTTCAGCGCGTCCCTGATCTGCAGCGAGAACAAGCGGCGCAAGCCAGCGCGGTGTTTGGCGGCGGCCACATCAGGCTCATCAAACACCTCGATCGTCACGGCATCGCCCAAGTCAATCAGCGCCGGAAAGCCAATCAGCGTTTGCGCCCCTTTGCGAATTTCCATCAGCTCGGGCAACTCGCCAAAACTCCAGGCGGTGTAGCGTTCTGGCGTTTTTATGGCTATTGTTTCAGGAGCGACTTGCGCCCGACTTGATTGGGCTGGAGGCCACTTTGATGCTATATTTTGAATTGAATCGGTGGCTTTTGCCGTGTTGCCATCGCCTGGTTTGCCAAGGTTTTTAAGCCCGGCCAGCGCCTGGAAAGCCCCGCGCGCCTGCGAACCCAGCTCGCCCTTGAGCGCACCCAGGTTGCGTCCCGTGCCCAGTTGCCGGCCATGCTCGTCGACCACGCGAAAGTTCATGAACAAATGAGGCGGCAGCATGTCCAGCTTCAGGTCGGCGCGCTTGATGTCCAGCGACGTCGCATCGCGCACCCACTTGAGCACCGCATCCGTCAGCGAGCCGCTGCCAAACAGCTGCGGCTGATTGAGTTGCTCCGCCATGCGGGTGGCGGTGTCGGGCAGCGGCACCAGCCGCGAGCGCGGGCGCTGGTGCAGGGTCTTGATCAGCGCCTGGATTTTGTCCTTGAGCATGCCGGGCACCAGCCACTCGCAGCGCTCCTCGTTCACCTGATTCAAGGCAAACAGCGGCAGCTCCACCGTCACGCCGTCTTTGGCGTCGCCGGGCTCGTGCAGATAAGTCGCCAGGCAGTCGACGCCGCCCAGCCGCAAGGTTCTGGGAAAGGCCTGCGTGGTGATGCCTGCGGCTTCGTGGCGCATCAGTTCGTCACGCGTGAGCAGCAGCAGCTTCGGCTGCTTCTTGACCTCATCCTTGTACCAGCGCTCGCAGCTGGCGCCGGTGCAGATTTCGGCCGGCAGCTGCTGGTCGTAAAAGGCGTAAATCAGCTCTTCATCAACCAGCACGTCCTGCCGCCGCGCCTTGTGCTCCAGGTCTTGCACCTGGCTGATCAGCTTCTGATTGGCGGCAAGAAATGGCAGTTTGGTCTCCCAGTTGCCCGCCACCAGCGCTTCGCGAATGAAAATTTCACGCGCGGTGACCGGGTCGACCCGGCCAAAGTTGACGCGCCTGCCGTTGTAGACCACCAGGCCGTAAAGCGTGGCACGCTCCAGCGCCGTGACCTGCGCGGCCTTTTTCTCCCAATGCGGGTCGAGCAACTGCTTGTTCAACAAGTGGCCGGCCACCTGCTCTATCCATTGCGGTTCGATGTTGGCGATGCCGCGGCCAAACAGGCGAGTGGTTTCCACCAGCTCGGCCACCACAATCCAGCGGCCCGGCTTCTTGCTCAGCCTGGAACCGGGGTGCCGGTAAAACCTGATGCCGCGCGCGCCCAGGTACCCCTCTTCGTCCTCGCTCTTGCAGCCGATATTGCCCAGCAGGCCGCACAGCATCGACAGGTGCAGCTGTTCATAGCTCGCCGGCTTGTCATTCAGATGCCAGCCCTGCTCGCCCACCACGGCGTGCAGCTGTGAATGAATGTCACGCCACTCGCGAACGCGGCGAATGTTGACGAAGTTGTCGCGCAGCAGGTTTTCGTATTGGCGGTTGGACAACTTGTGTGCCTGGTGGGTCAGACCCCGATTACCGGAAGTGGCCGCGCCAGCGGACGGTTCGGTAGATCGGGCTCTGACCCCCACTGATTGAATGTCCCCGTGCGAGGGCTTCCCCCCGCGCGATTCATCCAGCCACTTCCACAACCTCAAATAACCGCTGAACTCACTCTTTTCATCATCGAATTTGGCATGGGCCTGATCGGCCTGCGCCTGCTTGTCCATGGGCCGGTCGCGCACGTCCTGCACGCTGAGCGCGCTGGCAATCACCAGTACTTCGTCGAGTGCGCCCCTAGCCTTGGCCTCCAGAATCATGCGGCCGACGCGCGGGTCCAGCGGCAGCTTGGCCAGCATGCGGCCCACCGGCGTCAGTTCGTTGTCGTCGTCCACCGCGCCGAGCTCGGCCAGCAGTTGATAACCGTCGGCAATGGCGCGGCGCTGCGGCGGCTCGATAAAAGCAAACTCTTCGATGGTGCCGAGATGTA
>MERZ01000182.1:6241-8208 GCA_001770785.1 Burkholderiales bacterium RIFCSPHIGHO2_12_FULL_61_11
GATGCAGATGCCGTCAGCCGCCCGGCCGCAGCGCCCGGCGCGCTGGTTGGCTGCCGCCTGCGACACCGGCTCGACCATCAACTGCTCGACCTTGTTGCGAAAGCTGTAGCGCTTCACGCGCGCGGTGCCGGCATCGATCACATAGCGTATGCCTGGCACGGTGAGCGAGGTTTCGGCCACGTTGGTGGCCAGCACAATGCGGCGGCCGTGGTGGCTGTCAAAAATCCGGTCCTGCTCGGCCTGGCTCAGGCGGGCGAACAGTGGCAGCACTTCAGCGTTGCGCGTCAAAGGCTGATGCGCCAGGTGCTTGTGCAAATGGTCCGCGGCTTCGCGAATCTCGCGCTCGCCCGGCAAAAAAATCAGGATGTCGCCGGCGCTGTGGGGATTCAGCCAGAGTTCGTCCACCGCGTCGGCAATGGCATCGTTCAAATCGTAGTCGCGCGACTCTTCAAAAGGACGCCAGCGCAGCTCCACCGGGAACATGCGGCCCGAGACCATGATGACCGGCGCAGGCACCATTGGCCCCCATGCTCCGCGCTGCGCGTCGTCGCTGACCCCCGGGGGGGCTGCGTCCGGCTTGGGGCGGCCCGGCGCCGACGCGCGAGACGCAAAATAATCGGCAAACCGCTGCGCATCAATCGTTGCCGACGTGATGACCACCTTCAGGTCGGGCCGGCGCGGCAGCAGCTGGCGCAAATAGCCCAGCAAAAAGTCGATGTTCAGGCTGCGCTCATGCGCCTCGTCAATGATGATCGTGTCGTAGGCCCTGAGCAGCGGGTCGGTCTGCGTTTCGGCCAGCAAGATACCGTCGGTCATCAGCTTGACCGACGCATCGCGGCTCAGCCGGTCCTGAAAGCGCACTTTGAAACCGACCACGTCGCCCAGCGGGGTTTTCAGCTCCTCGGCGATGCGCTTGGCGACGCTGGAGGCGGCAATGCGGCGCGGCTGCGTGTGGCCGATCAGCTTGCCCTGGCCCGGCGCGTAGTTGAGCTTGCCGCGGCCCATGGCCAGCGCAATCTTGGGCAATTGCGTGGTTTTCCCCGAGCCGGTTTCGCCGCAGACGATGATGACCTGGTGGGCCGAGAGCGCTTCGATGATGTCCGCGCGTTTGCCAGATACAGGCAGCGACTCGGGAAAGGTAATGGACAAAGAGGACAAGGAGGAATCAGCAGTCAAGGCTGCCGATTATCGGCGTTCCTGCTGACGCTGGCGCTAGAATGAATTTGCGATGCATCTGTCTCCAACCCTCCTTTAGCGCAGCCATGAACAATCGGCCGCCGAATCCCGCCCCTGACCCGGATCGACCGTCGTTAGCCTCGCCCCATTTCTGGCGCTACATCCTGATCGGATTTTTCACCATCGCCCCGTTGTGGGTTACCTGGCTGGTATTCGATTTCCTGCTCGGCATACTCGCCGGCGTGGGCGCGCCGCTGTTGCGCACCGCGGGCCGTGTCATGCAGCCGTTTTCGGAAACGCTGGCTGGCTGGCTGCTCGATTCCGCCTTCCAGAAACTGATCGCGATTGTGCTCACGCTGGGCGGCCTGTACGCGATCGGCATGCTGGCCTCGCTGGTATTGGGGCGCAAATTGCTTGTCTGGCTGGAATCGCTGTTGGCACGCCTGCCGCTGGTGCAGACCATCTACGGCAGCACCAAGCGCTTTCTCTCCAGCCTGCGCACGCCTCCGGCCAGCGGCCAGCGCGTCGTGCTGATCAGTTTTCCCACGCCCGAGATGAAGGCAGTTGGTTTCGTCACCAAAATCATGCACGACACGGAAACGGGAAGGGAACTGGCGGCGGTCTATGTGCCGACCTCGCCCAATCCGACTTCCGGCTACATCGAGATTGTCCCGCTTGAAGACGTGGTGCAGACCGACTGGACCATGGAAGAGGCAATGGGCTTCGTGATGACCGGTGGCGCCAACGCGCCGGATCAACTACGCTACACTTCTCCCCCGAAAAAGAGCGGG
>MERZ01000182.1:8312-8947 GCA_001770785.1 Burkholderiales bacterium RIFCSPHIGHO2_12_FULL_61_11
CGACCGACAGTGCTCGAATTACCCCTCGGACTGGCGCCGGGACTGCCCCGCGTTTTGATGGCCGGCGTACTGGGAATGATGCCCGGCACCGTCGGCGTTCAACTGACGGGTGACCGGTTGCGGGTGCATGTGCTGGATGAGCGCTTGCCCGCCGCCGCCGAAGCTGCGGCGCTGCAAGCGCATATCGCGCGGATGTTCGGGGAGCGCCCGTGACCGGCCTGGAACTACCCATCGCCCTGTTCCTGCTCGCCAATCTGGTTGTCACGCTGGTGCGCGCGGCGCGCGGGCCGACGGTGGCGGACCGGATGCTCGCCGCGCTTCTGTTCGGCACGACCGGGGTGGGGATTCTGGCACTGCTCGCCCATGCCGGCGGCGGACTTGAACTGGTCGATGTCGCGCTGACGCTGGCTTTGCTCGCCGCCATCAGCGGCGTGGCCTTCGCCAGCCGCGCCTGGAAGCGGCAACGGGGGGAGGATGACCATGGTGCTTGAAATCGCCAGTGCCGGGCTGCTGCTTGTTGGCGCTTTCTTCTTTTTTGCCGGAACGGTGGCGCTGCTGCGCTTTCCCGATGTCTATACCCGGCTGCACGCGCTGGCCAAGGCGGACAACCTCGGCCTTGGCTGCGTGCTGGCGGG
>MERZ01000183.1:0-6222 GCA_001770785.1 Burkholderiales bacterium RIFCSPHIGHO2_12_FULL_61_11
CGATCCGGCCAAACTGGGCGACCGTCTCGGCGCGCGCTGGGCCACGGCCGAGACCTCGTTCAAATACCATGCGAGCTGCCGCCACACGCATCCAGCGGCCGATGCGCTGCTGCAGGTCATGCAGGCGAACGGTCTCAAGCCGGACGATCTGGCGCGCGTGATCACCCATGTGCATCAGGGTGCCATCGACGTGCTGGGTCCGGTGCTGCGGCCTGCAACGGTGCACCAGAGCAAATTTTCCATGGGCACCGTGCTGGCGCTGGTGGCGCGCTTCGGCCACGCCGGCCTGGTCGAGTTTGACCAGCATTTTCTCGACGCCGCCACGCAAAGCCTGCGTGACCGCGTGACGATGGAACTCGACGCCGAAGTCGATGCTGCCTACCCGCAGCGCTGGATCGGCAAGGTCACCGTGCACACCACCGATGGCCGGGTGCTGCAGGGCCGGGTCGACGAACCCAAGGGCGACCCTGGCAACACGCTGAGCCGCGACGAAATCAGCGCCAAGGCGCTGCGGCTCGCGGCCTTCAGCGGCGGCGCCACGCCCACCGAAATGCAGGCCGCCGTAGCATCGCTGTGGCAAGTGGCGCAGTGGCCGCGCGTCGGGCTCTTGCTGCGAGGCGCAGCATGAATGAGGCCTTGAACCCCTCGCTGGCGCTGGCCCGCTCCTTCCTGTTTGTTCCCGCGACCCGACCCGAGCGCTACGCCAAGGCGCTGGCCTCGGGCGCCGACGCGGTGATCATCGATCTGGAAGATGCGGTGGCCCCGGCGGACAAGACGGCGGCACGCCAGCTGCTGGCGCAGGCCTGGCCTGGCCTGCCAGCGGCCCAGCGCGGCCGCGTGCTGGTCCGGCTCAATGCCAGCGGCACGGCATGGCATGACAACGACCTGGCGATGCTGGGCACGCTCGGCGTGCTGGGCGTGGTGTTGCCCAAGGCCGAATCCTCCGCCGACCTGGCGCGCGTGGCGGCTGCCGTGGGGCCCGAGTGCGCGCTGCTGCCCATGATCGAATCGGTCGCCGGGCTCGATGCGATTGACGTGCTGGCGCGCAGTCCGGGGGTAGCAAGGCTGGCTTTTGGCAACCTGGATTTCCAGGCCGATGCGGGCATGGCCTGCGGTCCCGATGAGCCCGAGCTGATGGCGGTGCGCCTGGCCCTGGTGCTGGCCTCGCGCCGCGCGGCACTGGCCGCGCCCGTGGACGGCGTGACCGCTGGCACGCAGGACGCGGCGCAACTGCAATGCGACGCCCTGCGCAGCCGACGCGGCGGCTTCGGCGGCAAGCTGTGCATCCATCCGTCGCAGGTGGCTGGCGTGAATGCTGCGTTCACGCCCAGCCCTGCCGAAATCGACTGGGCGCGCCGCGTGCTGGCCGCCTTTGAAGCGGCCGGTGGCGGCGTGTTCAGCCTTGATGGCCGCATGGTGGATGCGCCAGTGCTGCTTCTTGCACAACGCACGCTGGCGCAAAGCCACACCGGGCAAGGCGGTACTTGACAAGGGTTTACCCGATTGCACTCCCGGGATCGAATTCATCAGGATGACGGAATTGCCGCAAGCGCGGAATCCCAGGCGATCAGATCAACAAATGGCAGGCGCATGGCGTGGGTTTCTACGTATGGGGATCAGCAAATACTCGGGTTATATTTTTAGCTAGCCGAAAACGATTTCCGGCAAACTTTTTTATTCCAAGGAGACAAGATGAAAGTTACCCCACGTACACGTCGTCAAGTTCTTGCCACGGCGGGCGTCATGGCAGGCTCGCTGGCGCTGCCGTTCATGGCATCGGCCCAGTCGCCGATCGTGATCAAGTTTGCCCACGTCGTCGCCGAACAAACGCCCAAAGGCCAGGGTGCCCTGAAATTCAAGGAACTGGCGGAAAAGAAATTTCCGGGCCGGGTGCAAGTCCAGGTGTTCCCAAGCTCGCAGCTGTTTGGCGACGCCAAGGAAATGGAGGCGCTGCTGCTCGGCGACGTGCAGCTGATCGCGCCTTCGCTGTCGAAGTTCGACCGCTACACCAAGAAAGTCCAGGTCTTCGATCTGCCTTTCCTGTTCGACGACATCGACGCGGTCGACCGCTTCCAGTCCGGCCCGCAGGGCAAGGCGCTGCTCGAATCGATGGTCAATCGCGGCTTGCGCGGCCTGGGCTACTGGCACAACGGCATGAAGCAGCTCTCCACCAACAAGGACAAGCTGACGCGTCCCGAGGATGTCAAAGGTCTGAAATTCCGCATTCAGGCCTCTGATGTGCTGGAAGCGCAGTTCCGCGCGCTCGGCGCCAGCCCGCAGAAAATGGCCTTCTCGGAGGTCTATCAGGCGCTGCAAACCGGCGTGGTGGACGGTCAGGAAAACACCTGGTCGAACATCTACTCGCAAAAATTCCACGAAGTGCAAAAGACGATTGCCGAAACCAACCATGGCGTGATCGACTACATGGTCGTCACCAATGCCAAATGGTTCGACGGTCTGCCAGCGGATATCCGCAAAGGGCTGTCCGAAGCCATGACTGAAGCCACGGCCTACTCCAATAAACTTGCCCTCGACTTCAATGAAGCTGATCGGAAGAAAATTGCCGACGCTGGCAAGGCAAAAATCCAGAAGCTGTCCAAGGAAGATGTTGCCGCCTGGCGCAAGGCCATGGAGCCGGTGTGGAAGAAGTTTGAGGGAGACATCGGGCGTGACCTGATTGACGCTGCGTTGAAGTCCAATAAGTAATCACACAACAAAGGAAGGGCCCGCAATGCGGGCCTTTTGTTTACCTATGCGCTGGTTAGAACATCTCGAGGAGGGGCTGATCACCTTCCTGATGGCGGCGATGACGCTGCTCACCTTTGTGCAGGTGATCGCGCGCTACGTCTTTAACTACAGCTTCGCCTGGGCCCTGGAACTGACCGGAGTCATGTTTGCCTGGCTGATCTTTGTCGGCATGTCCTACGGCGTGCGGGTTGGTGCCCACATTGGCGTCGATGCGGCGGTCAAGTTGCTCGGCTCCCGTGCCGCGCGGGTGGTCAGCTCGATTGCCGCCGTGCTTTGCATCATCTACGCCTTGATTGTCACCTTCGGCGGCTACCAGTATGTGCGCAAGATGTACGACGTGGGCATCCTGATGCAGGACTTGCCGATACAGAGCTGGATTCCGCGCATGATCCTTCCCATTGGCTTTGCGCTGCTGGCGTTTCGCTTCTCGCAGGTGCTGTGGCGCTTGGTGAGCGGCAAGGAAGCGCACCTGCTCGGCGACGAGGCCGAGGATGCGCTGAAGCTCAAGGAAGACGAGCCACAAAGTGAGGTGCGCAAATGACCATCGCTGCATTGTTCATCCTGCTGTTTCTCTTCATGGTGCTGGGCATGCCGGTGGCGGTTGCGCTCGGCCTGTCTTCGCTGCTGACCATCCTGTTTTTTGCACAGGACTCGCTGGCGTCCCTGTCGCTCAAGCTGTTCGAGACCTCCGAGCACTACACGCTGCTGGCCATTCCCTTCTTCATTCTGGGTGGCGCCTTCATGACCACCGGCGGCGTGGCGCGGCGCATGATCCGCTTTGCCAACGCCTGCATCGGGCACATGCGCGGCGGCCTGGCAATGGCTTCGGTGCTGGCCTGCATGCTGTTTGCCGCGGTGTCGGGCTCGTCACCGGCCACCGTGGTTGCCGTGGGTGCGATTGTGATTGCCGGCATGGTGCGCGCGGGGTATCCGCAGACTTTCGCGGCTGGCGTGATCTGCAATGCCGGCACGCTGGGCATCCTGATCCCGCCGTCGATCGTGATGGTGGTTTATGGCGCCGCCACGGAAACATCGGTCGGCAAGCTGTTCATGGCCGGCGTGATCCCCGGCATCATGCTGGGCCTGATGTTGATGGTTGCCATCTATGTGCGGGCGCGCATGCTTGATTTGCCGCGGCAGCCGCGCGCGTCCATGGGCGAGATTTTGAAATCCGGTCGCGATTCGCTCTGGGGTCTGCTGCTGATTGTGATCATCCTGGGCGGCATTTACGGCGGCATCTTCACGCCGACCGAGGCGGCGGCCGTGGCGGCCGTTTATGCATTCTTCATCGCCGTGTTCGTCTATCGCGACATTGGCATGAAGCAGGTCCCGCATGTGCTGCTTGAGGCGGGCAAGGTGACGGTGATGCTGATGTTCATCGTCGCCAATGCGCTGCTGTTCGCGCATGTGCTGACGACCGAGCGTATCCCGCAGACGATTGCCGAGGTGATCATTGGCTGGGGCATGCCGGCTTGGCAGTTCCTGGTGGTCGTGAACATTTTGCTGCTGGTGGCGGGCATGTTCATGGAGCCCACGGGCATCATCCTGATCCTGGCGCCCATCCTGTTTCCGATCGCCTCGCGGCTGGGCATCGACCCGGTGCACCTGGGCATCATCATGGTGGTGAACCTTGAGATCGGCATGGTGACGCCGCCCATCGGGCTGAACCTGTTCGTGACTGCCGGCATCACCAAGATGTCGATTATGCGGGTGGCTCAGGCAGCGCTGCCGTGGACGCTGGTGCTGCTGCTGTTCCTGGTGCTTCTGACTTACATACCGACCATCGCGCTGTTCCTGCCCAACCTGCTGTTCTGAGGGCCCGCATCGATTGAGCCTGGCCGTCGTGAGAGCGGCCGGGCACTGACCGAAAAGCCGGGTTTATTCTCTGCGATCGAAAACCAGTCCCGCGTTCGTGATCCGCTTCAGGTTTTCAGGTTCGCGTCAGCTTCCGGCTCCGCCACGGCCTCCTGCCAGCGCACCGCGCCGCGGTAAGCATGCCAGCTGGCATGGCCTAGCAGTGGGCCGATCACGATCAGGCCCAAGCCCCATGGCAGCAGCGCCAGCGTGATGAGGGCTGTGATCAGCACACCCCACAGCAGCATCACGCCCGGGTTGGCAAACACCACGCGGATGCTGTTAATGGCCGCCGTGATGGCATCGGTGTCGCGGTCCAGGATCATCGGGATGGAAACCACCGCAGTGGAAAAAACCAGCCCGGCGAAGGCCCCGCCCACGGCCAGGTACACCACCACAAACTCCCAGTTGTCAGGGTTGAACACCGCGTTGATGACCCCGGTGGTGGACGGCATGCCGGTATTGAAGAACACCGCAAACACCACCAGTGAGGCGCGACCCCAAATCAGTTCCAGCACGATGAGCACCAGCACCAGCATGCCCATGCTGCGGAGGTGCGCGTTCCAGCAGGTCAGCGAGCTACTGAAATCGGGCCTGAGACCCTGCTCGCGACGGCGGCTCACCTCGTACAGCCCCATGGCCAGAAATGGCCCCACCAGCAGGCAGCCGGAGGCCATCGATAGCGTGTATTCGGGCTTGGCGCGAAACACCGCGGCCAGCGTGATGGCCATGAGCCAGAAGCACAAGCCATAAAAGAGGCCGATGCCCAGGTGCGCCACCAGGTCGCGCCCCCCGGCTCTCAGCCAGCGAAACGGATCCAGCGGCGCCAGCGACACCATCAGCGCCTGCGGACCGACGGGCGGCGGCAGCACGTAGGGCTTGTCCATGACGGGAAGCGCGTCAACGCTCTGGCTGGCAGCGGCCGGGGGTGGGTTGGAATCAGGAGGAGGCGTGGAGGACGTCATGGCGTTTGGCTTGAGTAAGGGGAAATAATGTCAGCCCGCAGACTAACCAGCCGCCGGGGCCTTGTCCACTCAGGAAAACGCCAACACGGGCAGGGGCGGCGCGTTTCTATTCAATGCGGGCTGCAGGTATGCTTAGGGCGTGACCCGACCCCATCCTCCTCCTTCCCCGCCGTCGCTGCCCGCTGGCCAGCCGACGCTGCCTGCCATTCGGACCATCGGGTTGTCTCAGCCGCTGCACTGGCTGGTGCGAGGCGCGCAGGACATGCGGCGCGGCGGCTGGCTGAGCCTGGCGCATGGCTTGCTGCCAGCGGCCTTTGGCGCCTTGCTGGTGCTGCTGGCCCGCGACTATTTCTGGCTGCTGGCCGGCGCATTTTCTGGCTTTCTGGTGGTGGCTCCGGTGCTGGCCACCAGCCTGTACGCGATCAGCCGCGCGCTGGAACGCGGCGAGGCCGTCAACCTGCAGCTCGTCGTCAACACCTGGACCCGCTGGCAACACTCGCGCTATGCGGTGAGCGGGGGTTACTGGAGTCTGGTGCGCTTTGGCCTGCTGCTGGCACTGGCCGGCACCGGCTGGGTGCTGACCTCGGCCGCGCTCATCACGCTGATGGCGCCGCAGCCCATCGATACGCCGCTCGATTACCTGCGCCATGAGATC
>MERZ01000183.1:6250-7628 GCA_001770785.1 Burkholderiales bacterium RIFCSPHIGHO2_12_FULL_61_11
TATTTGCCTCCAGCGTGATTGCCATGCCGCTGCTGCTGGACCGCCGCGTCGATGTGCTGCAGGCGGTGCTGGCCATCTGGCAGGCGGTGCTGACGAACCCACTGCCGCTGGCCTTGTGGGCCACGCTGATCATGGGGCTGACATTGCTGGGCTTCGGCACGCTTTTTCTCGGTCTGATTTTCTTGCTGCCGCTGCTCGGCCACGCCAGCTGGCACGCTTACCGGGATCTGGTGGATGCCAGCGTGCTGCCTGAACGCCTGCCTCCCGAAGGCGCGGCCTGATGTTCGGCTATTCGGAAGAGCAGATCGCCACCTTTGGCCTGACCTTTGGTGTCGGGGCTTTCATGCTCTACATGCTGTTCATCATTGGCCACCTGGCGTGGGAGTCCAAGGCGGGCAAGTTTGGCACCTTCGTCATCTTTCTCGGCCTGGCTTTCGGCATGATGGGCTTTGTCGCCAAGTACTTCATTCAGTGGTATCTGGAGAAGTAGCGTTGATCTTCTGTTTTTAACTTGCTATAAATATAGTAGCTGTTTTCGCCCGAGTTGTAAGGGATCTGGCTATTATTAGATCCGTGCGTAAATGACTGATGCACAATCAAGAGGTTTGGCATTGACTGCTTGCACTATTCAACTTCTTCCAACTACATCCAGAGGCAAAGACACAACATGACTACGAACGACAAGGTCGCACTCGTGACTGGCGCGGGCAGTGGCATTGGCAAGGCGGTGGCGCTGGCGCTGCTGGGTGAAGGCTATCGCGTGGTGCTGGCCGGGCGCCGGATTGAGCCGCTCGATGAAGTCGCCAAGGCATCGGCCACTGGGCGCGCCTTGGCCGTGGCCACCGATGTGAGTCGGCCCGAATCGGTGGCGGCGTTGTTTGCAAAAATCAAGGAGGTGTTTGGTCGTATTGATGTGCTGTTCAATAACGCCGGCGTCAGTGGCATAGGCAGCGGCTTTGAGGACATCGCTTTCGAGACCTGGCAAAACGTCGTCAATACCAACCTGACAGGCTCTTTTCTTTGCGCCCAGGGCGCATTCAAAATGATGAAAGACCAGCTGCCGCAGGGTGGCCGCATCATTAACAACGGCTCAATCTCGGCGCACGCGCCACGGCCCAGCTCGGCGCCCTACACGGCCACCAAGCATGCCATCACCGGGCTGACCAAATCCATCTCGCTCGATGGCCGCAAGTACAACATCGCCTGCGGGCAAATTGATATTGGCAATGCCCTGACCGAGCTCTCGGCGCGCATGGCCCAGGGGGTGCCCCAGGCCAACGGCGAGATCGCCATCGAGCCCATGATGGACGTCAGGGAAGTGGCCGATGCCGTGGTGTTCATGGCGGCGCTGCCGCTGTCGACCAACGTGCAGTTCATG
>MERZ01000183.1:7656-7798 GCA_001770785.1 Burkholderiales bacterium RIFCSPHIGHO2_12_FULL_61_11
TGGGGCGGGGCTGATTAATTTGGCCCACACTTGCCAATGCGAGTGCCGCACGGCCTTTTAGCTGAGTTTGCCCAGCTGCAGGGACTCCATCAGCCCCACTTGCACATGCGTTGTTTTTTTAGCTCCGGCCGCTACGCTTAAC
>MERZ01000184.1:0-1033 GCA_001770785.1 Burkholderiales bacterium RIFCSPHIGHO2_12_FULL_61_11
CGCTGCGCCGCATCGACCGCGTCCCCGAGGAACTGAAGTCGCTCTACGCGACGGCCTTCGAGGTCGAGACGCAGTGGCTGGTGGAAGCGGCTGCGCGCCGCCAGAAGTGGATCGACCAGGCGCAGTCGCTCAACATCTACATGGCCGGCGCCTCGGGCAAGAAGCTCGATGAAACCTACAAACTGGCCTGGTTGCGCGGACTGAAAACCACCTACTACCTGCGCACCATGGGTGCCACGCATGCCGAAAAATCCACAGTGCAGGCCGGCAAGCTCAACGCGGTTTCATCAGGCCAGCAAGCCGCAAGCGGCGGCATTCCTGCGCTGGCGACGGTGGCCGTTGCGGCACAAGCGCAGATGGATGCACCCGCCGCGACCGACATCAAGTTCTGCGCAATCGACGACCCAGGTTGCGAGGCCTGCCAATAAAAAAGTTGCCGCATCGTGCGCTGAAATTCTTCGCACGATTCGATGCAATAGCGCAACACTAATTTGCAGTGATGTGAATGAATACTTTTCATTTTTTATCGCTGCTTTCATAATCAAAAAATATTGGAAACCTCTATGCTGACCTGGGACGAAGAAGTCAAACCATCGTTGCAAACATCTCTCACCAGCAGCTTGCCCGACAGCCGCTCGGTGAAACTTCCCCCTCTTTCCTTGACGTCACTCGATCATCCACAAGCCCAAGCGCGCAGGCCACCCGTCGGCGAATCTTCACCCGCCGAGACGGCGGCAGCACCCGGTAAGTCTCACCGCATCAAGGCATCCGACAAACGCATCATCAACGGCCAGACTGACGTCAACCAGCTGGTCCCGTTCAAGTACAAATGGGCCTGGGAAAAATACCTTGCCACCTGCGCCAACCACTGGATGCCGCAGGAAATCAACATGACGCGCGACATCGCGCTGTGGAAAGACCCGAACGGCTTGAGCGAAGACGAGCGTCGCCTGGTCAAGCGCAACCTGGGTTTCTTTGTCACCGCCGATTCGCTCGCGGCCAACAACATCGTGCTGGGAACCTACCGCCACAT
>MERZ01000184.1:1063-1887 GCA_001770785.1 Burkholderiales bacterium RIFCSPHIGHO2_12_FULL_61_11
GCGTCAGGCTTTTGAAGAAGCCATCCACACCCACGCCTACCAGTACATCACCGAGTCACTGGGCCTGGACGAAAGCGAAATCTTCAACGCCTACAACGAAGTGCAGTCGATCAGGGACAAGGATCAGTTCCTGATTCCCTTCATTGAAGTCATTTCCGATCCCCTCTTCAAGACCGGCACCGCCGAAGCGGACCAGACCCTGCTCAAGTCACTGATCGTGTTTGCCTGCCTGATGGAAGGCCTGTTCTTCTATGTGGGCTTCACGCAGATTCTTGCCCTGGGTCGCCAGAACAAGATGACGGGTGCCGCCGAGCAATACCAGTACATCCTGCGCGACGAGTCCATGCACTGCAACTTCGGCATTGATTTGATCAACCAGCTCAAGCTGGAAAACCCGCATCTCTGGACCGCGCAATTCAAGGCCGAGATCAAGGCCTTGTTCATGAAGGCCGTCGAGCTGGAGTACCGCTATGCCGAAGACACGATGCCGCGCGGCGTGCTCGGGCTGAACGCCTCCATGTTCAAAGGCTACCTGCGCTACATTGCCAATCGCCGTGCCACCCAAATTGGGCTTGAAACTCTCTTCCCCAACGAGGAGAATCCGTTTCCGTGGATGAGCGAAATGATTGACCTGAAAAAAGAACGCAACTTCTTTGAAACCCGCGTGATCGAGTACCAGTCCGGTGGTGCTCTTTCCTGGGATTGACTGACGCAAGAAGACCGGCAAAAAACGGACGAAAAGCACAACAATGATTTCCAGAATTGCAATGCTCCATGACGCCACCCCAGAGTGCGCGCATGAGGCCTTGTTCCTGTGTTCGCGG
>MERZ01000184.1:1917-3593 GCA_001770785.1 Burkholderiales bacterium RIFCSPHIGHO2_12_FULL_61_11
CCGTGAATCACTTCGCGTACTCCAAGCGTGAAGTGCTCTTTGCAACGTGATAAAGGAGAAAACCATGGCAACTGCGAAAAAAACTGCGGCTAAAAAAGCTGCTCCCAAGAAAGCACCGGCGAAAAAAGTGGCTGCTAAAAAAGTCGTCGCTAAAAAAGCGCCCGCTAAAAAAGTAGTCGCGAAAAAAGCCCCTGCGAAAAAAGCGCCGGCAAAAAAAGTAGTCGCAAAAAAAGCGCCGGCGAAAAAAGCGCCGGCGAAAAAAGCGCCGGCTAAAAAAGTAGCGGCTAAAAAAGCGCCCGCTAAAAAAGCTGCGGCGAAAAAAGCGCCGGCGAAAAAAGTAGCTACCAAGGCAGTAGCGGCGAAAAAGCCTGCTGCCAAAAAAGTAGCGAAAAAGCCCGCGGCGAAAAAGCCTGCTGCCAAAAAAGCCGCGAAAAAGCCCGCTGCGAAGAAAGCCGCGAAGAAACCCGCTGCCCAGGCACCCGCTGTAGCGCTTGCCCCTGCGGCTCAGACGACGTTGAACCCGCAAGCGGCTTGGCCGTTTCCAACCGCCAGCAAACCGTAAGCAATCAGGGGTTTTTGCTCAGAGCCCGATGTCGCAAGATGTCGGGCTTTTTTTTACGTTGGCTCCAACGCTCTGCCAGCCGCCGTGGCTCTGCCAATTGCTATCACTTTAATAACAAATTGTTGCCGTAGCGATTGGGCTAAGCTGTAGTTTCAGTAGAATCCAGCGCGTAATTCTGACCGCCACGGCTGGCGATCTTGAGCGCGCCCAGCCGGTTTCCCAAGTTGGCGCAACGGCTCAGCGACCAGCCCTGCTCCAGCCCGTAAAGCAGGGCCCCGCGAAAGGCGTCACCACAGCCTGTCGGATCGACTACCGCCTCGGCCTGCACCGGAGGCACCACGGTTTTCGCACCATCGATCCAGACCTCGCAACCCTCTGCCCCCAGTGTTACCACCAGGCCCTGCACCTGCCGGGACAGTTCGGCGCAGGATAGCCCCGTGCGGTCACTAAGCATTTTGGCTTCGTAATCATTGACCGTCACCCAAGTCGCCAATTCAACAAAATGAGCCAGCTCCTTGCCGTCAAACATGGGCAGACCCTGGCCCGGATCAAATACAAACGGAATGCCCGCCACCTTGAGCTGTTCAGCGTGCTGCAGCATGGCATCGCGCCCGTCCGGCGAAATTATTCCCAGTTTGATATCGCTGCGCGCCACGATCCGGGTGGCATGGGCCTGCATCATCGCGCCTGGGTGAAAAGCCGTGATCTGGTTGTTGTCGCGGTCGGTCATGATCATGGCCTGCGCGGTATAGGTGTCAGCGACCTCACGAACAAATTCGGTGCTGATGCTGAGCGCTTGCAGGCGCGCCACGTAGTCAGCGCCGTCGCTACCCACCGTTGCCATGGGCAAAGGCGTTCCGCCGAGCAGTTGCAGGCCATAGGCAACGTTGCCGGCACAGCCACCGAATTCACGGCGCAGTGCTGGCACCAGAAAGGAGACGTTGAGGATGTGCAACTGGTCGGGCAGGATTTGTTCGGAAAAACGACCTTCAAAAGTCATGATGGTGTCAAACGCAAGGGAGCCACAAATTACAACAGACATTCAGTTCTCGATTCAATCAGGGATAAAAGGCAAGGATGCGATAGCCGGCCACCCGTAAAGGTGCCACTGGCT
>MERZ01000184.1:3605-9687 GCA_001770785.1 Burkholderiales bacterium RIFCSPHIGHO2_12_FULL_61_11
GCGCTGCCTGCGCCAAACTGCGCGGGTGCCAGAACGCGACGCACGATCGCCTGGTCCTGGGTGTCGGTCAGGGTCACCTCCAGAGCAGGGATTTCCAGCGGTGTGGCACCGGTATTCTTGAGCGCGAAACTGAGGCGATAAGCCTCTGGGCCGATTCTGGTAAAGGTGGAGCTGTCAATCACCAGCGCATCGATTTGACGCGGCGGCCTGATCTCACAGCGCAAGGTGGCGCACAGCGCCTGGAGCAAGGGGGCGAGCCGCGGCTCGCGCGCCGCCAAGGTATCTTTTTTCTGTATCACCCACTGCAAGGTCAGCGCAAGCAGCAGAAAAAGGGCGATCGCACCCAGCGACCACCGCGCCGGCGGCGTTTGCCAGAACGCCTTGCGCCGCGCATCGCGCACAAAAGTCACCTCGTGCACCGCTTCGGCATCCGTTGCCTTGTCATCGAGCACTTCGGAATCGTTCAGGTCCGATGGCTTGGCGTCGGGCTCATCGGCCGACACCGTATGCACCAGCTCGGGCCTGCTCGGCGGCGTGTCTTCAATGGCGGCATCAGCAATTGGCGCGTTGTCCTCCATGACACCGGCCTCGTTCATCTGACGCTCATGCCGCGCCTGCTGCCAGCCGGCCGGATCAAAATCGTCAACCCCATCCAACACGGGCTCCACGGCGGCAGTCGCTGGTTCCGCCGGATCCGCCGGGTCCGCTGGCACATCTGGCTCCGCTGCGTTTCTCGACCAGGGGCCCGGCTGAGCCGCTGGCCCGTCTTCAGGGACCAAGGCAGAAGGCGCAAGCCCTGCAGCGTCATCCGGCAGCAGATGCGTTGATGCATCAAAGACTTCGACGCAATGTCCGCATCGCACCCAGCCCTGCGCGACTTTGAGTTGATCGGTCACGACTTTGAACATCGTGCCGCAGGCGGGACAGCGCGTAATCAGGCTCATTTAGCGCTGTATTGTAGGGGGGGGGTTGGTTCACGGCAAACTGCCGACTGGATGCCTGGCTGAGCGGGTAACTTGAGGCCGGTTCAGAAGTCCGCGGTCATCAATATCCAGCCGTCTTCCTGGTCATGCACATTGAGCTGGCAATACGGCGCGTAGGCGGCTTTCAGTTCATCGGCCTGGCGCGCCAGGATGCCTGCAAGCACCAGATGCCCGCCTTTTTCAACATGCTCGCACAGCAGCGGCGCCAGCACTCGCAAAGGCGTGGCCAGAATATTGGCGAGCACGGTCTGGTAGGTGCCGACGGCCTTTTCGGGCAAGCCCGCATGCAGGGTCACATGATTGGCCTCGGCATTGGCGCGCGTGGACTCGATAGCGGCTTCGTCAATATCGACAGCATCAATCTCCACCGCCCCAAACTTGGCGGCGCCTATGGCCAGAATGCCCGAGCCGCAACCATAGTCAAGAACCCGACCCAGTGATTTTCCCGCTGCGCCCTGCCCGGCAATCCAGCGCAGGCACATGCCTGTGGTCGGATGGGTTCCGGTGCCGAAAGCCAGCCCCGGGTCAAGCCGGATCACACGCGTGGCTTGCGCGGGCGGCTCATGCCAGCTCGGCACAATCCAGAATTCGGGCGTGATTTCCACTGGCGTGAACTGCGATTGGGTCAGCCGCACCCAGTCCTGATCTGGCACGGCTTGAATCGCCACCAGCTGGCAACCGCCAAAAAAATCTTGGGGCCCAAGCACCGCAGCGGCATCCCGCGCCAGGGCCTCGGTGGCAAACAGCGCCACCATGCGCGAACGCTCCCAGCCGGCTTTGGGCGGCGGCATGCCGGGCTCGCCAAACAGCGCCTGCTCGGCCGGTGTCTGCGCATCGGCATCTTCAACCGAAACGCTGAGCGCGTCCAGTGCCTCCAGCGACTCACTGAGTGTTTCGACTTCGTCAACGGGCGCCAACAAAATCAGTTCAAATAGACTCATCGCAAGGCCTTAGCGTTCACGCTTTGACAACCACTCTTCAAGATAGTGGATGTTGGTGCCGCCGTCCATGAACTTGGCGTCAACCATGAGTTCGCGGTGCAGCGCAATATTGGTGTTGATGCCTTCCACCACGGTTTCGGACAAGGCCGTGCTCATGCGCGCCAGCGCCTGCTCGCGCGTATCGCCGTGAACAATGATCTTGCCAATCATCGAGTCGTAATTTGGCGGCACGAAGTAGTTGGCATAAATATGCGAATCCACCCGCACGCCCGGGCCACCCGGAGCGTGCCAGGTCGTGATGCGTCCTGGCGACGGAACGAACTTGTAGGGGTCTTCCGCGTTGATGCGGCATTCAATTGCATGACCTTTGATTTCAATCATGCGTTGTGTAAAGGGCAGCTTTTCACCGGCCGCCACCATGATCTGGGTTCTCACGACGTCCACGCCCGTGATCCACTCCGTGACCGGGTGCTCCACCTGCAGGCGAGTGTTCATCTCGATGAAATAGAACTCGCCGTTTTCGTAGAGGAATTCAAAAGTGCCGGCGCCACGGTAAGCAATCTTCTTGACGGCCGCCACGCAGCGCTCGCCAATTTTTTCAATCTGCTTGCGCGGAATGCCCGGTGCAGGCGCTTCTTCAATGACTTTTTGATGGCGGCGCTGCATGGAGCAGTCCCGCTCACCGAGCCAGACCGCATTTTTATACTGGTCGGCCATGATCTGGATTTCAATGTGCCGCGGGTTCTGCAGGAATTTCTCCATGTAGACCTCGGGGTTGCCAAACGCCGCGCCGGCTTCGGCCTTGGTGGTCTGCACCGCATGCAGCAGCGCCGCTTCGGTATGCACGACGCGCATGCCGCGTCCACCGCCGCCGCCAGCGGCCTTGATGATGACGGGGTAGCCAATCTGCTTGGCAATGCGCTTGTTAATGGCCGGGTCATCGGGCAGCGTGCCTTCGGAACCCGGCACGCATGGCACGCCGGCCTTGAGCATGGCCTGCTTGGCCGATACCTTGTCGCCCATCAGCCGGATCGACTCCGGCGACGGGCCGATGAACTTGAAACCGCTCTTTTCGACGCGCTCGGCAAAATCGGCGTTCTCGCTCAGAAAGCCGTAGCCCGGGTGAATGGCTTCGGCGTCAGTGACCTCGGCCGCCGAAATAATGGCCGGCATATTGAGGTAGCTCTGAGCCGAAGCCGCAGGACCGATACACACCGACTCGTCCGCCAGCTTGATGTATTTTGCCTCGCGGTCCGCCTCGGAATACACCATCACGGCCTTGATGCCGAGCTCGCGGCAGGAACGCTGGATCCGCAAAGCGATCTCACCCCGGTTGGCGATCAGTATTTTTTTAAACATGCGACTAAGAGCCTGGACTGGCTGGTTTGGACAAAGGGGCAACGCGCCCGCTTACTCAATGATGAAGAGCGGCTGCCCGTATTCCACGGCCTCGCCATTTTCCGAAAGGATTTTGGTGATGGTGCCGGCCTTGTCGGCCTCGATCTCATTGAGGATCTTCATGGCTTCAATGATGCAGATCGTCTCGCCCTCTTTCACCACGCTTCCCAACTCCACATAAGGCTTGGCGCCGGGGCTGGCGGATCGGTAAAACGTGCCTACCATGGGCGATTTGACGGTATGACCCACGGGTGCCGCTGGTGTATCAGCGACCACGGGTGCCGCGGCCAGCGGGGCGGCCATCATGACCGGAGCAGGCTGCTGCATCATGACGGGAGCGCCCATGGATTTTACGATTCGCACCTTCCCTTCGGCTTCGGTAATCTCAAGTTCGGACACGTTCGACTCTGAAACCAGATCGATCAGTGTCTTGAGTTTTCTTAAATCCATAGATTTTCTCCAACAGCGGTAGATGCTGGCGCGAAGATGTCAGCGCGCAGCTTTGAATTCAACGGGAACCCCGTCTGATCACCATCGGCGACCATCGAACTTCCCTTTATTTTCGCTTACTCTCTTCTTTTCCGCGTAATAGCGCTTATCAGTTAATTAACTCGCGGACAGCCGGCGCTGAACCCAGGAAAACGCAGAGTGTACCTCAAGCAAAGGCGGGCCAAACCGGGCAACAGCCGGGTTTCTGCTGATCGGCAAGCGTAATCCCCAAAGCAAGAAAAAAACCGAACTTGGACGCAAATTCGGCTATTTCAAAACATTTTCCCCAGCGATCAGGAGTCCGCGGCATGCCCCGAAGGCTATTTAAGTTTCAGCCAGAGCGCGAGGTCTTCCGGCAAGACTTTGCCAAGCTTGTGTGCCAGCAACTGGCCGGAAGCGCCAAACACCACCGAAAAAGGCAGGCCCCCCGCGCGGTTGCCCAGTGATTTACTCAGATCTGCACCGGCCAGGCCCGCCATGCCGACCGGGAAATTGAGCGGCTGGGTTTGCAGCCAGGTCCGCACCGCGCTCGGCTGATCGACGGCCAAGCCGACCACTTGCCAGTTTTTGTCCTTGTTTTCCTGATAAAAATAGTCCAGCAAAGGAAGCTCTTCTACGCAAGGAGGGCACCAGGTAGCCCAAAAATTGACCAGCAGCATCTTGCCGCGAAAACTGCTCATGGCCAGCGCCTGGCCATCGGGCGTGTCGAAACTCAGATTCCAGAACGCATCCCCTGCCTTGTCGGCACCCGCTTCTTCGGCCGCCGGTACAAGACTATTTTTCCCATGCGGCTGAAATTTCCACCACGCCGCAGCAGCACCGGCCAAGCCCGCCGCAGCGGCAACGCTGCCATAAAGCATAGTTCTGCGATTCACTTTTCAAGCTCCCAAAGGGATAGATAACAATTTTTTCACGGCCGCCAGATCGCCGCGCGGCGTTCGGCCTTTGGCGTCCGGCCGCAAGGCACCGCGCAGATCGTCGTGGTCATAAACCATCAGATGCACCCCGATTGTTTCGTTCAGGGGTTTGCAGACACTGCGCAGGCTGAGCGACTCCACGCTGGCACCGTTAAAGCCGCTTACCGTGCGCGGCTCGTAAGCAACGTTGTGCTCGATCAAGGAAATCTCGGCCGACTTCGGGTCGTCGCAAAACAGCTGGATATAAATATCCGACAGCCGCGTGGCCGTGCCGTGCCAGACGGCGCCACCCAAATAAGGCCGGAATTGCGCCAGCCGCTCCATCCAAGTCAATGCCAGCGCGCGCAGGGCGGTCAGCTCAGAGGGCTGGGTGTCGGCGCAAAACAGCGTAATGTACTCATGCACGGCATCTTCCAGCTCGGCATTGTCCGGCAATTCGGAGCGCGCGGGCAGCGCCATCTGCTTGACGGCACGGCGTTTGGCCGGGCCGTATTCCAGCCCTTCTTCCACGACCAGGGCAGCGGCGGTGGCGGCAATTTCGGATTTGAGGGTGTGCAAGTTCACGTCGGCTGGCTCAGGGGCCAGGAGTAGAAAGTTAAAGGGTGTGTGAGATTGCAGACGATTGTGCCCAATTTAGGCTCGTGCCAACGCCTTAAGTTCATGGCAGCCCAGGTTGCACTTGAATTGCTATTTAATACATAGCATCTTATGCCCGTTTCTATTGGGCTATAAGCATTTTTTTCTTAAGAAATTGATGCTGCGGCAGTTTTGCTGGCAGACTGCCTGCCTGCAGTCGCCCCCAGGAGCCTGTCGGACTTAAAGGAAATCGGCTGCAAATCCGCCTGGACGGTCCATATTTCGCCATTTTTTTGATCAATGGAATGACCATTGACCTGCAAAATCGACAAAATCTGTCCTCGCCCAGCCGAATTTTCGCTTCGATTCTTTAAGCCCGGCACTCCTAGAATACGTCATGCACATACATATCTTGGGAATTTGCGGAACCTTCATGGGCGGTCTGGCTGCTTTGGCGCGCCAGGCAGGGCACCGGGTGACGGGGTGTGACAGCGGCGTGTACCCGCCCATGAGCGACCAGTTGCGCGCCTTGGGCATAGAGCTGATTGAAGGCTACGGTGCCGGGCAGCTGGACCAATCCGGTTTTCACCCCGACATGTTTGTCGTCGGCAACGTGGTGTCACGGGCGCGCCTGGCCGACGGCGGCGCCGACTTGAGCGCCGCCGGCCCGCCCCAAGGCGCGAAGGACCCTTCGGGGGGCAGCGCAGTACGCGCAGCGACAAGCGTGGGGGCCAATGAACGCAGCGCCGGGCCGCCCCAAGCAAGTTCAGCCCCCTCG
>MERZ01000185.1 GCA_001770785.1 Burkholderiales bacterium RIFCSPHIGHO2_12_FULL_61_11
GTAAATAAAGCGCAGCTTGTCATTGGCCTCAATTTTTGGCCACAGCACGCGGTGAACATCCAGCGTCTGGTCCGAGTCTTCGCACGAGTATTCAGAGGCCTTGGCAATATCGACCTGGTTGAACTTGATTTGGGTAGCCCCCTTGCCGCACAGGTCCTGGTAGTTGATGCCGCTGCGCCCCAGGTGCCGCTCGGCCAGACTGGCCAGCCCGTGCGGCTTGTGCGCTTCGAGCACATAGCTTTGCAGCATGGTGTCGTGGGCATAGCCCTGCACCTCGATGCCGTGGTTGGCAAACACATGGCGGTCATATTTGACGTGCTGGCCCAGCTTGGACCTGGCCGGGTCTTCAAGCCAGGGCTTGAGCCGGGCCAGCACCTCATCCAGCGGCAACTGCGCCGGAGCATCGGCGTAGTCGTGGCTCAAGGGAATATAGGCGGCCTCGCCGGGCGTCACGCTGAAGCTCAGGCCGACGATGCGGGCCAGCATTTCATCGAGCGAGGTGGTTTCGGTGTCCACCGCCACCAAGCCGGCGTCTTGAATTTTGGCCAGCCAGTGCTCAAACGCATCCCACGTCAAAATGGTGTCGTACCGGAGATTGGTGGCGCGGGCGGCCAGCGGCGTGTCGAGGAATGACGGTCCGTCAAACAGCCCGGGTTCATTCGGCGAGGTCGTTGATGCTGCCATGGCATGACGGCCATCGGGCCCGCCAATCAGTTCGGGGGGAGTGCTTTCAAGGTTGATGGTGCGAACCAGCGCCTTGAAGCCATATTTTTCATAAAAATCCTTCAGCGCCTCGGTCTGCTGGCCGCCGATGGCGATGGATTCGAGCGCTGGCAGGCCCTCGATATAGTCAGCCAGGTCGCAGTCCTTCTTGATGGTCAAGAGCGCCCGGCCCTGAGGCAGCCAGTCCAGCGACTGGCGCAGGTTGTCGCCCACCACGCCCTTGATCTCGCTGGCGTGCGCCACCAGCGCGTCAAGCGAGCCGTATTCGATCAGCCACTTCACGGCGGTTTTGGGGCCGACCTTGGGCACGCCGGGCACATTGTCGACCGCGTCGCCCACCAGGGTCTGGTAGTCCACCATCAGGCGCGGCGGCACGCCGAACTCCGCCGCCACGCCAGCCAGGTCGCGGCGGCGGTCGTTCATGGTGTCGATGACGGTGATGTGTTCATCGACGAGCTGGCTCAGGTCTTTGTCGCCGCTGGAAATGATGACTTCAATGCCTTGCCGCGACGCCAGGCAGGCCAGCGTGCCGATCACGTCGTCGGCTTCCACGCCAGGCACGCTCAGAACTTTCCAGCCCAGCAGGCGCACCACTTCATGAATCGGCTCAACCTGGCTGCGCAAATCGTCGGGCATGGCCGAGCGCTGGGCCTTGTAATCGGGGTACAGCGCATCGCGAAAGGTCGGGCCCCTGGCGTCGAACACGCAGGCGGCGTAATCGGCGCGCACGTCCTTGCGCAGCTTTTGCATCATGTTGATCATGCCGCGAATGGCGCCCGTGGCCGGACTTTGCGGGTCGCCCGGCTTGACGCGCAAATCGGGCATGGCATGAAAGGCGCGGTACAGGTAGCTGGAGCCGTCGACCAGCAAAAGTGTTTTTTTGTCAGAACTCATAGGGCAGATTGTCGGGGATTATTGGCGGAAATTGCGCAATCCATTTCATGCCGGGCAGCCTACAATACAGTCATGAAAACCGCTCTTGGCCTTCCACTTGCCGCTGCCTTGGTAGTGCTGCCGCTGGCTGCGGCCATGGCTCAAACGCCGGTGCCCGCGGAAAAGGCTTCGGCGCCAGGCGGGGCGGCCGTTCGCGCGGCGCGCCCAGACCGGGCGATCGAGCGCATCCGCACCGAAGATGCTGGCTCGCGCATCGATGAGTTGCGGGTCGGCGGCGAGACTAAAAAAATCACGGTGCAGCCCAAAGCCAACGTACCGCCTTATGAGGTCAAGCCCGCCGAAGGCGCCCGGGGCAAGGCGCCAGTTCCAGCCAGCGGCGACACCAACGGCTCGCGCGTCTGGGACGTGCTGAAGTTTTAAGTTCAGGGTTCAGTTTCAGGCATGGCTGTATTTACCGAAGTCTCGTTTGACGAGGCTGCCGCGTTCCTGAACACCCTGAATTTGGGGCCACTGCAGAGCATCAGGGGCGCAGCAGGCGGCATCGAAAACACCAACTACTTCATCGACACCGGCCAGGGCCAGTACGTGCTGACGCTGTTTGAGCGCCTGACGTTTGAGCAATTGCCGTTTTACCTGAACCTGATGAAGCATCTGGCGGCGCGTGGCATCCCGGTGCCCGACCCGGTTGCCAACGCCAAGGGAGCCATCCTGCACCGCCTGAAAGGCAGGCCGGCCGCCGTGGTCAACAAGCTGCGCGGCCGCAGCGAGCTGGCTCCCACGGCCGCCCATTGCTCTGAAGTAGGCGAGATGCTGGCACGCATGCACCTGGCCGGCCAAGACTTCCCCCGACATCAGCCCAACCTGCGTGGCCTGACCTGGTGGAACGACACCGTGCCCCTGGTGCTGCCCCACCTGACGTCAGAGCAGCGCAGCCTGATCCTGGGCGAACTGGCCTACCAGAACCATATCGCCGCCTCGTCCGCCCACCGCAGCCTGCCGCGCGGCGTCATACACGCCGACCTGTTTCGCGACAATGTGATGTTTGACAGCGGCAAGCTCAGCGGTTTTTTTGATTTTTATTTTGCCGGCTGCGACAGCTTTTTGTTTGACATTGGCGTGTGCCTGAATGACTGGTGCATTGACTTGACAAGCGGCGCGCAGGACGCAACGCGTGCCGATGCTTTCATGGCCGCCTACCGGCGCGTGCGACTACTGACGGTGCAAGAGCGCACCCTTCTGCCAGCCCTGCAGCGCGCCGCGGCGCTGCGCTTCTGGATTTCACGGCTGTGGGATTTTCATTTGCCGCGCGAGGCCGCCGTGCTCAAGGCGCACGACCCCAGCCATTTTGAGCGCGTGCTGCGCCAGCGGCTGCTCCACCCTTATCTCCTGCCATCCACTGAAAATCCGGGCCATCCACCTGGTCTCGCTCCATGAAACTAAATATCGTTCCCGCCCGCACCGGCCTGACCTGGGTCAAGCTAGGCATCACCACGTTCACAAAGCAGCCGCTGGCCATGTCGGGCCTGTTTTTCATGTTCATGGCCTTGCTCTCGGTGGCGACGCTCGTGCCTTATGTAGGCGCGGCGCTGGCGCTGGCGCTGCTGCCCGCCGCCACGCTGGGCCTGATGGCGGCCACGCAGGAAGCGGCCAAAGGCAAGTTTCCTATGCCGACCATCCTGATCAGCGCTTTTCGCGCCGGCCGGCAGCAGATGCGGGCCATGATGGTGCTGGGCGCGCTGTACGCCGCGGGCTTTCTCGCGCTGATGGGGGTATCGGCGCTATTTGACGGCGGGCAGTTTGCCAGGCTGTACCTGGTGGGCGGCGCCATCACCGAAGAGCTGGTGCTGCAAAGCGGCTTTCAAACGGCCATGTGGGTGGCGATGGGGCTGTATCTGCCGCTGTCGCTATTGTTCTGGCATGCGCCCGCACTGGTGCACTGGCATGGGGTATCGCCGATAAAGAGCCTGTTTTTCAGTTTTCTGGCCTGCTACAAAAACTTTGGTGCGTTCGCCGTGTTCGGCCTGGCCTGGACCGGGCTTTTCATCCTGGCAGCCATCGTGGTTTCACTGATTGCCAGCCTGCTGGGCAGCCCGGCGCTGGCGACGGTGAGCATGTTCCCGGTCGCCCTGGTGATCATGGCGATGTTTTTTACCTCCATTTACTTCACCTTTCGGGGCAGTTTTGTCGCTGACGATGACGCTTCAACGGAACCGAAAAGCCTGCAGGACGGTGCCGCCACCGATCGCGCCGTGGCTGAAGACAAGACTTGACGGCAACGCCTCGCGCGTCTGCGCAAGAGGCCGGCGCTTCAGCTCAAATCGGCGTGAGCCTGGCCACGCCCAGCGCGAGCCACTTCACCCCATGCCGCGTGAAATTGATCTGCGCCCGGGCATCGTCGCCGCTGCCCTCCAGCAGCAACACCTTGCCCTCGCCAAACTTGGCATGAAACACGTTCATGCCGCTTTTTAGACCATGCGCTGGCGCGTTCTTCTGCGCTGGCACCGGCGGATTGGCAAAACGCTCAGAGCCCGCATTTCTTGAAGCAAAAGCGCTTGCAGCCCAATCGCCTCGGGCGCTGGAAGCGCCTGAATTGCCAGCAGCACCGGGGCCCAGTCCGGACGCAAAACCCTGATTTTTCGGCGTGATCCATTTGAGCGCGGCCTCGGGCAGTTCGTCAAAAAACCGGCTCCTGAGGTGGTAGCGCGTCTGGCCGTGCAGCATGCGCGTTTGCGAGTGGCTCAGATAAAGCCGTTGGCGCGCCCGCGTGATCGCCACATACATCAGGCGGCGCTCTTCCTCCAGGCCATCCTGGTCGCTCATGGCGTTTTCGTGCGGGAACAGCCCCTCTTCCAGGCCCGAGATGAAGACACAGTCAAACTCCAGTCCCTTGGACGAGTGCACGGTCATGAGCTGCACGGCGTCCTGGCCGGCCTGTGCCTGGTTGTCGCCGGATTCCAGCGCCGCATGCGTGAGAAAAGCGACCAGCGGCGACAGTGTTTCACCAGTGTCGGTGTCGAGGGCCAAAACGTCGGCTGAGGGCTCTTCTGACACGTTCATATCCAGCCCCTGACTCACTGGGCTTTGGCTCAACTCATCCACCGGCAGCGCCACAGCGTCGCGGCCAAAGCCTTCCTGAGTCACAAAGGATTCAGCGGCATTGACCAGCTCGGCCAGATTCTCCAGCCGGTCCTGGCCTTCTTTCTCGAGCTTGTAGTGCTCTTCAAGCCCGCTGTGATGCAGCACCAGCTCGATGATTTCGCGCAGCGTGCAGCCCGTGGTCTGCTCGCGCATCACATCGAGCTTGGCGACGAAGGCTGTCAGATTGGCGCCGGCCTTGCCGGCCACGGCACTGACCGCGTCACTCAGCGAACAGCCCGCAGCCCGGGAGATATCCTGCAGTTGCTCGATGCTGCGGGCACCAATGCCGCGCGGCGGAAAATTGACCACGCGCATGAAACTGGTGTCGTCGTGCGGGTTCTCCAGCAGGCGCAGGTAGGCCAGCGCATGCTTGATCTCGGCGCGCTCGAAAAAGCGCAGGCCGCCATACACGCGGTAAGGCACACCCGCATTGAACAGTGCCGTTTCCATCACCCGGCTTTGCGCGTTGCTGCGGTAGAGCAGCGCAATTTCCTTGCGCTCGGTGCCGCCGCGCACCAGCTGGCGAATTTCGTCAACAAACCACTGCGCTTCGGCAAAATCGCTGGTCGATTCGTACACCCGCACCGGCTCGCCGGGGCCAGCCTCGGTGCGCAAGTTCTTACCCAGGCGCTTGCTGTTGTAGCTGATCAGCTCATTGGCGGAATCCAGAATGTTGCCAAAGCTGCGGTAATTGCGCTCGAGCTTGATCTGGTGCGTGACATTGAATTCGCGCACGAAATCGGCCATGTTGCCCACGCGTGCGCCGCGAAAGGCGTAAATGCTCTGGTCATCGTCGCCCACCGCCACCACCGAGCCACCCGGCATGGGATTGGCACCTTGGGCCGCATCCGGGCCCTGCCCTGCCAGCATCTTGATCCAGGCGTACTGCAGCTTGTTGGTGTCCTGAAACTCGTCAATCAGGATATGGCGAAAGCGCCGCTGGTAGTGCTCGCGTACCGGGGGGTTGTCACGCAGCAACTCGTAGCTGCGCAGCATGAGTTCGCCAAAATCCACCACGCCTTCGCGCTGGCACTGGTCTTCGTAAAGCGCATAAATCTCGACCTTCTTGCGGCCTTCCTCGTCACGCACCGTCACGTCCTTGGCGCGCTGGCCGTCTTCCTTGCAGCCGGCAATGAAGCGCATCAACTGCTTGGGCGGAAAGCGTTCGTCATCGACGCTGAACTGCTTGCAAAGCCGCTTGATGGCCGACAGCTGGTCTTGCGTGTCCAGTATCTGGAAGCTCTGGGGCAGGTTGGCCAATTTGTAATGCGCGCGCAAAAAGCGGTTGCACAGGCCGTGAAAGGTGCCTATCCACATGCCGCGCACATTGACCGGCAGCATGCTGGAAAGGCGCACCAGCATTTCCTTGGCGGCCTTGTTGGTGAAGGTGACGGCCAATATGCCGCCGGG
>MERZ01000186.1:0-752 GCA_001770785.1 Burkholderiales bacterium RIFCSPHIGHO2_12_FULL_61_11
TAAGGTCGCCTTGTTGCACGTGGCCGGGCTGGGGGTCAGGATCACGCTCGCCCGCAGGTTGGGTTCTTTCACGTTAAGGATCCATGTGCTTGTTTCCTGGTGTTTGTGCCAAGCACTGGATGGCTGTGACTTTACTGCATGGGAGTCCTCAAGCTGCGGGAAGGACAACCGAAGCGGCCTAAGGATTGCCGAGGTAATCGCGCTTGCCAATCTCGATGCCGTTGTGGCGCAGGATGTTGTAGGCGGTGGTGACGTGAAAATAGACGTTCGGCAGGGCATGACCAAGCAGGAATTGCATGCCCTTGTAGTGGGTTTCCTTGTCGCCGCGCTTGATCACGATTTCCTTGTCTTCGGTGCCGTTGATCTGCTCCGGTGGCACGCTCTGGATGAAGGTTATTGTTCTGGCAATGCGAGCCTTCAGTTCGGCCAGAGTCTTCTCGTTATCCTCATAAACGGGAATCTCCACCCCGGCCAAGCGTGCCACGACGCCCTTGGCTGTATCGCAGGCGATCTGCACCTGCTTTGTAAAGGGCAACATATCAGGGAACAGTCGATAGGTTGTCAGAGTGGAAGCATCGAGCTTCTTGGCGTCGACATGCGCCTGCGCTTTGTCCAGAATGTTTGACAGGTTACCGAGGATGGTGACGAAGCGTGGCACGCTCGCCTGATACACGGAAATGGTCATGGGGAATTCTCAAAGTAGTAAAGGGGGCTCGCAACAGCAGGCATCTTAGCCGTTGCGATGTCACCTC
>MERZ01000186.1:761-6764 GCA_001770785.1 Burkholderiales bacterium RIFCSPHIGHO2_12_FULL_61_11
TATGTCATGTTAGTCTGTGCAACCGCATGAGGCAACAAAAACCCCGCTATGCCTGGGAGGCATGCGGGTTCTGAGGGATTCTGAGACAGTCTGATTCTATCGTCTGGTGCCCGGGGCCGGAATCGAACCGGCACGCCTTTCGGCGGGGGATTTTGAGTCCCCTGCGTCTACCAATTTCACCACCCGGGCAGGAGGAAGCGAAGAGTCGAATTATGGCACAGTGTGGGCTATGAACTATCCAACCATTGAAGACGCGATCGGCAAAACGCCGCTGGTCGCTTTGCAGCGCATTGGCGCCACCGAAAACGCCGCACGCGGCAACGTCATTCTGGGCAAACTCGAAGGCAACAACCCGGCCGGTTCCGTGAAAGACCGGCCCGCGCTCGCCATGATCAAACGCGCCGAGGAGCGCGGCGAGATCAAACCGGGCGACACGCTGATTGAGGCCACCTCGGGCAACACCGGCATTGCACTGGCCATGGCAGCGGCCATCAGGGGCTACCACATGGTGCTGATCATGCCGGAAGACCTGAGCATTGAGCGCGCCCAGACCATGAAGGCCTTTGGCGCCGAACTGATCCTGACGCCCAAGAGCGCGGGCATCGAATATTCACGCGATCTGGCCGACCAGATGCAACAAGACGGCAAGGGCCGGGTGCTCGACCAGTTTGCCAATCTGGACAATCCGCGCATTCATTACGAGACCACCGGGCCGGAAATATGGACAGATACGTCAGGCAAGGTGACGCATTTTGTCAGTGCCATGGGAACCACGGGAACGATTACTGGTGTTTCGCGCTACCTGAAAGAAAAAAATCCGGCCATCCGTATCATCGGCGCGCAACCCAGCGAGGGCTCGCGCATACCGGGCATCCGTAAATGGCCGCAGGCCTATCTGCCCAAGATTTATGACGCCCGCCATGTCGACGAGCTGGTGCTGGTCAGCCAGAGCGATGCTGAAGAGATGTGCCGGCGGCTGGCGCGCGAGGAAGGAATTTTTGCCGGGATTTCCGCCGCCGGGGCCTGCTGGGTGGCGCAGGAAATTGCCAAAACCGTGAAAGATGCGGTGATCGTTTTCATCGTCTGCGACCGCGGTGACCGCTACCTCTCGACCGGCGTGTTTCCGGGCTGAGCTGCTTCATAAGTTTCCATGACCGACGAATTCAGCTTTTGCCCGAACTGTGCAACGCCGCTGGCCAGGCTGTCGCAACTGGAGGACAGCGGGGACAAGGTGCGCCTGCGTTGCCCGGCTTGCAACTTCACCCACTGGAACAATCCCACGCCCGTGCTGGCAGCCGTGGTCGAGTACCGGGGCCAGGTCTTGCTGGCGCGCAACGCCGCCTGGACTGGCAAGATGTTTGCGCTCATCACCGGTTTCATGGAGGCGGGCGAAACACCCGAGGGCGGCATTGCGCGTGAGATCAAGGAAGAAACCAATCTGGACACCACGGCGCTGGATTTGATTGGGGTCTATGACTTCCAGCGAATGAACCAGGTGATCATTGCCTACCATGCGGTTTGCACGGGCGATGTCAAGCTCTCGCCGGAGCTGGCGGAGTACCGGCTTTATGACTACGACAAGCTCAAGTGCTGGCCGGCCGGCACCGGCTACGCGCTGGCCGACTGGCTGCGCACGCGCGGCTGTGAGCCGACGTTTTTCGAGTGGCTCCAGGAGCCCAAACAAAAGCCGGAATAATAGAGGTGGTGATGCGGTGCGCGGCGCTGGCCGCATCCTGTTATTGCCTAAAATGGCGGCATCCCAAGGATTCCCATGCACATCGACAAAGAACTCGACACACGCGGGCTGAACTGCCCATTGCCCATTTTGAAAGCTAAAAAAGCGCTGGCCGAAATGGCGAGCGGCCAGTTGCTGCGGGTGGTGTCCACCGATGCCGGATCAACTCGCGACTTCCAGGCGTTTGCCCGGCAGACCGGCAATGAGCTGGTGGACCAGCAAACGGTGGGTGCCGACTTCATTCATGTTTTGAGGCGGCGCTGAGGCCTAGCCGGGCCGGCCTTTGCAAGCGCTGGCTCAGTCGAGCTTGAGCTCGCGCAGGTATTGGCGGAACGACTGGCCGACTTCCGGGTGCTGCAGCGCCAGTTCCACCGTGGCCTGCAAAAAGCCTTCCTTGCTGCCGCAGTCATAACGCTTGCCCTGGTATTGCAGGGCATACACGGCTTCCTCGGTGAGCAGGCTTGAGATGCCGTCGGTGAGCTGGATCTCGCCACCCACGCCAGAGGCCTGACGGCGGATATGCTCAAAAATTGCGGGTGTGAGGATGTAGCGACCGGCCACGCCCATGCGCGAAGGTGCCAGCTCCGGTGCCGGTTTTTCCACGATTTTCTGTACTTTTATGAGCCCCGGTCTGACCGCTTCCCCGACCACGATCCCGTAGCGGCGCGTCTGATCCAGTGGCACCTCCTGCACCGCCAGTATGGAATGTTGAAGCTGCTCGAACTGCGCGGCCATTTGGGCCAGCACCGAAAGGCCGCCCGGCGGCCCGACCATCAGGTCGTCGGCCAGCAAGACGGCAAAAGGCTCGTTGCCGACCAGATGTTCGGCGCACAACACCGCATGACCCAGCCCCAAGGTGCGCGGCTGGCGAACGAATGCAAAGTTCATGTCGTCGGGCTGAACGGAACGCACCAGGTCCAGCAAATCGTGCTTGTCGGACATCTCCAGCTCGTTTTCAAGTTCGTAGGCGGTATCGAAGTGATCCTCGATGGCCCGCTTATTGCGTCCTGTTACGAATATCATGTGGCGAATGCCTGCCGAATAGGCTTCTTCGACCGCGTACTGGATCAGCGGCTTGTCCACGACGGGCAGCATTTCCTTGGGTTGGGCTTTGGTGGCGGGTAAAAAGCGTGTGCCCAGTCCGGCCACCGGAAAGACGGCTTTGGTGAGTTTTAATTTTTGCATCAATTTTGCTCAGGAAAAGACTAAAGTGTTACATGGCTGATACAGCACCCGAATCGGAGGATAGTCCGAATAAATGTGCATAAAAGCATCCAATAACATTGTTCGCAGGAAAAGGATTTTCGGGTGGACATCTTACTTCTCGACGCATTGCTACCCGAGGCCATGGCCTGGCTTGAAACCCGGCACAGCGTGGAATACCGTCCCGAGCTCGCCGAGGACCTGGTTGCCTTGCGCAATGCGGCTGGCCAAACCAGGGGTATTGTCTTTTCCAGGCACACCGTCATCACCCGGGCCTTGCTCGATTCGCTGCCCAGTCTCAAGGCCGTGGGCCGACTGCATTCGGGGATGCGCAACACCGATCTGGACGCCTGCAAGGAACGCGGCATCAAGGTGGTGTACGCCAGCAGCGCGAATGAACGCTCCAGTGCGGAGTATTTGCTGGGCTGCCTGTTGCTGCTTTACCGCCGCGGCATTGTGTCGGCCCTGATGGGGCGCGGACATGCCAGCGCCCAGATGGGCCGCGAGCTGCACGGCAGCACCGTGGGCATTCTGGGCCTGGCGCCTGTCGCGCAAACGTTGGCCGACATGCTCAGCGGCCTCGGTGTCCGGCTGATCGGTTATGACCCGGCCGTGCACCACGCGGCACCCATCTGGGATCGTTTGCGAATTCAGCCGGTCTCGTTGCCCGACCTGGTGAGCCAGGCTGATGCGGTGTCGGTGCAAATGCTTTATGCCACCCGGTTCAAGGGCTTTGTGAATGAAAAATTGCTGGCTGCCTGCAAGCCTGGCCAGCTATGGGTCGGCATCAGTCGCAGCGCCTTGTTTGACGAAGGCGCGCTGGCCTTGGCCTTGTCCGATGGCCGCATTGAAGCGTGCATTCTGGATGGCGCGGATGCTGCCTTTGCCGGTGACGCATCGCCGCTCAATGGCCTGAAAAACATGTTTGTCACGCCGCGCCTGAGTTCGCACACGCGCGAGGCGCGGCTGCGCTCAAGCTGGTATGTGGCGCACCGCATGCACGAAGCGATTGACGCGCAGTACAGCGCCGCGGAGCAGCCGCGTAGCGCGTTCACCAACAGCTTGTAGCGATCATTTCAGGCGCGCCAGCTGATCCCTGATTTTCTCCAGCGTGGCCGTGAATTCGGTCAGGCGCTTGCGCTCTTGCTCAAGCACCGCCGGTGGAACTTTGGCTACAAAGGTTTCGTTGCCGAGCTTGGCGTGGACCTTGACCAGTTCGCCTTCAAGCCGCATGGCTTCCTTGCCCAGGCGGATTTTTTCCGCCGCGACATCCACTTCCATGTGCAGACAGACCCGTGCCTCGCCGACCACGGCCACGGGCGCCGCCTGCGCGGCGGCAGCCCACTCGGCTTCATCGTCGAACACCTTGACTTCATTGAGCTTGGCCAAGGCCTTGAGCACCGGCGAAACGTCCGTCATGAAGGCGCTGTCGCCTAGCACGAACAGCGGCAGCCGGGTGGCCGGCGACACCTTCATTTCACCGCGCAGGTTGCGGCAGGCGTCCACCAGGGTCTTGAGTTTGGTGATATGCGCCTCGGCAAGCGGGTCGATTTTTTCGCTCTGGCTTTGCGGGTAAGCGGCCTGGCCAATAAACGGACCCGCCCGGGCAGCGACAGGCGCCACTTTTTGCCAGAGCTCTTCGGTGATGAAGGGAATCACCGGATGCGCCAGTCGCAAAATGGCTTCGAGCGTGCGGATCAGCGTGCGGCGAGTGGCGCGTTTTTGCGCCGCGCTACCTAGCTGGATTTGCACCTTGGCAATTTCCAGGTACCAGTCGCAAAATTCATCCCAGATGAACTGGTAAATGCTGCCTGCCACGTTGTCCAGGCGGTAGTCGGCAAAGCCCTTGGCGACGTCAAGCTCCACGCGCTGCAGCGTGGATGAAATCCAGCGATCAGCCTGCGAGAACGACAGGTAATTTTCCAGCTCGCCACCGGGCGCGCATTGCGCCTTGGTGTGTTCGTTCAGGCCGCAATCCTGGCCTTCGCAGTTCATCAGCACAAAGCGCGTGGCATTCCACAGCTTGTTGCAAAAGTTGCGGTAGCCCTCGCAGCGCTTGCTGTCAAAGTTGATGCTGCGCCCCAGGCTGGCCAGCGAGGCAAAGGTGAAGCGCAGCGCATCGGCACCGTAGCCGGGAATGCCCGCAGGAAATTCTTTTTCGGTGTTCTTGCGTACCTGCGGCGCCGTCTCGGGTTTGCGCAGGCCTTGCGAGCGCTTTTCAAGCAGCGGCGCCAGCTCGATCCCGTCAATCAAATCCACCGGGTCGAGCACATTGCCCTCGGACTTGCTCATTTTTTTGCCCTGCGCGTCTTTCACCAGGCCGTGGATGTACACATGGTGGAAGGGCACCTGGCCGGTGAAATGCGTGGTCATCATGATCATCCGGGCAACCCAGAAAAAGATGATGTCGTAGCCCGTGACCAGCACGCTTGAAGGCAGAAACAGGTCGAGCTCTTTGGTTTTTTCGGGCCAGCCGAGGGAAGAAAAAGGCACCAGGGCCGACGAATACCAGGTGTCGAGCACGTCTTCATCGCGCCGCAAGGTTTTGCCGGGCGCCTGGGCTTGCGCTGCCGCTTCATCCAGTGCCACATACACCTTGCCGTCTTCGTCGTACCAGGCGGGAATCTGGTGGCCCCACCAGAGCTGGCGCGAAATGCACCAGTCCTGGATGTTGCCCATCCACTGGTTGAATGTATTGACCCACTGCTCGGGCACGAATTTCACCGCGCCGCTGTCCACCGCATCAATGGCTTTTTGCGCAATCGATTTACCCGTCGGGTCCTGGTCGCTGACCTTGGTTGTCGCGACAAACCACTGGTCGGTCAGCATCGGCTCGATCACCTGGCTGGTGCGGGCGCAGCGCGGCACCATGGGCTTGTGCTTTTTGACTTCGACCAGAAAGCCCTGGGCTTCCAGATCGGTAACCACCTGCTTGCGGGCGACGAAGCGGTCCAGGCCGCGGTATTTTTCAGGCGCGTTGTCGTTGATGGTGGCATCCAGGTTCAAGACACCAATGATGGGCAACTGGTGGCGCTGTCCGACCGCATAGTCGTTGGTGTCGTGCG
>MERZ01000187.1:0-2741 GCA_001770785.1 Burkholderiales bacterium RIFCSPHIGHO2_12_FULL_61_11
CATCCTGCTGACGCTGCTAACCCTCGGTTATGTGGAAAGCGATGGCAAGCTCTTTCGCCTGACGCCGCGCATTCTTGATCTGGGCTTTGCCTACCTGTCGTCGATGCCGATCTGGAACCTGGCCGAGCCAGTGATGGAAGCGCTGGTCGAGCAGGTCAAGGAGTCGTGCTCTGCCGCCGTGCTGGACGGCACCGACATTGTGTATGTGCTGCGCGTGCCGACACACAAGATCATGCGCAACACCCTGGGCGTCGGCTCACGTCTGCCAGCCTACTGCACGTCCTTGGGTCGTGTCTTGCTGGCAGATTTGCCAGACGATGAACTTGTGAAACGCCTGGAAGCGTCCAATCCGCGGCCATTGACCCGGCACACGGTCACCCGACTCGAGGCCTTGCTGGCCAAGATCCACCAGGTGCGCAAGCAGGGCTGGTGCCTGGTGAATCAGGAACTGGAAGAAGGCCTGATTTCATTGGCCGCGCCCATCACGAATCGCGCAGGGCGCACGATCGCCGCAATCAACATCAGCGGGCAAGCCAACCGAACCAATGCCAGGACGGCCCAAGACAGCCTGCTGCCGGCCTTGCTCCATAGCGCCCGCACCATCTCGCAGATGCTGCCCTAAGTTTCGCGCACCACGCAGTAAATTCATGAACCGGATGGCGCAGAGTCAGTCACACGTCCAGCAAGTGGGTTCAATGAACGCCCGACCGCATTCAAAGCATGCTCGAGCAGATCGCGCAGCTGCGGGGGTCCTGACCGAGATCGTAAAAATTGGATTCAGCGTGAGATGGCGCGTGCAACGGAACAAATAAACGTTTGGTACGAGCGGGTGGAGGCCGGTAAGCTGGAGCTGCACGATACCCTTCGGGATCGGCTCTCAGCAGCCCAGCGTCGAACTGATCAAATGACGGCCGAACTCGCAGCGATCAGCAAACGCAGGCAATTGCCGCTGGAGAAGTCGCTCAGGAACCCCGAACCTCGCGGTGCCCAGACATGTATCGAATTGGTGCGGCTGGCGGGGATCGAACCCACGACCCTTGGCTTCGGAGGCCAATACTCTATCCACTGAGCTACAGCCGCTTTCCGTCGTATTGTAACCGTGGCGCCGGGAGTACTTCTCAGCGCGGCGTCCAGTACTTTTGCTAACGCGGCGCTGTCCAACTGCCCCGTGCAGGATTCGTTCCTGAGTCGGCACGGCCACGGTGCACAGGATCGACTTTCCATCGCTGGCACGACTTGCATCTTGCCTTGCCTTTATCTGTACGACTGCTGGCAGGGCACGTTGCGGTCGTTGTCGCCCACCACCCAGGCCTCCTCTTAACCGCGTTGGGCTGCGAGTGAGCTTCACCAAGATCTGCACAGTGTGCAACCCTACCCGTTAGCTGTGCAGGGAATCATACTTGGCCTGCAATTCCTCCTGGCTTTCCACAAAGTCAAGGTTAACGATGATGCAGTCGGCCGGACAAACCAGTTTGCATTGAGGTTCATCTTCGGCACCCACACATTCGGTGCAGCGCAGCGGGTCGATCACATAAATGGGGTCGCCCACGCTGATGGCGTCATTGGGGCAGACCGGCTTGCAAGCGTCACAAGCGGTGCAATCGGTGGTGATAAGTAAGGCCATTTTGTTTTCCTCTTGGTTCTGATTTGCGTGAGGGGGATCAGGCTGCTACCTGGGCCTCCAGCTCAGCGAGTTTAGTGTGTCTGAAGGCACCCCACAACGCCGCGCCAATGGCACCGGCGTAGATGGAATCGGGGTGCGATTTGGCCGTCACCGTGACCTTCTCGGCGATCATCTCTTCCTGAATGGCTGACACCAAGCCGGTGTCCAGTGCCATTCCGCCGGTGATCAGCGCGGTGCCGGTTTTGATGCCGGTGATTTTTAGCAGTTTCACGATGCGTGAGGCCATGGACTGGTGAATACCCTTCAAAATATCGGCGGTGGCAATACCGCGCGACACCATGTTGATGACATCGGTCTCGGCCAGTACAGCGCAGATGGAACTGACTTTTTCCGGGTCTTTCGAGCTCTGCGATAGCGGGCCGATTTCTTCCATCGCCACCCCGAGGTAACGCGCAATGTTTTCGAGGAATTGCCCGGAACCCGAAGCGCACTGGCTGGTCATTTTGTAGGACAGCACTTTGCCGCGCTCGTCAATGTGGATGGCGCGCCCGTTCAGTGCGCCAATGTCCGCTACAGCGCGTGCGTTGGGGTCCAGAAAAACGCCGCCGCGTGCGTGCGTGGTCATCGAGTAAAAGTGCCCGGTGGCAAACTTGACGTTCTCGCCTTCACCGGTGGTCGCAATGTAGTCGATGTCATCGCGTGTGAGCCCGGCGTCGGCCAACACCGCGTCAAAGCCCTGCTGCGCCAAAGTCATGGCGTCGCGGCCGCGGATGCGTTCCGCACGCTTGGCCAGCCACTCGTGCTGGTCGCCCTCTGTGCGAAACAGGACGGACTTGACCGCGCCTGAACCGATGTCAATACCAATGGTCGTGATGCTCATGCTGGTTCTCCTTTAGTTGGGGCGGCTCTCGGCCACTTTGCCGTCGTCCACCACGGCGCGCCAGGCGAACGTGGCACCGCCAAGCGCGCCGGTATAGATTGAGTCGGGGTCGATGTTGAGTGTCAGTTCACCATAGTTCTCCCGCACCACATCCTTGAGCGCCTTGACTGCCGCTTCGTTCTTGGCAACACCGCCGGTGAACGTGAACTCGTCATGGATGCCGCCCGAGCGCGCCAG
>MERZ01000187.1:2749-8827 GCA_001770785.1 Burkholderiales bacterium RIFCSPHIGHO2_12_FULL_61_11
GTGCAGCCCAGCCATGATGTCTTCGCGCTTGTCGCCCAGCGAGAGGCGGTCGCGCAACTCGGCACCGGCAAACACGGTACAGGTGGAGTTGATGCGGATCGTCTTGGTGGACTTCATAGCCAGGGGCCCGAGTTCATGCAGCCCCATGTTCATTTCGTCGGCGATGTAGCCGAGGTAACGCCCGCACCCAGCGGCGCAGCGGTCATTCATCTGGAAGCTTTCCACGATACCGTTGGAGTCAATCTGGATCGCCTTGGTGTCCTGCCCGCCGATGTCGAGCACAGTCGCGGTGTGGGGGTACATCACGTGCGCGCCCAAGCCGTGGCACAGGATTTCCGAGCGGATGTGCTCTTTCGAAAACGGCAGCCGCGCACGACCGTAGCCAGTGCCCACCAGGTAGCTTTCTTCCAGTTCGGTGTCCAGAATACCCTTGATTGGGGCTTCCACCTGGGTGCGCCGGGCTGCTGTTTCAGGCAGGGCGACGAAAGTCCGCTCCAGTGCTGCGAGCAGGTGGCGGCGGATGGAGTCAGCATAGACGCGGTTTTCGACCTCGATGATGGACCGGTCAAAGACATTGAGCAGGAAGTCGTAGCGCGTTCCAGCCTCCTTGGCCACCACCTCGCCAATAGCGAGGTACTGGCTGCCCGCAATGTCGCGGAAAAAATCAGACTTGCGGTTGGCACCCGGCCTGAAGAGTTCAGCCGCTTCACTTTGCAGACGGCGGAACACTTCGGTCAGCGCCACCTCAACTGCCCGGCTGGCGTCGCCGAACTTGGCCGTGGCCAGACTGCGGTGGCAGGTTTCTTCCAGGTCGCCGAGTTGCTCCAGGTATTGCTCCAGACGGAAATCACGCTCGAGCTGGCCGAGAAAGCCATCGAGCGCGCCATTGAGCGCACGGGTAGTGCCGAGCGCCTGGCGAAACAGGTAGAAGCGGGCGTTGACCAGTGCCTCCTGTTTCGCAATGGTGGCAGCCGTGTCGTAGTTGGAGCGCGAGTTGGTGATGCCACGCCCGAGGATATTCTGGTTCTCGTCAATGACCACCGCCTTGGTGGTGGTCGATCCGAGGTCAATGCCGATAAAGCAACGCATGATGTATGTCCTTGTTGTCCGTTGACGTTAGTGCACGCCTATCAGCGCGGCACGCTTGGCCTTGATCATCTGGAAATAACTCTCCAGCCGGTTTTTTACGTTGGCTGCTGAGAAGTAGCGTGGATCCACCAGGTCGGTCTCAATGAAGCCGACCGGCTTGCCGGTGCGCTTCTCAACTTCGCGCAGTATCAGCAACTGGCCCGCCGAAAAGCTGTTGCAACTCTTGATTGAGTTGATCAGCAAGCCGTCAGCCTGGTACTCGTCGATGTACTTGCAGATCATGTCGATGCGTGAGGGCAGGTTCAGGTTGGTGTAGCAGCCCAGGCAGTAGTCGGCCAGCGACTCGAGCGGATGATCGGGGTCGTGGCGGAAGCCAAAGTCGTACAGGCCGCCGACCTTGGAGTAGGTCGAGGCGACCGCCACCGCCCCTTCTTCGTAGAACATCTTCCAGAAGTCGCGGAAGCTGGTGTAGTTGGGCGGTCCTTCGACGATCAGGCGGTACTTCTCCTCGCCCATCTCGCCCTCGGGCGTGATCGGCCCAAGCCCCAAGCGCATGCGCAGCTCGACCTCCTCGCGCAGCACGCGGTAGAACTCGGTCGCCTCTGGCGTACCGCGAAAAGCGGTGAAGATCGGCCCGATGTAGTACACGGCACCGAAGTAGCCGTCGATCGGCGACGGCCGGTGCTTGGCCGACTGCAGCACGGCCACCAGGTCTTCCTCGGCCTTGACCGACTCACGCATGTACTGGCGCAGGCGGTCAATGTCGAACTTCACCCCGGAGATGCGCTCCAGCGTGGGAATGACCGTCTCCTTCAACTGCTTGACCACGTACTCACGCATGTTGGGCACGATGTGGCCCTCCGACTGGTAAGGAACATGCAACATCACGGTTTCGCAGCCGTACTTGTGGCGAATCAACTCAAACCATTTCATGAAGGTGAAGCAGCCGGTGTATGACAGCAGCAGGATGTCGGGCTTGGGCAGCGGCTCGCCGGTGGGGCCGATCTCGCCGCCCATCATCGCGCCGAGATCGGTCTTGACATAGGTGCAGACGTCTTCACTTTGGCCGTCGCGCTCGGCGTCCATGATCAGCTTGCCCGACTTCTTGCGCATGCCATTTTGCAGTGCGTTGGTCTCTGGCAGGCTGCGAGCGAAATCGAAGCACATCAGCAGTTCGTTGAGGTTGCCGGGCACGAAAGTGGCCGACACCTTGCGGTTGTTGGCGTGTGCCGTTGCGAGCTCCATGTAGTTCTTGTTGATGAGCTCTTTCTGCAGCCACATCGCGTCCTCTTTCTGGACGTTTTGCGACTTCTTGGCAGTGGTGGGCATGGCAACGGGGGTGTTCATGGCGGGTTCCTTTAATTAGTTGAGGACAGAGCTGGCTTGGCTATCGCGTCGTTGCGGTCCGTCCCGCAAGGTGGACTCCCAACATCCGACAATCGGGTTGAGGACAGAGCTCGCTCGCTTTGCGTAGTTGCGGTCTGTCCCGCAAGGTATCAGGTTTTTCATGCGGCGTTCCAAAGCTTGATCGAATCGGCAAAGGTGCCGGCTTGCTCCCGGATGGGTGCCATCTGACCGGTGTTCTCGGCGTACTTGAACGCGGTGTGCGGAATCTTGTGCTGCGTCAGCACGTCCTGCAGCATCGGGCGCTCCAGCAGCGCCGGGTCACAGAACGAAGGGGCGGCAAAAATCACGCCCTCGGCTCCCATGGTCTTGACCTGCTTGAGCAGGTACTGGCCCTTGTCTTCACGCCGCGCGTCGTACTTGGCGGCGGTGGTGGCCGAGCGGTGCAGGAAGGCCTTGGAAAGTTCCTCCAGCGGGTTGCCGTCGGCGGGAACGTCGTCGAGCAACCAGCGGCTGACCAGCATGAAGTCGTCGTCAACGATGTAGCATCCCGCCATCTCGATGGATTTGATCAGCGTAAGCGGTGGCTGCTCGCAGAAGGTGCCGTTGATGACCACACGGGCGTTGTCGCGCTTGGGGCGGGCCACCGCGTCGGTCGCGGCGATGTAGTCGCGCACCAGTTGGGTGTGCTCCTCGGGCGGCAAAATCATGCCGGCGCGCTGCACCAGGTAAAGCTCGGAAGTGGGCGCCTGCCAGGGCTTGGCGGCGCGGTAAGCATACAAATCACGAATCGCAGCGCGATTGTCGTTGTACACCGCAATGGAGGCATTCAGGGCTTCGTCGGTGATGGCCTTGCCCATCATTTTGCCGAGGTCTTCGCGCAGTATCTGCATCTCCTGCACATAGAAGGTGCCACCCACCGAATCTTCGTAATTTTGCGGAACGTCGAAGTAGCGAACGTACTTGTCCTTGAACAGGATTTGCCACATGCCCGAGAGATTGCGAATCACATCGCAAATGGAGGGGAACAGCATGCCGTCCAGGCAGTCCAGACGTCCGGTCAGTCCCATTTCAATGGTGGAGCGCGGAATGCGGCAGATGTAGCTTTGATAGTAGGCGTCGCCCTGAATCACTTCGAGCGAATCGCCACCGCCCAAAATGCCCACCGACAGCATGCCGGCGGCGTGAATCAGTTCACGCGGCACATAGACCGGCATGTAGCCAATCGCCTTGCGCCCCGGTACGGCGGCCTTCCACTCCTTGACGGCATTGAAATGCAAATCGTCAAACAGCGTCTGGCAACGATCCACGATTTGCTGAACGGGTGAAGTCATTAACATTAGATATGCTCCCAGGTAGGTGCGCGCCGGGCGAGAAAGGCAGCAAGCCCTTCGTTGGCATCGCGGGTTTTCATGAGACGGTCAAGGTACAAGGCCTCAACCCCGGACAAACGCGCGCGCAGGTCGCGAATCAGGGGGCCGCGCACTGCGGCTACGGCGCACGCCAGCGCGGCTGCGCTCTTGGGTGCAAGCTGGGCATCAAAATAAGCAAGAGCAGCCGCCTCGGGGTCGTCCGCCACCGATTGCACCAAGCCCATGACACGGGCTTCTTCAGCGCTCACAGAACGCCCCGAGAACAGCAAGTCCTCGGCGTTGGGCTGGTTGACGCGCAAGGGCAGGAGGACGGAGGCAGCCGGGGCGAAAACACCCAGATTCATTTCCGGCTGGCCGAACCGGCTGTCAGGCGAGGAAAAGATGGACCCTCCGGCCAGCGCTACTTCAAGCCCGCCGCCCAGGCACTGGCCGCGAACGGCGGTCAGAATCGGCACCGGGAACTCAACCATGGTGATGATCAGCGCATGCAGCGCAGTCAGCATGGCAGCGCAGCGCTCGGCCAGGTGTTCTTCCACGCTGGCACCAAAGCTGAAGTGGGCACCTTCTGCATCGAGCAACACGCCGCGCAGGCCGTGCGTGCCGCGATGGGCATCGAAAGCGGCGTGTAAGGCGGCAATCATTGCCGCGTCCACAATATTGGCCTTGGGCCTTGAGAGGCGCAAGCGCAATAAGGCGCCGTCGCGATCAAGCCAGACTTTGAGGGGGGAGGTGTCAGTCATGACAATCCAGGTTGGCTAATGTGCGCGCCTCAGGCCTTGTGCTTGGCCTTGGGCTGAATTTCGTCGTGAAGCGGGCCGACCCAGCTTTGACCAGCAGCAAGCTTCTGGCGCAGCAGCACGAAGTCGGCTTCGCGGTCTTCCCTGGTGCCTTCGTTGAAGGCGGTAAATCCGGCGCGGGCTTCGGTCATCATGTTCAGGGCCAGCCAGGCGCGCGAGTTTTCCTTGTTCTTATCCCAGGCTTCGAGCTTGGGCTTGCGCAGTTCTTCAATCGTCTTGGTGGTGCAATCGGGGAAGGTCAGCAGTATCTTGGCGCACAGCTCTTCTACCGTGGCATCGAGCAGGGACAGATCGACCGTGCCGCGTGCCAGCAGCGCCTTGCCTTCTTTCAGCGCGTCGCCGGTCTTGGGTTCGCCGAAGCTGAAGCGGCCATAGTCGTCCAGCATCTGCTGCGTCTGCACCAGCGGGTTGGCGACAAACTTGCCGTCGACCTTGAGCGCCGGCACGACGTCGGTGAGAATGCCCATCCAGGCCGCCTTGTGCGCCGAGAAGGGCTCACACAACACGCAGGCCGCCATGGCGCGCTCGGCGCCCACCATGACCGGCATGAAGTCGGTGGCGCCGCCAATCGGGGCCGAGCCATGTTTGGGGCCGGCCTGGCCGAAACGGGCCAGGTCCTGCGCCACCGAGAAGTCGCACGCCATGCCGATCTCCTGGCCACCGCCAATGCGCATGCCGTTGACGCGGCAGATCACCGGCTTGTCGCAGGCCAGAATGGCGCTGACCATGTCGTTGAACAAGCGCATGTACTGGCGGTATTCCTGCGGATGCCCGGCGTAGTACTCGGCGTACTCCTTGGTATTTCCGCCGGTGCAAAAGGCCTTGTCACCGGCGCCGGTGAACACGACGCAGTTCACATCGCGTGCGTTGGAGGCGGCACGCATAGCGAGAATCACGCCCTTGACCATGTCGGTGGTGTAGGAGTTGTACTGACTGGGGTTATCGAGCGTGATCCAGGCGTTGTACAGCCCAGGCACCACCTGGCCGTCTGGAAGGCGCGCGGGGTGCTTCTCGTAGCGCACACCGGGCTTGGAAATGTCGTCAACCAGATCATGGTTCTTGAAGTCGCGCGTGGCGAATGAGGCGTTCATGGCGGGGGGCTCCTGCTGTTGTCAAAGTGGGGCTTGCGGGGCTGACTTCGATGTCCCGCGCTCGAACGGCGCGCCGGGTTTGATCATCGGCCAACGGTAGGCATCAATACTCATGAATTCTGTCTCCTGCATTAGCTTGAAGTCAACGTTGTGTTTCGGGTTGGCTTCAGGCTTTACCGCAACGCTTCTTGAATTCATTATCGTATAACGGTACTAAATTACCAACATTCTTTTGTAAATTACTTCAATGAGAATCAAAAGTTTGATTTGGATCAAACTTCTTATGGTTAGTCAGTTGAGATAAAAGCTTGTGGCTGCTGGTAGCTGGCCACTGTACCGCGAAATCCCAGGATCATGATCACTAAGTAGTGCTTCGTTATTCTT
>MERZ01000187.1:8845-12479 GCA_001770785.1 Burkholderiales bacterium RIFCSPHIGHO2_12_FULL_61_11
CCTTGGCGGTCCAGATAAAGGGGCTTGAGGCCATGGGCGCGCCAGATGCGCTGCACCGTGATGTCGCTTGTACCGGCTACAGCAGCCAGACTGCGGGTGCTCCACTGCGTGGCCCTGCGGGTTGGCTCTGCGTGGTCAGGCGAACGATTTCGGCGGCATCGAATTTTGGTTTTCGCCACGAGCGTGGCAAATCCTTCTGGATCGCCTCGATCCCGCCTTTGGCGTATAGCCTAAGGGAATGAATTTTCTAGGGCTGCCAGCGCGGCAGCGCCTGTCGGGACTGTTACGTGCCCGCGCTCATTCCAGCTTCAGCAGACGACGCGCATTACCCTCGTAGATGGCATAGCGCTGCTGCGGGGTAATGTCAAGAGAGTCGATGATATCGATGGTCCAGCGCGTATAAGCCGAGCCCTTCTCCGGATCGAATGGCGCATCGGAAGAAAATACCACGTTGTCGACGCCAAAGAAGTCGAGCCCCAACTCGGTCGCCTTGCGCGCGCCGAACAGCGCCGTATCTGCGTAGAACATCTTGAAGTAGTCCAGTGGGCGTTTTTTAAGCCTCTTCAGAATCAATGAGTAGTCCTCGTCCGATGTACGACTGCCCAGCTGATCCCAACCAGGACCGACCCGCCCTTCAAAATAGGGAATCATGCCGCCCATGTGGTGGGTGATGATCTTGAGGTTTGGGTGCTTGTCGAACAGGCCCTCGAACACCATGTGCGCCATGGCGGCGCTGGTCTCGTAGGGCCAGCCAAAGGTCCACCAGATCTCGTAATGGCTTTTCTTTTCCCCCTTGTAGTCCGGAAAGTCGGCGCCGCGGGCGGGATGCAGCCAGATCGGGCGATCCAGGCGCGCCATGAGATCGAACAAAGGCAGCGTCTCGGGCGCCGTGAGTGGCTTGCCGAGGACGTTGGTGAACACCTGCACCCCGACCGCACCCAGCTCGTTGATCGCACGCTCGGTCTCGCGCAGCAGGCCGTCTGGATCGTTCATGGGCAGCGAAGCGATAAAAGCCGGAAAACGACCCGGGTATTTTGCGACCAGCTCGGCCATGCCGTCGTTGGCGAGCCGTGCCATCTCGTTCGAGACGGGCGGCGGACCGAACACCTCGATCGGCGGCGAACCCAGGCATATCACCTGGGCGTAGTCGTCGAAACCGTCCATGATCCGGAAGCGCTCGTCGAGGTCCACGATGCAGGGAATATCGCGTACCCGTTTGAACATGTCCTTGCCGTTGGGTGCCACTTCGAGCGCCCGCTCGAAAAAGGCCCGGGGGAAAATGTGGTTGAAAAGGTCGAGCTTCATATCTGTCTCCTTTGAGTTTTCTGTCAATGACCTGCAACGCCGTCGTTGCTGAAATTGTTTAATGGAACATGCAAGTTTGATATTGGCATACCTGGATTCATAAGACAATTTCATTTTTTTAATACGTTAATGAATTATGCTCATGAGTCTCGCCGGCTCGTCATGAATGCAAATCGACGTAAGTGCAGGTAGCATGACTCCCCCTGAATTCGTTTTCTGGATATGCATGCGACAAGGCAGCAAGACGCTAATCGACAATCAGTTGTTTTCCTTCGCAATAGGTCTTGAGGAACGCTTTCAAGCTCTCGGCAGCTGGCGAGAGGGTTCTACCTTGGCGTGTAATGAAGGATATCTGCCGCCGGATTTCGGGCTTCACGAGCTTTCTGATCTGAATGTTGTAAGACTGGGCGATCAGGCTTGTGTACGAAGGCAGCACCGCAATGCCAAGGCCGGCGCCCACCATGCCGACCACTGTGGACAAATAAGATACCTCGTAAGCGTTATGAACCTCAACGCCGGCGTCGGCTAGACATTTCCTGATGAGCAGTCCGACAGAATTGTCGCCAGTGAGCGAAATGAACGGATGGCCAGCCAACTCTCGCCAGACCACGCATTCCTTACCCGCCAGCGGGTGGCCGGCGGGACAGGCCAGTAGCAGCATGTCTGCCATTAATGGTTCAGCAACTAGTTCGCGTCCGGTTTTTTCGAAGGTCCCGATGCCGAAATCCACTTCCCCATCGCGTACTTTGGGTTGAATTAGTCCGGCCAACGTGTCTTTCAGGATCACGCTGATGCCCGGGTACATTGCCGTGTATTCCCTGATGGCCTTGGGCAACAAAATTGACGCCATGAATGGAGTCGCAGCAACCGCCACGCGGCCGCGCTTCTTTGCGACGAGTTCCTTTGAACTCAGTAGGGCGTTGTGCAGGTCCGCCAGCATCTTCTCTGCAACAGGATAGAAGTCCCGCCCAGCGTCGGCAAGCTCCACCAGCCGGGTGGTTCGATCGAAAAGCCGCAGGCCGAACTGTTCCTCAATCTCGCTGATTAAAACGCTCACGGCGGACTGTGTGATGTGCAGCCGGGTTGCGGCAGAAGTAAAGCTCCCCGTTTGCGCAACGGTTACAAAGGCCCTAATCTGCTTTAAGGTGACATGGTTCTGTCGCATTACATTTTTCCTGATTGGAGACCTACCTCAGAGAACCGCAGCGAAGTGTTTCTGGAGAAGATGGGACAAGTGCTTCCTTGGGCCCGGTTGATGGAAGTCACCGGCGCGCGGGTCAACGGGATCGATCGCGAGCCACAGCGCGTCGATGCGAATCATCGCAACCACTCTGCGCCGTGGGACATACATGGACGCCCGGAGTCCACTAATAAATCGGGGAAAGTTGTTCAAACAACCGGAGCCACTTCTTGCAGTCAGAACGCGGAACCGAAAATCAAGACGGTTTCATTGGGGGAAACTCGCGGTCTTGGCGAGGGGACTTCAGCCTAATCGCCACGCATGCGCCTCTGCGCTACCGTTAAATCATCTACGGTGTCTATGTCGGTCACACAGCCAACATCATCTACGATCAATTCAATCGATCTATAGGCACGAGCAATGATGGATGCACCCCCAATTCCCTTCAAGTTCAAAAGTGCCGGTCCACAACGTTCAGAAAACCCGACCGGGTGGCCCCGCCGCCCCCGGTAAACAGGCACCACCACCTCGTGACCCGTCAGAGCTGCCGCAACAGCTCGCAGGGTGTCGCTTTGAATCATTGGTAAATCAGCCGGCAGAATCAGCCAGCCAGTGGACTGCAACGTCGCCCGCACAGCCGCCGCAATCGAGTCGCCCATGCCGGGGTGGCCCGCATCTTCAAGATGCCACGGCAAGCCACTCGCCCGCACGGCATCCAGCGTATGTTGCAACACCGTCTTATCCCCCAGTCGCGCCTGCAATTTGTGGGTGGTCCCACCCGATGCTGCAAAACGCTCGCCGCGCCCGGAGGCCAGAACAATGACGGTGGGAAAACTCAAGTCAGCACACTGCCTGCCGTGCTGGTCGCTGCCGTTGCGCCCGCAACGCTGTTTTTGACCTGAACGATCTCGGCCATGATGGCGACCGCAATCTCGGCCGGCGTTTTGGCGCCCAGCGCCAGCCCCACCGGACCATGCAGATGAGCCAACTCTTGCGCGCTCAGATCAAAGTGCTCGGCCAGTCGCTGCTTGCGGGCGTCCTGGTTGCGCCGCGAGCCCAAGGCGCCGACATAAAAGGCACGGGATTGAAGCGCTTCAATCAACGCCATGTCGTCGAGTTTGGGGTCGTGCGTGAGGGCCACGATGGCCG
>MERZ01000187.1:12519-13942 GCA_001770785.1 Burkholderiales bacterium RIFCSPHIGHO2_12_FULL_61_11
AGGCCGGTCGTCAGGGTGGCGGCATATTCCTCCCGCGGGTCGCACACCAGCACTTCAAAATCGAGCATGAGCGCCATTTGCGCCACCGCCTGCGACAACTGGCCGGCGCCAATCAGCAGCAGGCGCCACGTCGGTCCAAACACCGTGGTCAGCGTCGAGCCGTCAAACTGCATGGTTTGGCCGCGCGCGGCGCTTGAGAGCTGCACGGCACCGGTGGCCAGTGTCAGTGTGCGCGCTACCAGCTGGTGGGCCGCCGTGAGAGCCAGCAATTGAGCCACCCAGGTGGTGTCGAGCATGGGCTCCTGCACCAGCCGCAAGCTGCCGCCGCAGGGCAAGCCGAAACGGGCGGCTTCTTCTTTGCTGACGCCGTAGGCGATCATGGCGGGCTTATCCAACGCGGGCTCACCCCCGCCGACCGATTTGAAGCTCGCCTTGGTGCGGGCAATCAAATCATCTTCGACGCAACCGCCGGATACCGATCCGCTCACCACGCCGTCGTCGCGCACCGCCAGCAGGGCGCCCGGCGGCCGTGGCGCACTGCCCCAGGTTTGCACCACGGTGACCAGCGTGACGGCGTGACCGGTGCTGCGCCAAGCCAGCGCGTCAGCTAACACTCTGAGATCAAGACTTTCCATAAGACACCTCTTCAGGTTAAATTCTACTCACATGCTAACTTCATCCTGAATCCGTGTCATCAAACGCGACCCAGGCATCACTGCGTAGAGTTACTCGCGTTTTCATGGGAAATCCCGTTCGGCCAAACTCTCGCGGGCCGGAATGACAAGTGGCCGGGTTCATCGGTTCGTCCTGCAGACATCTCCTCATCCTCGGTCGACCCGTCATTGACATACGCCTTGAGCATGCGATTCTCGAAAGTCGGTTCTTCGTAAACCGCTCGCGCAACATCATGGAACAAAACCACACCAGCAAGAATATGGCCATCAAGAACCGCCAAATAACGCTGGTGGTGCACCAATCATCATGGCCCGAAGCTCCCTGCAATTCAGGTCCATGTTGATCACCCTCCTTGGGATGATCAACCCGCACACCAGTTGAGTTCAAATTTACCGCTTCAGACTCATTCCTGGTTGGAAATACAGGCGCTGTTCAGACTCACACACCTTGGACAAGGCCAAACTTGCGGCAGATCAATTAATTTGGTATCCTGATACCATTATTATTCAGCCATGCCTTATTATTCAGCCTGCCATGAACTTTTCTACTCAAACCAGCCACACGCTTCACGAGGAGCATCGCGCCAATCTGGACTTGCTGGGCCGTGCTGAGCAGGCATTGGTGCGCGCGCCGCGTGGCGAAGGCGTGCGCGATCCTGATCTCATCAAACTCGTTGCCGCCCTGGCGCGCAATCTGGAGCAGGACATTGATCGGCACTTCGGTTTTGAAGAGAAGGAGTTGTTTCCGC
>MERZ01000188.1:0-1423 GCA_001770785.1 Burkholderiales bacterium RIFCSPHIGHO2_12_FULL_61_11
GTAGCTGGCCAGGCCCTCGCCAAAGGCCAGCATCCACGGGTGGTCCTGGTAGAACTGCTGACGCCCGGTCAGGGTGCGCCAGGGGATCAGCTCATGCACGTTGGTATAGCCGGCGTTGTACGACACGGTCTCCGATTCGATGCCGCTCCAGGTGGGCGAGCTGATGATCTTGCGCGGCTGCGCCTGGATGTCGCGAAAACGGATCTTCTCGTCTTCGCGGTGGATTGCCAGGTGCGCATGTTCGCGCCCGGTCTGCTTCGAAAGCGCGTGCCAGGCTTTCACGGCCACATGGCCGTTGGTTTCCGGCGCCAGCTGAAGCACCATCTCGCAGGCATCGATGTCGCTTTCGATCCGTGGCATGCCAAGGGTCACGCCGGGCTCGGTCACGACGCCGTTCAACTCGCCAAGCTGCCGCACTTCGGTCTCGGTGTTCCACGCGATGCCCTTGCCGCCGTTGCCGATCTTGTTCAGCAGCGGACCGACCGCCGTGAAACGCTTGTAGACATTGGGATAGTCGCGTTCGACCACCTGCATTTGCGGCGCTGTCTTGCCGGGAATCAGCTCGCACTCGCCGCGCTTCCAGTCTTTGACCTCGAAGGGCTGGGCCAGCTCGCCGGGCGAGTCGTGCATCAGCGGGGTGAGCACCATTTCCTGCTCGACGCCCAAGTGGCCCTCGCAAAGCTCGCTGAATTTCTTGGCGAAACCCTTGTAGATTTCCCAGTCGCTTTTTGACTGCCAGACCGGGTCCACGGCGGTGGATAGCGGATGAATGAAGGGATGCATGTCGCTGGTGTTGAGGTCGTTTTTCTCATACCAGGTGGCAGTGGGTAGCACGATGTCGGAATACAGACAGGTGGTGCTCATACGGAAATCGAGCGTAACCAAGAGGTCGAGCTTGCCCTCCGGCGCCCTGTCATGCCAGACCACCTCCTCGGGCTTGCCGTCCTCGGCGCCCAGGTCCTTGCCCTGCACGCCGTTGGTCGTGCCCAGCAAGTGCTTGAGGAAATATTCATGCCCCTTGCCCGACGAGCCGATGATGTTCGAGCGCCAGACGAACATGTTGCGCGGCCAGTTGGCAGGGTGGTCGGGGTCTTCGCAGCTCAACTTGAGCGAGCCGTCTTTCAGCGACTTGACGACATAGTCCTTCGCATCCAGCCCCTGGGCCTGCGCGTCCTTGACCACCTGCATCGGATTCGTCTGCAGTTGCGGCGCGCTGGGCAGCCAGCCCATGCGCTCGGCGCGAACGTTGTAGTCGATCATGCTGCCGCCGTAGCGCTTCTTGTCGGCCAGCGGCGAGAGAACTTCGTCAACGCCGATTTTCTCGTAGCGCCACTGGTCGGTGTGGGCGTAGAAGAAGCTGGTCGAATTCATCTGGCGCGGCGGGCGGATCCAGTCGAGCGCGAAGGCCAGCGGCGTCCAGCCG
>MERZ01000188.1:1443-1903 GCA_001770785.1 Burkholderiales bacterium RIFCSPHIGHO2_12_FULL_61_11
CCGCCGCTTTTGCCGATGCAGCCGCACAGCATCAGCATGTTGATGACGCTGCGGTAGTTCATGTCACTGTGGTACCAGTGGTTCATGCCGGCGCCGATGATGACCATCGAACGGCCTTCGGTCTTCTCGGCGTTTTCGGCGAACTGGCGCGCCACGGTGATGACCTGGTCGCGCGGCACGCCGGTGATCTGCTCCTGCCAGGCGGGGGTGTAGGGCGTGTTTTCGTCAAAATCGCTGGCTGCCAGTTCACCGGGCAGACCGCGTGGAATGCCGTATTGCGCTGCCTGCAGGTCAAACACCGTGGCCACCAGGGCCGAGCGCTCTTCGCCTTCCTGGCCAAGCGAAATGCGCTGCACCGGCACCGTGCGCACCAGCACGTCGCCCTGCTCGTTGTTCGGGACATGCTCGTGGTGAATGCCGCCGAAATACGGGAAGCCCACCCTGGCGCTGTCGCGGCTCG
>MERZ01000189.1:0-264 GCA_001770785.1 Burkholderiales bacterium RIFCSPHIGHO2_12_FULL_61_11
AACCCGTGGCGACGCCGGGCGTGTTCTGAAACATCTCGATCCGCTTTTCGATGCGCAGCTTTTGCAGCTTGCTCATCATGGGGACCGAGCTGAGATAGGCCGTGGAGATGTCCTTGCGCCAGTGGCCCAGAGCCTCTGACACCTTCTTGTACGCGTGGTCAACCAGTTCACGGTTCTGTTTGAACCACGCTGGCGTCTCCTCACCCTCAGCTGGCGGGCGGTGGCCGGTGATGTCTTCGAACATGTCTGCTGCGAACTGGTGAC
>MERZ01000189.1:324-544 GCA_001770785.1 Burkholderiales bacterium RIFCSPHIGHO2_12_FULL_61_11
GGTAGTACTTGGTCCGCGCCTCTTCCATCGTCATGCGCTCGTAGCCCATCTCACCTTTGTTGTTGTGCTTATCAGCCCAGGCGCGCGCGCGCTCAAGAAGATCGCGCTGTTTGGCTTGCTTCACAGGATCCTTCATGAAGGGCACAAAGCGGCCCAAACCACCCTTCGTGCCCAGATTGATCGCAATGCCATCACGGCGCTCGGCCTCACGCGGGCGAAA
>MERZ01000189.1:678-1419 GCA_001770785.1 Burkholderiales bacterium RIFCSPHIGHO2_12_FULL_61_11
CGTGAGTCACCTGCGCACGCGTCACGGCGGATTTTTCAACACCTTTCGCCTCCAGTGCCACGTAGAGCTTTTCGCGCTTCGGGATCGCTTCCATCTTGCCGATGAGTTCGCAAAACTTGCGAATCGCCGACAACTTGTTTTGAATCGTCGAGCTGCTGTGACCCAGATCATTTGCCCAGTACGCAGTTAGCACCACAGCGTGACGCTGCCCAATCTCGTCGATGCGCTGAATAGGCATGTTCAGCTTTCGCAGATCCTGAATGATGTTCATCAGAGTGCGTCCGAACGCCGTGCGAGTCTTCTCAGCGACGACTCGTTTGCGGCCGGTGAAGGACTGAAGGTCCAGATCCTGCAGAAAATACGTCATCTGCCGCCGCGGGTCGTTGGGATGCGCCTTGATCGCTTCTTGGGCGCGCAGCTGTGCACTGCCCGGGCCGCCCCTGGTGAGCGTTTCCGCACGTGACTTCACTTGGTGTGCGCGACGTTTGCCGCGACCATTGCCTGATGCTTTCGCCATTTCTCTTTCTCCTGTTGTGACTTTCGTCGTGATGAGGGTTAACACCTGCGGGCGCCCAACGCACCCGCATGCCTAAACCTTCAGGCAGGCCCAAACCGCCAGATCGCTCTGGCTTTTCATTCGTCTTTTTGCTACTGGTCGCCCGGTACAAGGCCCCTGGGCAAGGCACGTCAGTCTTCGGTGATTTCCGTTTTTCGTTAGCAAGCTGTCCTGTCGGCACAGGT
>MERZ01000190.1:0-1109 GCA_001770785.1 Burkholderiales bacterium RIFCSPHIGHO2_12_FULL_61_11
CGTTGACCGGCGGACAGTATTACACCGCCAATTCCATGCGCAGGGATTTGATCGGGCTAGGCGCGGAATGGCAGCATGTTTTCAGCCCGTCCAACCAGATGAGCGCATTCGCGCAGTATGGCGAGAGCAGGGCGGCAGGCTTTCCGCCCACCTCGCCGACAACAGATGCACGCATCGAGGGTGATACCGATCAGGTGGTGGCAGGTGCCGCATGGGTGCATATCATGGCCGACGGCAAGCAGGCCCTGTTCGCCAGCCTTTATGCCGGCAAGGAACTGGACGTCGCGCCGGTCGTCTCTGCCGGCCTGCCCAACGGCGGCCGCACCGACGGCAAGAAACGCTTCGAAGGACTGAGGGTCGGCGGACAGGCCGCTTTTAACGAGCAACTGGACGGAATTGCCAGCCTGGGCTGGCAATCTGCGAACTACGGCAACCTGAACAACCTGATCATGTCCAACCGCAGCGAAAAACTTTATGACCTGACCGTAGCGGCAAACTGGCGGCTAGACAGGCTCTGGTCGGTCAAGCCGCAGGTTGCCTTTTCCAGGAAGAACTCCAATATCTCTTTATATAGTTTCGATCGCACGGACATTTCGCTGACCATCCGCCGCGATTTCAGATAATCATTTCGTGTGAGGTGTCATCATGAAAACTAACAAATTTCTCGCTTGTCTGGGGTTGTCTGTCGCTTGCTTTACGGCGGCCTCATCAGCTTATGCAGCCGTGGCCGGACATGTGCAGTTCGTCAATGGCGAAGTGCAAATCACCACCCCGACAGGGCAGACCCGCATGGCGCAAAAGGGTGATGCAATCAACGAAGGCGACACCCTGACCTCCGCGCAGAAGGCCTCTGCGCAAATCAAGATGCAGGACGGCGGCTTTGTCGCGGTGCGCCCGGACACCCAACTGAAGTTCGACCAGTTCGTCTTTGCCGGCAAGGAAGATGGCAGCGAAAAGAGCTTCTTTTCCCTGTTCAAGGGCGGCTTCCGCGCGGTGACCGGCCTGATCGGCCGCATCAACAAGCAGAATTACAGGATCATCACCCCGGCGGCGACCATCGGCATCCGCGGGACGGATCATGAAACTTTCATCATCACGCCGGGCAGCCC
>MERZ01000190.1:1298-1368 GCA_001770785.1 Burkholderiales bacterium RIFCSPHIGHO2_12_FULL_61_11
AGCAAAAGCCGAAAAGAAAGAAGAAAAGAAAGAGAAAGCCGAGGCCAAGCAGGAAGAAAAAGCAGCCAAG
>MERZ01000191.1 GCA_001770785.1 Burkholderiales bacterium RIFCSPHIGHO2_12_FULL_61_11
GTGGCCCGGGCGGCCGACAACCCGGGCCAGGCCGGCGCCATCTCGCCCGCCTTCCTGTGCGCGGCACTGGGCGCCGCCATTGCACCAGAAGACATTGTGATCAACGAGGCCATCCGCAATTCCCCAGCGGTGCTGAACCAGATTCCACGCAGCCAGCCGCTTACCTTGATCGGTGGCGCGGGCGGCGGTCTCGGCTACAGCGGCGGCATGGCCCTGGGAGCCAAGCTGGCGAACCCCCAGGTGCGCGTGCTGCAAATTGTGGGCGATGGCGGCTTCCATTTTTCCACCCCCACCTCGGTCTACTCTACGGCTCAGCGCTACAACTTGCCGATCTTCACGGTGGTGCTGGACAATGGCGGCTGGCAGGCCGTCAAGGAAGCCGTGCTGCGCGTCTATCCCGATGGCGCGGCGGCGCAGGCCGATGAATTTCAGGCGCGCCTGCAAGGCCAGCAACGGCATTTTGAACAGGTGGCCCAGGCCTTTGGCGCCTATGGTGAATGCGTGAGCGAACCGGGCGAGGTGCAGGCCGCGATTGCACGCTGTCTCCAGGCCGTCGACGCAGGCCGCGCCGCCGTGCTCAATGTGCAGATTGGTCTGCAGTAGGCCGCCGGAGACATGCCCGTGAGCGATTCCAGGCGCCGCATTCTCGTCGTGGGCTGCGGTGCCATGGGCGGGCTGTTTGCGGCGCGGCTGTCCACGCTGGCCGAGGTCGTCACCTATGACACCGACACCCAGCATGTGGCGCAGATCAATGCCCACGGACTGCGCATAGACGGTGCATCCGAGCTGCTGGCCCGGTTGTCGGCGGTCAGCGAGGCGCAGGCACTGTCGGGCCAGCACTTTGACGCGGTGCTGATGCTGACCAAGTCGGCGTGGCCGAGATGCGCGATCTGATCGACGAGATGGCGCAGGAATGCATGGCCGTGGTGCAGGCGCTGGGTGGGCGCTTTGCGTTCGACCCGATGGATTTTGTACAGCAGGTGCGCAGCGGTGCACTATCGATGTCCAGGCATGCGGGCTCCATGGCCCTGGACATCCAGCGCGGCGTGGCGACCGAGATCGATGAACTCACGGGCTACATCGTGCGTGAAGGTGAGCGTTTGAAGCTGCCGGTGCCGGTCTGCCGCACCGTCTACCGATTGGTCAAGGGGCTGGAGAGGGCCCGGGCCCTGCAGGATCCGAACCCTACAACGCCTTGACGCTGTATCAGGCCTCACATTTTTAACCCCCAGGAGAAACCCATGCGTCTGAACCAGAAACTTCGCCTGCTTGCCGCCACGCTGGTGTGCGCGCCTGCGTCATGGCTGCCGCTTGCCGCAGCGGCAGCCGACTACCCGACCAGGCCCATCACCATCGTGGTGGGTTATTCGGCCGGCGGCGGCGTTGATGCGCTGGCCCGCATTGTGGCTGAAAAACTTCCGATCGGACTGGGGCAGCCGGTGGTGGTGGAGAACCGCCCAAGTGTGGGCGCCATCGTGGGCAGCGCCTTTGTGGCCAAGGCCAAACCCGATGGCTACACCTTGCTGATGGGTGCGCCCGGACCGATTGTTTTCAACCATGTGCTGAACGCCAAACTGCCTTATGGCCCGCACGACTTTGCGCCGATTTCATTTGTCGGCATCTCGCCGCTGATGCTGCTGACACAGTCGGCCAATCCGGCGAAATCCGTGCAGGACCTGGTTAACTTCTCCAAACAAAACCCCGACAAGTCCAACTACGGCGCCAGTTCGGCGTCCTTTCAGCTGATCACCGAACTGTTCAACAGCAAAACCGGTGCGCGTTTCGCGCACATCCCCTACAAGGGCACCAATGACTCGATCATGGCCGTCATGACTGGTGATGTCAGCATGACGCTGGCCGATATCGGCCCGGCTTCCACGGCCCTGCAGGGCGGCCGGGTCAAGGCGCTGGCGGTCACTTCGGCAGAACGCCTCAAGGACTACCCCAACGTTCCGACGCTCAGCGAACTTGGCGTGGACCTCAAGGTATCGTTATGGATCGGGCTGCTCGCACCCGCCGGTACACCGCCCGAGATCGTCAAGCGCCTGCAGGAAGAGCTGGCCAAGGTGGTTGACATGCCCGATGTCAAAAAACGCATCAGCGCCATGTCCGTCATTCCGGCCACCAATACACCAGAAGAATTTTCCAGGCTGATCGCGACCGAAATTCCGCTGTGGCGGCAGGTCGCGAAGGACAACAACATCAAGGCCAATTGATGCCGCCACTTGGTAAAGCTAATCTAACCCGAGGAGAAACCCATGCGATTGAACCAGAGACTTCGCCTACTTGCCGCCACGCTGGCGTGCGCGAGTGCGTGCTTGCTGCCGCTGACGGCAGCCGCAGCCGACTTTCCGACCCGCCCGATCACCATCGTGGTGGGGTTTTCAGCCGGGGGCAGCAGCGATGTGCTGGCCCGCATCGTGGCCGAAAAACTTTCCATTGGACTGGGGCAGCCGGTGGTGGTGGAGAACCGGGCCGGCGTGGCCTCCATCGTGGGCGCCGCCTTCGTGGCCAAGGCCAAGCCGGATGGCTACACCTTGCTGATGGGTGCGAGCGGGCCGATCGTGTTCAACCATGCGCTGTATGCCAAGCTGCCGTACACCCCGCAGGACTTTGCGCCGATTTCGTTGATTGGGACCTTCCCCCTGCTACTGCTGACGCAAGCGAACAATCCGGCGAAATCCATACAGGAGCTCATCAGCTATTCCAGGCAAAACCCGGACAAGGCCAATTACGGCGCCAGCTCGGCGTCGTTTCAGCTGATCACCGAACTGTTCAACAGCAAAACCGGTGCGCGTTTCGCACACATCCCCTACAAGGGCAGCAATGACTCCATCACAGCCGTGATGACAGGTGATGTCACCATGACGCTGGTCGATGCCGGCGCGGCCTCTGCGGGCCTGCAGAGCGGCCGGGTGAAGGCGCTGGCCGTCACTTCGGCAGAACGCCTCAAGGACTTTCCCAACATTCCGACGATGAGCGAACTCGGGGTGGACCTCAAGGTGTCATTCTGGAGTGGCCTGCTGGCACCCGCCGGCACACCGGCCCCGATTGTCAAACGCCTGCAGGAAGAGATGGTCCGCGTGATCGACATGCCGGACGTCAAGAAGCGCATCAGTGCTCTCTCGGTCACGCCAGTCAGCAGCACACCCGAAGAATTCGCCAAGCTGATCGCGACCGAAATCCCGCTGTGGCGCCAGGTCGCGCAGGACAACAACATCAAGGCCAATTGATGTTGCCGCCGGGTGATGCTATGCAGGGCGCCAGCCCGCCTCAAGGGCCGCGACATCGATAACGTCGAACGGGACATTAAATGCAAAGGCGTCGAAATCAAGCAAGATTAGTATTTCCGCGGATCGCCTTCATCTCGGCACCGGCGGCCTCCATACAAGCAAATGCAGGATGCGCCAGGCAGTTTGAATAAATCCGCTGTGCTTCAGGAAATGCCTCCAACGCACACCCGAAACGGATCGCGTTTAAGATTAACGGAGCCACGAAGAAGTCAGCAAAGCTAATGTCATCGGCAAAACTGTACTTTCCCGCATACTGTACGAACCATGCTTCGAGCGTCTGCAATCCTTCCAGAGTCCATCTCCTGCACCATTCATTTATCTGATCGGCCCCATCTGGTGGCCGATCAAGCGCATGGCGCACGCGCATATTGGTCAGTGGGTGGATGTCGCAGGCGACCACGCTGCATAGGCTACGCACTTTCGCCTGCGCCAGAGGGCCGATTGGCAATGCGCTCGGTTGAGGAAACCATGCTTCCAGCAATTCCATGATCGCCAGCGATTGGGTGATGAACGCCGTCCGCGCCGAGATCCAGTGCCGGTACCGTTCGCGACGGATTCAGGGCTTGGTAAGCTCCGGCCAAATGCTGCCCATCACGAAGGCTGACCGCCACCGGCTCCAATGCTATTGCTTTGAAGCTGGCGTAGGTAAGGATTCTGAGCGACGACGACGAGCGTGGATCGACGTACAGTTTCATTTTCTGGTCAGAACTTATGGCGCATGCCTGCAACGAACGCTTTAGGGGAAGCATCGAAGACAACGCCGAGTCCCAGTGCGACTGAACGATCCACTTGCTATACGGTCAAGGGGAGATCGCCAACGACCGTCGTACGGCGCAGATCGCGGCGGTCCGAGAAATCGTCAAATGGTGTCGCGCGATGCATAGTGCAGCGGATATCCCAAATAAGAAGGTCCCCAACACGCCACTTGTGCCGATATACGAACTGCGGTTGAGTAGCATGCCGTGTCAACTCTGCCAACAGTGCACGCCCTTCTTCCACTGGCATGTTCACGACGTGGGAAGCATGGGATGCAAGATAGAGGGATTTTCGTCCCGAGCTTGGGTGTGTCTGTACCAGGTATTGCTTGGTCGGAATTCTGCGTTTTAGTTCCTCATCAGTAAATTTATAGCCGGTTAGACTGCGTGAATAATATGTGGAGTGCTCGACCACCAACCCTTCGATGCGGTGCTTCATCTCCAGTGGTAACAGGTCATACGCTGCCCGCATGTCGGCAAGCTCAGTATCAGCACCTTGCGCCGGCACCACCCGCGCCGATAGCAGCGAATAACCGGCGCCCCGGGCTGGAACGAACTGTCGGTATGCCACATCAGATTTGCAGCACGGTATTCCCGGCGCCTGTCGGTATGCCACATCAGATTTGCAGCACGGTATTCCCGGCGCCTGTCGCTGTCCGGCAAGATCTGGTTGTTGTCATCAAGATTTGATACGTCGAACAGTTCAGGAAATTTCATGCGCACCGTCTCGCCCGCACCGCGCCCGAAATGCGGTGAAAACTCCAGGGTGCCAAACTGTTGGCTGAAAGCGATTTGGCGTTCATCCGTCAACTGTTGATCGCGAAATACTGATGCACCGAACTTATCCATCGCCCTTCTTACTTGGTCGGCAATATCCGGGGGGAAAGGCCGCTGCAGATCAATGCCGGAAATTTCACAGAAAAATTCTTCGCTATGTGCTTTTATGGTAAAGCTCATCTTGGTCTCCATTGCTTAGTCGAGATATTATTCGATCGAGATATTGGCCGCCTTGACAACTTCGCCCCATCTCTTCAGTTCCGACTGCACATAGGCATCAAACTCATCCGGCTTCATATACGCGGGCTCCAGCCCCATTGCCCGAAGTCGCTTTTGCACTTGGTCGGACTTCAGCGCTTTCTCGAAATCAGCACTTATCTTTTCGACCAGTTCGCGCGGCGTCGCTCTTGGCACCACCACTCCATTGATACTTCTCACATCGAAATCCGGTAGCGTCTCACCGATCGCCGGAATATTCGGTGCGGTGGCATCGCGTTTGGTGCTGAGCACGGCAATCGGCTTAAGGCGTCCGGCCCGAATTTGCACCATCGATGCAAACAGGGGGTCAATAAGCATATCCACCCGCCCAGCAAAGACGTCTGGGTATGCACCGCCACTTCCTTTGTATGGGACATGCAGCGCATTGATACCTGTACGCAGGTTCAAGAGCTCGCCAGCAAGATGCATCGAACTGCCGGCGCCCGGGGTCGCATAGGTGAGCTTCCCTTTGTTGGCCTTGCCGTATGCAATTAGTTCTGCCATTGAATTTACAGGCAGCTCCGGCGAGACGGTCAGCACGATATTTGACCAGGCGGTCATGGTGATGCCGGCCAAGTCCTTGACCGTATCAAACCATCTTTTTCCGAATGTGTGGATTGATGACATGCGAAGTGACCACCATCCCGAGGGTATAGCCGTCAGGTGCGGATCTAGCGACAAAATCCGTGCCAAGAACCGTTCCGGCACCCGGCTTATAGTCCACAATAACGGACTACCCCCAAATCTTCGCTAGTTCAGTTTCGAGCAGGCGGGCGAGTATATCGATGCCCCCACCCGGCACGTTTGGAACAACGAGCGTGACTGGTTTGCTGGGCCAATTCTGCACCGACAGCGCTTGGGCGAAAGCAGCCAACGGCGCATATTGCAGGACCTTGCCCCCAGAAAACGTATCCCTTGTTGAGTGGTTCAATTCAGACAAGGAGAACGGAAATGACGAAGACATCAAGGGCGC
>MERZ01000192.1:0-8459 GCA_001770785.1 Burkholderiales bacterium RIFCSPHIGHO2_12_FULL_61_11
GCTGATCATGAAAACACCAGCAGCCTTTTTGAGCGTGGCCGATATTTTCGGGCTGGCGCGCAGGTGCTCTGCCAGGGTATGCGTGAGCAGCACGGCCACCAGGCCGTAAAGAAAGGTCAGCACCGCAATGGTCAGAGCCATCACCATGAAGGTTTTCAGCCCCTGATGCTGGGCCGGATTCACAAACAACGGAAAAAAGGCCAGGTAAAACACAATCGCCTTGGGGTTGAGCAGTGTGATCGTCAACGCCTGACGGAAGTAGTGACGCGGCTTGATCTGCACAATGGGCACATCGCCAGACTTGGCGCTCAGCAGCTTGAAACCCATCCAGGCGAGGTAAGCCGCGCCCAGCCACTGCACGGCATGGAAAGCGGCGGGGTACGCCAACATCAACGCCGACACTCCCGCCACGGCAGCCCAAAGCAAGACCTGGTCGCCCGCGATGACACCGAAGGTGGCGCCCAGCCCACCCGCAATACCGCCCTTGCCGGTGGAGGTGATCAAGGCCAGGTTACCCGGGCCGGGAATGGCCAGAAAAATGACGATGGCGGCAACAAAAGCACCGTAATCGGTAATGCCCGCGACACTGGCAGACAAGCCCAGCATGAAATTTCTCCAGAAGTAGAGCGCTTGAGTTTACGACAGGGTGTGCGGTTCATCGGCGGTCATTGCGCAATTTGCACCGGTCCTGGCCCTGAACCAGAGAATGCAACGCTCGGCATCCAAGCCAGGCACCTGCAATTGTTCCACGTGAAACAACTCGATATCTGGCCGCAAGGTCGCCAGCTCCTCTGCAGGATGCTTGCCTTTCATGGCCATCCAGGCGCCCTGCGGTGCCAGCGCGGCGGCGGACCATTGGGTGAAATCAGTCAGCGAGGCAAAGGCCCGGGAACAGATCACATCAAAGGGCTGGGCAATGCTTTCCACACGGGCATGCAGGCCGGTGAGATTCGGCAGCTTCAGGGCCAGCGCCGCCTGCTTGATGAAGGCGGCCTTCTTGGCAACCGTATCAACGCAGGTCACCGTCACGGATGGGCAACAGATGCCAATCACCACGCCCGGCAATCCGGCACCCGAGCCCACGTCGAGCAAGCGGCTACCCTTCTCCAGTCCGGCTTGCTGCAGATGGCGCTGGAAGGGCTTGATCACCGCCAGGCTGTCCAGCAAGTGGTGCGTCAGCATTTCAGCCGGATCGCGCACGGCAGTCAGGTTATAGACTTTCGTCCACTTTGCAATCAAGCCGAGGTAGTCCAACAGCTTGTCAACCTGCTGATCGCTCAAATCCAGTTGCAGCGCCTGCAAGCCAGCCAATAATGGGGGGCGCAAATCTTGGTCAGCCAGCCCAATCCCGGCCATCAAAGTTCAGCTTGCTCGGCGGCCTTAAGCGGCGTCGTGTTTTTCCACAGGTGCTTCTTAAGGTGAACCAGCAGCAGTGACACCGTCGCCGGCGTTACACCCTGAATGCGCGATGCCATGCCCAGTGTTTCTGGCCGGTGCTTGGCCAGCATTTGGCGCGCTTCAATACTCAGGGCCGACACCTGGAAGTAGTCCAAATCCTCTGGCAGTTTGAGGTTTTCATAGTGCAAAGCCCGTTCGACCTCGATCTTCTGCTGATCAATGTAGCCCGCATATTTGGCCGTAATTTCAATCTGCTCGATCACGCTTTTAACAAAACTCACAGAAAAGATTGTTTCACGTGAAACATCAATCGGATCCACCTGGATATCGGGGATATCCGGGTTGGCGTATTGACCTTCGTTTAGCGACATCAGTCCGGAATAGCTCACATCAGGGCGGCGCAGCAAATCAGCCAGATTGTGTTCGCGCTCAATCGCCTTGCCCAGCACGCGCTCGGCCTCCGCCACCGGCAGGTTGTTCGGGTTGAGCCAGATGGATCGAAGCCGCCCTGTTTCACGTGAAACAGCATCGCGCTTGCGATTGAAAGCGTCCCAGCGGGCATCATCCACCAAGCCCAGCTCCCTGCCCTTTTCGGTCAGGCGCATGTCGGCGTTGTCTTCGCGCAGCATCAGGCGGAACTCGGCCCGGCTGGTAAACATGCGATAGGGCTCGGTCACACCCTTGGTAATCAGGTCGTCGACCAGCACGCCCAGGTAGGCCTCGTCACGACGCGGCAGCCAGGCCTCCTTGCCCTGACACTGCAGGCTGGCATTGATCCCCGCGAACATCCCTTGGGCGGCAGCCTCTTCGTAGCCGGTGGTGCCGTTGATTTGCCCGGCGAAAAACAGGCCGCCAATGGCGCGGCTTTCGAAGCTGCTTTTAAGCGCGCGCGGGTCAAAGTAGTCGTATTCAATCGCGTAGCCGGGCCGCAGGATGTGGGCATTTTCCAGGCCCGCCATCGAGCGCACCAGCGCGTATTGAATGTCAAACGGCAAGCTGGTCGATATGCCATTGGGGTAAATCTCGTGGGTAGTGAGACCTTCTGGCTCCAGGAAAATCTGGTGGCTGTCCTTGTCGGCAAAGCGGTTGATCTTGTCTTCCACGCTCGGGCAGTAGCGCGGGCCCACGCCGTCAATCTTGCCGGTAAACATCGGACTGCGGTCAAAACCGGAGCGAATGATGTCATGCGTGCGCGCGTTGGTGTGGGTGATCCAGCACGGCATTTGCCGCGGATGCGGGATGGCCGCACCCATGAAGCTGAACACCGGCACCGGCCCTTGCACACCACCGGGCATGCCGTCGCCCGGCTGCACGGCGCATTGGCTGAAGTCAATGCTGCGGCCATCAATGCGCGGCGGCGTGCCGGTTTTCAGCCGTCCTTGCGGCAGCTTGAGTTCTTTCAGCCTGCTGCTTAACGACACCGCTGGCGGGTCGCCGGCCCGGCCCGCCGGGTAATTGTTCAGGCCCACATGAATCTTGCCGTCCAGAAACGTTCCGGCCGTCAGCACCACGGCGCGCGAGCGGAACTTGATTCCCACCTGCGTCACCGCGCCCACCACCCGGTCACCCTCCACCATCAGGTCATCGACGGCCTGCTGGAACAGCCACAGGTTGGGCTGGCTCTCAAGCATCCGGCGAATCGCCGCCTTGTACAAGATTCGGTCGGCCTGCGCGCGGGTGGCCCGAACGGCCGGTCCTTTGGATCTGTTCAAAATGCGGAACTGGATGCCGCCCTCGTCGGTCGCCAGCGCCATGGCGCCTCCCATGGCGTCCACTTCTTTCACCAAGTGGCCCTTGCCTATGCCACCTATCGACGGGTTGCAGCTCATCTGGCCGAGGGTCTCGATGTTGTGCGACAGCAGCAGTGTTTTGCAACCCATGCGGGCAGCGGCCAGCGCGGCTTCAGTGCCGGCGTGGCCACCACCGACCACGATCACGTCAAATTCTTGGGGGTACAGCATTCAAGCCTCAATCAGTTCAGTTTTCAGGCCCACCGCTTGCGCGGCCAAGGCCTGGCGTTTGTCGGCGGTCACAAATAAATCGACTCGCGCCGCCTGCGCCGTACCGATGTGCAAGGCATCCATGGCGCGCAGGTGACTTATTTCCATCGCAGAGATCGAGTGGGCTTCCACCTGACTGTCGAGCGCGAACAGGGTGAAGTCGGCAAAATCGCCCTGCACCGTGCGCATGATGTGCCGATAGTCTTCGGCATTGACCAATCCGTCGTGACGTTGGCGGTTGAGCGCGGAAGCAATCTCTGCCTTGCAATGCGCGGCCACGATTACTTCGCTGGCACGCTCGCCGGCGGCCAAAACCTGACTGCGTCCGGTTTCGACGTTGTAACGCTTGTAAAGCGCTGACGTATCAAACAGGATACGCATTACCAGCCCCCCTCGCGTTCCTCAACAATCAATTGTGCCCCCGTCTTGCCATCGGGCCGAACAATGTGCAAGGGTTCAATCGGGCGTTTCCAGCTCGGAATCTTCTCGGGTGCTGCCGGTTTTGCCGGCACCAGCTCGGCCACGGGTTTACCATGCCGCAAGATGAGCACGGTTTCGCCCCGCTCGACCAGATCAATCATGGCCGACGCATGGGCGCGAAATTCACTCAGAGCGATGGTGTGCATTTTGTACAAAAAAAGCCATTTTGTACATTTTAACGGGTTTCAGTGCGACAGACAGCGGCTCCACATTCTCCCCATGGCCTGTGGCATCATAAGCGCCCCATTCAGGTGACTATTTGCTCTTCTTTTAATAGCTGTTTACACATGTTGCAAAAGGGCTAGCGGAACTATATGCTTTCCATACCGGCAGCTCACGGACCACTGCCGCCAGGCATGCGAGGTCAACAGAGCGCCTTCAGATGTCGAATTTGACGCCCTGAGCCAGCGGCAGGGCTCCCGAGTAGTTGATGGTGTTGGTGGCCCTTCGCATGTAGGCACGCCAAGCGTCGGAGCCCGATTCTCGGCCACCGCCGGTCTCCTTTTCACCGCCGAAAGCGCCGCCGATTTCGGCACCCGAAGTGCCAATGTTGACGTTGGCGATGCCGCAGTCCGAGCCGCGCGCCGAAAGGAATGTCTCGGCCTCGCCCAGGTCGTTGGTGAAGATGGCCGATGACAGGCCCTGCGGCACGGCGTTCTGCAGCGCAATAGCCTGCTCCAGCGTGCGGTACTTGAGCAGGTAGAGGAGGGGCGCGAAAGTTTCGCTGCAGACCACTTCGGTCTGCGCGGCCATGCGCACCAGCGCGGGCTCGGCATACCAGGCTTGGGGAAACTCCTGGGCCAGGGCGCGCTGGCCGCCACTGACTTCACCGCCCTGCTCGCGCGCCTTGAGCAGCGCCCGCTGCATCGCATCGAACGCACCCTGGTCGATCAGCGGGCCGATCAGCGTGGCGGCTTGCAGCGGGTTGCCGATGCGCAGCTGCTGGCGTGCGCGCTCCAGGCGAGCGGCCAGGTCGTCGTAAATGCTTTCGTGCGCGATCACCCGGCGGGTGCTGGTGCAGCGCTGGCCTGCCGTGCCATAGGCGCCAAACAAAATGCCGCGCAGCGCCAGCTCCAGGTCGGCGCTGGGGCTGACGATGATGGCGTTGTTGCCGCCCAGCTCCAGCAGGCAGCGACCAAAGCGCGCCGCCACTTGCGGGCCGACGCTGCGGCCCATGCGCGTGGAGCCGGTGGCCGAGAGCAGCGCCACCAGCGGGGATGCCACCAATGCCTCGCCGACAGCGCTGCCGCCGTTGAGCAGCTGGCACAGGTGCGCCGGAGCGCCGTCAAAGAGCGCCAGCGCACGCTCAAACAGGGCTTGCGTCGCCAGCGCCGTCAGCGGCGCCTTCTCGGACGGCTTCCAGACCACGGCATCGCCGCAAACCAGCGCCAGCGCCGCGTTCCAGGACCACACGGCCACCGGAAAATTGAAAGCCGAGATGATGCCCACCACGCCCAAAGGCAGCCATTGCTCCATCATGCGGTGGCCGGGCCGCTCGGAGGCGATGGTCAGGCCGTGCAACTGGCGCGACAGGCCCACGGCGAAGTCACAGATGTCGATCATCTCCTGCACTTCGCCCAGGCTCTCGCTCTCGACCTTCCCGACCTCGATGGAGATCAGCCGCGCCAGCTCGGTCTTGTGGCGGCGCAGCTGCTCGCCCAGCAGTCGTACCAGCTCGCCGCGCCGGGGCGCGGGCACCATGCGCCATTGCAGGAAGGCGGCGTGGGCGCGCACCAGCGCCGCGTGCGTTTCGTCAGCGCTGGCTTCGTGGAGATCGCCCAGATGCGCGCCATCTATCGGCGAGCGGACCCTGAGCGTGCCGCCGCGGGTGCTGCCGGGGGTTACGCCCAAGGTGTTCAAAAGTTCAATCGTGGGGCTCATGGGGGGTCTCCTTGGGAACTTAACCGATCGATTCGACCTGGCGCGACTGCTGGTAGGCCTTGCCGAAGCGGTTGTCCAGAAAGTCTGGCAGTTGGATCTGCTCCTGGCTGATAAAGCCCGCCTGCGGAAGTTTGCCCTCGCGGAACAAGTCCAGCGCCGCGCAAATGCCCGCCGCCGTGGTGATCTGGATGGCCGACCGCGGCTGGGCACCGTCGCGCTGGGCAAAGATTTTGCGCGCGAAAACCTCCTGCACCAAGCTGCCGTTTTTCATGCCCGAAACCGTCACGAACACCAGCACCAGGTCCTGCATGGTCGCCGGTATGGCGCGGCGCATGATGGCCTTGAGCGCGCCCTGATCGCTGCGCAGTTGCAGGTCGCCCAGCAGGAACATCATCAGATCGCGATGGCCGAGATAACGCACGGTCTTGTAGTTCAGGCTGCGGACCCGGCCTGCCAGCGTCTCGCACAGCGTGCCCAGGCCGCCGGAAGTGTTGAAGGCTTCGTACTCCACGCCGTCCAGCGAAAAATGCTCAAGGCCTTCCAGCGGCAGCGCCTGGATCAGCTGCCCGTCATGGATGCTCTCGCACGGGTGGCAGTACCCGTTGATGAGGCCGTCCACGCTCCAGGTCAGGTTGTACTTGAGCGCATTGGTGGGAAAAGCGGGCAGCGCGCCGACGCGCATTTGCACGTCATGCAGCGTGTCGAAGGATTGGGTCAGGTGGTGCGCCACGATGCCGATGAAACCCGGCGCCAGGCCGCACTGCGGCATGAAAGCGGTCCTGGCACCCTGAGCGATGCGCTTGATCTCCCGGGTGGCGGCCACGTCCTCGGTCAGGTCGAAGTAATGGCAGCCCGCCTCCAGCGCCCGCTGCGCGGCGGGAATCGCCAGCGGATAGGGCAGCGCATTCAGCACCACCTGCTGGCCCTCCAGCGCCGCAGCCAACGCCGCCTTGTCTTCGGTTTGCACCAGCCGGGTGGCCAGGCCTTGCGCGGCAAGCCGCATGAGCGCGGCCTCGCTCTGGTCCATCACGGTCACCTGGTAGTCGCGGCAGTCATGCAGCAAACGGGCGATGGTCTGGCCGATGTGACCGGCGCCAAGCAATGCAACTTTCATCCAGGGTCCCCTCATTGTGGGTTTCAATGGGTTGAAGTCTAGACAGATCTGCAGACGATAGATAGCGCTTGTTCGACGCAATATTCTCGTAAATTGCAGGCCGGTCCGGCGCGCACAGGCCTAAACTGGCAAACTCGCTGGCCGTCCTTCCTGGAAAGCCGCTGCGCGCTCAACCCGCTGGCGCGCAGTACCACTGCGACTATTAGTATCCTGATCGGCGCTGACTGGAACCCCATGGACAAACACTACCTCACCCCGCTTTTTTCCCCCGAATCGATCGTGGTCTTTGCTGGCCAGGCTCATGACCCGGCCACGCAAACCTCCCAAGCCAAGGCGCTGCACGAGGCCCTGCGGGCCCAGCGCTACAGCGGCACCCTGGTGTTTCTGGACATCCATACCAGTGGCACGCTGGCGGACCTGGCGCAAACACGGGCGGATCTGGCCATCATTGCGCTGCCGCCGCAGGACGTGGCCGCCGCGCTGGAAATTGCGGGCCGCATGGCGTGCCGCTCGGCGCTGGTGATATCCAGCGGCATCAGCGCCGACAAGGCTGACGAACTCAAGAAAATTGCGCGCCGCGAAGGCATGTACCTGCTCGGCCCCAACGGCATGGGTTTGCAGCGCACGCAGCTGCAACTCAATGCCAGCGTGGCCGGGCCGCTGGCCAGGGCCGGCTCCCTGGCGCTGGTGTCGCAGTCGGGCGCGCTGACGGCCTCCATCCTCGACTGGGCCAACAGCAATGCGGTGGGCTTTTCCTCGGTCATTTCCCTCGGGCCCAATACCTCGGTGGACATTGCCCAAGTGCTCGATTTCCTGGCCAATGACCAGCACACCCAAAGCATCGTGGTCTATCTGGAAGGCATTACCAACGCGCGCCGTTTCATGAGCGCGCTGCGCACGGCCGCCAATGCCAAACCGGTGGTAATTCTCAAGGCCGGCCGCAAACCGGCAGGCAATGAGGCCGCGCAGACCCACAGCGGCGCCATCGTCGGCAGCGATGACGTGTTTGACGCCGCCCTGCGCCGCGCTGGCGCGGTGCGGGTGCGCTCATTCGTCGAGCTGTTCTCCGCGGCCAAGTGCCTGGCTTCACGCTACCGCCCGGTGGGTCGGCGGCTGGCCATCGTCACCAACGGCGGCGGCCCCGGCGTGCTGGCGGCCGACTGGGTCAATGAAATTCATCTGGAGTTGGGCAAACTCTCGCCCGAGTCTGCCAGCGCCCTCAAGCCGCAGCTGCCTGAGCTCGCGTCCCTGTCGGATCTGATCGACCTGTCGGAAGACGCCGGCCCCGAGCACTACCGGGCGGCCATTGAAACGGCGGGCAAAGACCGCCAGATCGACGGCGTGCTGGCCATCTATTCCCCCAAGGCCGGGGCCGATGCCGCGGCGGTGGCGCGCGCGCTGGCCGAGCTCAAGCGCGTGATCGGCAAACCGCTGCTGGCGTGCTGGATGGGCGACACCGCCGTGGTGGCGGCACGCGGCATCCTCAAGGAGGCCGCCATTCCGAGCTTTCGCACGCCCGAGGCGGCCGTCGGCGCCTTTGGCAACATCGCCTCGTTCTATCGCAACCAGCAGCTGCTCCAGCAAAC
>MERZ01000192.1:8466-10309 GCA_001770785.1 Burkholderiales bacterium RIFCSPHIGHO2_12_FULL_61_11
CCCCTGTCGACGCTGGCCAAGCCCGACATCGAAGGGGCGCGCCTGGTGATCGAAAGCGTGCTGGCCGAGCGCCGCAAGGTGCTGACCGAAATGGAGTCCAAGGCGCTGCTCTCGTCCTTTCATATTCCCGTGACCAAAACCATTCTTGCGCGCAGCGCCAACGAGGCGATGATGATCGCCACGCAACTGGGCTTTCCGGTGGCGCTCAAGATCGATTCGCCCGACATCAGCCACAAGTCGGACGTGCAGGGCGTGGCGCTCAACATCCTCAATGGCACCGGCGCGCGTGACAGCTACAACGACATGGTGCAAGGCGTCACGCGACTACTGCCTGATGCGCGCATCAACGGCGTGACTGTGCAGAACATGGCCCGCGCCCGGCGCGGCCGTGAGATCTACATCGGCCTGGTCACCGACGACCCGTTTGGCCCGGTGATCGCGTTCGGTGCCGGCGGCACCATGATCGAGCTGATCGACGACCGCGCCATGGAGCTGCCGCCGCTCAACCAGTTCCTGGCGCGGCGCCTGATCGAACGCTCACGCGTGGCGGAAACACTGGGCGACTGGCGCGGCGCGAAGGCGATCAACATGGACGCGCTCGAGCAGGTGCTGCTGCGCGTCTCGGAAATGGTCTGCGAGCTGCCCCAGCTGCGCGAGATGGACATCAACCCTCTCATCGTGGACGAAACCGGTGCCGTGGCAGTGGATGCGCGCATCGTCATCGACCACGCGCCGCAGTCCGTCGGCGGCCATGCAAAAAACTACAACCACCTGGCCATCCTGCCCTACCCGGCACGCTTCGAGCAGCTGTGGCCGCTGCGCGGCGGCGGCGAGTACACCGTGCGCCCGATCCACCCGGACGACGCGCAGATGCTGCAGGAGATGATGCACCACCTGTCACCCGAGAGCCGCTATTTCCGCTTTGTGTCGTCCCTGGTCGAACTGCCACCCTCCATGCTGGCGCGTTTCACGCTGATCGACTATGACCGCGAAATGGCGCTGGTGGCCGTATTCAAGGAGCGCAAGGCCGCACCGAATGGCGACTTGCTTGAGACCGAGCGCATCGTCGGCGTGTCGCGCTACATCACCAACCCCGACCAATCGAGCTGCGAGTTTGCGCTGGTGGTGGCCGACGACTTCAGCGGCAAGGGCCTGGGCTCGCGCCTGATGCAGAGCATCATGGACGTGGCTCGCGACAAGGGGCTCACCGACATCGAGGGTCTGGTGCTGGCCAGCAACCCCAGCATGCTCAAGCTCATGCGGGGTCTGGGGTTCACCATCAAGCCCTTTGCCGAGGACCCGGATTTCAAGCTGGTGACGCACGTACTGTGAAGCCCGCCCGCGCAGGTCATTATTTTTGCTATGCATTTTATAGCTTCATGCGCCTGAAGCAATTGGGCTGGAAGCACTTTTTACACTTGAACTCAGGCCCACCAAAACCGCTTATTTTTACCCCCAGGAGAACCTCATGACCCGTGAAGTCGTTATTGTCAGCGGTGTACGCACCGCCATTGGTACCTTTGGCGGCAGCCTCAAGGACAGCCCGCCCACCGAGCTGGCCGCGCCGGTGGTGCGTGAAGCGCTGGCCCACGCCAGAGTCGAAGGCAAGGATGTCGGCCATGTCGCGTTTGGCCACGTTGTCAACACCGAGCCCAAGGACATGTACCTGTCGCGCGTGGCGGCCGTCAACGGCGGCTGCGCCGAGGCCACCCCGGCCTTCAACGTCAACCGCCTGCGCGCTGGCGGTGCTTAGCCACAACCGCGCCCAGCACGCCATCGAAGCCGGTTACTTCAAGAGCCAGATCGTTCCGGTGATGCTGAAAAGCCGCAAGGGCGAAACAGC
>MERZ01000192.1:10560-16529 GCA_001770785.1 Burkholderiales bacterium RIFCSPHIGHO2_12_FULL_61_11
TGAAAAAAGCCGGATTGACGGTGGACGACCTCGACGTGATCGAAGCCAACGAAGCCTTCGCCGCCCAAGCCTGCGCCGTCAGCCGCGACTTGGGGTTCGACCCGGCCAAGGTCAACCCCAACGGCTCCGGCATTTCCCTGGGCCACCCGATCGGCGCCACTGGCGCACTGCTCACCGTCAAGGCCGTGTACGAGCTGGAGCGCATTCAGGGCCGCTATGCGCTGGTGACCATGTGCATTGGGGGCGGCCAGGGCATCGCGGCGATTTTTGAGCGGGTCTAATCAGGAAATCCGACTTAAAACACTACGCTATTAATAGCTCCCCCCGCCCGATGCTAAAGGGCTAAAGACCGTTTTTGATGTAAGAATGGCACTTCACCCATTCCCGCCCGGCTTAAAGCAGTCTTATCTTCTTGGCAGCTTCGCGCAGGTCCCCCCGGAAGTCCGGGTGCGCGATGGCTATTAGCGCTTCGCAGCGCTGATGGGCGGTTTTGCCACGCAACTGGGCAACGCCGTATTCCGTCACCACATAGTTGATGTCATTCTTGCTGGTTGACATGTGCGTGCCGGCGGACAGACTTGGCACGATACGCGAGATAGTGTCATTCTTTGCGGTGGATGGCAGCACGATGAAGGCTTTTCCGCCATTCGAGCGGTTGGCGGCTCGCACGAAGTCGGTTTGGCCGCCGCTGCCGGAGTAAGGCGAAAACCCCAGACTTTCCGATCCGCACTGGCCCATGAAGTCGATCTGCATGGTGGCGTTGATGGCGTGCAGCTTGTCGTTCTGCCCGGCCAGGTAGGGGTCGTTGGTGAAATCGACCGGCTGCATTTCGACGGCCGGGTTGCGGTGCAGAAACTGGTAAAGCTTTTTGGAACCGAGGGCAAAGGTGGCCAGCATCTTGCCGGGCTGGTAGTTCTTTTTGCGATTGGTGACCACGCCGGTTTCCACCAGGCTCATGATGCCGTCGCCTATCATTTCGGTATGCACGCCGAGGTCGTGCTTGTCGGTCAGCTGCATTACCACCGCATCCGGAATGCCACCGTAACCGATCTGCAGCGTCGCACCGTCCGGAATCATGTCGGCCACATACCTGCCGATCGCCTCTTGCACCGGGCCAATTTTTGGCAGACCCACTTCGAGAATGGGCTCTTCACTCTCGGTCAACGCGGCAACCTGCGAGATATGAATGTGGCAGTTGCCGTTGGCGAAAGGCACATTCGGGTTCACTTCCAGCACAACGGCACGGGCGTTTTCCATGGCGGCCATGGTGTAGTCAGGCGCCAGCGACAGCGAGAAAAATCCGTGTTCGTCCATCGGCGAGGCGATGGAAAATACCACATCGGAGGGAATCAGCTTGCGTCTGAACAGCTCAGGCAGCTCGGAAAAATTCGCTGGAATGAAATCGGTCCAGCCTTCCTGCCCACCCGCACGCGAGATTCCGCTGAAAAAATAGGCGATGTGGCGGACGTGCTCAGTGGTGTCGGGATCGAAATAACCGTACTTTCGCACAGGCAGGATTTGCGAAACGCGCACATTACGAAACTCGCGACGCGCCTCGGAAAGCGCCGTCAGCAAGGCGGGTGGCTCGCCCACCGCCGTGGGGATCACAATCGTGTCGCCATTCATGACGACACTAATGGCATCGCTCGCGGACATGCGTTTTTGCTGGTATTGGGCTTGAACGGACATGGCGGATGACTCCCTGAACTCTTTGAAATAAATTTAACATGGAAACGGCAGTTGGACGCGCCCGAGTGGGCTGTCATGGGGTGCGCTGGCAAGGCGCGACAACGACGCAGGCTACTGCCTGCAAGGCGGAGCAACGCAGCCGGCGTGCCCCAGGGCGGCTCAATCGGGTGCATAGCGCTCTCACCCACGCGGTGAGGTGTTTAAAACAACAAAAGTCAGTGTTCATGCGGCCTTGTTCAGGGATACAAGCAGTCAACTGCCGTTTCCAGGTTTAATTATCAAACAACGCTCAGATCAAAAATCTGACCAGGAGACTCTGGCCGGTCAACCGCCCATTGAAGCCGCAATTTCGCCCAGGGAAGCAGAACTCTCAGGGCCGGCAATCAGCAAATGGGGCTGTCGAGTTATTTTCTCGGGCTAGTTTGCTTGCTTCAATGTGCTCAAGGACGCGATCAAATCCACAAAGCGTTCGCCCTGAAGGCTCACGTGCAGGCGCAAAAGCTGCTGGGCTTGCTCACTTTCACCCGAACAGATCGCGTCAACAATGGCCTGGTGTTCAGCAAATGAGGCGCGCACCCGGTCTCTGACATGCAATTGCAAGCGCCGGTAGGGGCGCAAGCGTCGCTGCAACTGCAGCGCTTGCTCATTCAAAAACCTGTTGTGGCTGCTTTTGTAAATGGCCTGATGAAACTTTTCATTCAGGTAAAAGTAGGTGTTGGCATCGCCCTGCTCATTGGCTTGCCGACTGGCTTCGTGCGCTGCGCGCAGCACTGATTCCTCGTCGGGCGTGATGCGCCTGGCGGCCAGCCGTGCGCACATGGCTTCGAGTTCTGCCATCACCTCGAACATCTCGCATAAGCGCTGCGGCGGCACCTCAACCACAGTGACCCCACGTCGTGGTCGCATGTCGACAAGTCCTTCTGAGTTCAACTGAATGAGGGCTTCCCGAATGGGGGTGCGCGAGGCGCCGAATTCTGCCGCAAGCTTGCATTCGTCAAGCCGAAAACCCGGTGGATAGTCCCCTGTTGCAATCCGCTCCTCGATGATCTCGCAGAACTTTTCCGACAGGCGGCCATTTTGAAAGTTAGGGCTGGAAATGTTCATGTTGCGCATCGATCCTATGGAAACTACCTATCGATTGACCTGCAAAAGATATTGACTGATATTATTAGTCCACTATTCTTGTATACAAGATGTGAATTTAAAAAAACAATTTGAATGCGCATGGCATCAGTGCCTTTTTCGATCACCGCCATTAGAGGAGACAGTCATGCACAAAACATTTTCTCGCCGCACGCTGGGCGCTGCCTGCATCGGCCCTGGTTTGCTGACCGCCTTGCCGGCAGCGCTGGCAAGCCCTAAAGGCAGATCAGCTTTCGTCTGTATGAATTTGCCAAACACATGACCACCGCACGCGACGCCACATAGGGGCCTGATCAGGGAATCAACGCATGAACATGAACCAACACAACTGGCGCCACGGTCTCGTCTCCAAAGCGGCGCGTATGGCCCGGGCACTTGATCTGACAGAAGGTCGGCGAGTGGCGGCCGGGGACGCCACCGCGCTGCTGGAGCGCGTGATTGAGTGTGGCGACCGCGTGTGCGTGGAGGGCAACAACCAGAAGCAGGCCGATTTTCTGGCCCGCGCACTGACTCGCGTCGATCCAGCCCAGATTCACGATTTGCACCTGGTGCAGTCGGTGGTGGCCCTGCCTGAGCACATGGCCTTGTTTGATAAGGGCATTGCGCGCGAGATTGACTTTTCTTTCTCCGGCCCGCAGGCGACGCGGCTGGCCGGGCTGGTTGAGGCGGGCAAGATTCACATCAACGCGATCCACACCTACCTGGAGCTGTTTGCGCGCTATTTCATTGATCTCACGCCCAACGTCGCCATCATCGCGGCAGAAGCAGCGGACGCAGCGGGCAACCTTTACACCGGCCCCAATACCGAAGACACGCCTGCGATTGTTGAGGCCACAGCGTTCAAAAACGGCATTGTGATCGCCCAGGTCAACGAGATTCGCAGCGCACTGCCGCGCGTGGATATTCCGGCCGACTGGGTGGACTACATCATCGTCGCCCCCAAGCCTAACTACATCGAGCCCTTGTTCACCCGCGACCCGGCCCAAATCTCCGAGATTCAGGTGCTGATGGCGATGATGGTGATCAAGGGCATCTACGCTGAGTACGGGGTCAAGCGGCTCAATCATGGCATCGGCTTCGATACCGCCGCCATTGAACTGCTGCTCCCCACTTATGCCGCCTCACTCGGTTTGAAAGGAAAAATCTGCACCCACTGGGCGCTTAACCCGCATCCGGCGCTGATTCCTGCCATCGAGGCCGGTTTTGTGGAGTCCGTGCACAGCTTTGGCTCCGAGCTCGGCATGGAGGCTTATATTGCCGCCAGGCCCGACGTATTCTTCACCGGCGCCGATGGGTCCATGCGCTCGAACCGGGCTTTCAGCCAGACAGCCGGGCATTACGCCTGCGATCTGTTCATCGGCTCCACCTTGCAGATTGATCTGCAGGGCAACAGCTCCACCGCCACCAAAGGCCGCATTGCGGGCTTCGGCGGCGCGCCCAACATGGGGGCCGACGCACGCGGACGCCGCCACGAAAGCCCCGCCTGGCTGAAGGCGGGGGAAGAAGCGCGCCAAGGCCGCAACGTGATGCCACGCGGACGCAAGCTGGTGGTGCAGATGGTGGAGACATTTCGCGAACACATGGCCCCCGCTTTTGTCGAGCGGCTGGACGCCTGGGACCTGGCCCAAACCATGGGCCTGGCCAACCCGCCGGTGATGATTTTTGGCGACGACGTCACGCATGTGGTCACCGAAGAAGGCATCGCCAACCTGCTGCTGTGCCGCGACCTCGACGAGCGCGAGCAGGCGATCCGCGGCGTGGCGGGTTATACCAGCGTGGGCCTGCGACGTGATCGGCGCAAGGTGGATGAGTTAAGAGCACGCGGCGTCATACGGCGCGCAGAAGACATCGGCATTTTGCGCCGCGAAGCCACCCGCGACCTGCTGGCGGCGCGCTCTGTCAAGGATCTGGTGCGCGCCTCCGGTGGCCTCTACCACCCGCCCAGCCGGTTTCGCAACTGGTAAAAACGCAAAGCCAATCATGGAAAAACTGCAATACAAACTGCCCAGCAGTCCGAGTGCCGCTAGCGGTGATGCGGTGCTGGTGGGCGTGACCGCTTCCGGCAACTGCGAGGTGCTGGTCGAGCGTGGCGATCTGCCCGCCTGCGTCATCGACGTCCACACCTCGGCCATTGGCTTTGCACCGATCTGGCAGGCGGTGCTGGCGGATTTCAGCAAACGCCACGCAGCAGGCGGGCTCAACATCGAAATTCACGATGTGGGCGCCACACCCGCCGTGGTCAGCCTGCGCCTCGATCAGGCGCTTGAAGTCTGGGAGGGCCGACATGTCTAGAAGTTTTTACGAGGCCTCGGCCCGCTCCCGCCTGACCGGTGTGCTGGATGCGGACAGTTTCCACGAGTTCATCCCGCCTGCAGCCCGGGTCAGCAGCCCGCACCTGGCCCTGCTGGACCAGCCGGTGGCCTTTGATGACGGGCTGGTAATCGGCCGCGGCATGCTCGGCGGCGCATCGGTGCTGGCGGCGGCACAGGAAGGCGCCTTTCTGGGCGGTGCGATTGGCGAGGTGCATGGTGCCAAGCTGGTGGGGCTGATTGAGCGGGCCGTGGCCGAGCGACCCGCAGCGGTGTTGATCCTGTTTGATTCGGGAGGCGTGCGCCTGCACGAGGCCAACGCCGGTTTGATTGCCGTGTCCGAGATCATCCGCGCGTTACTCGCGGCGCGAACGCAGGGCGTGCGTTTTATCGGCCTGATCGGCGGTGCGGGCGGCTGCTTTGGTGGCACCGGCTTGATCGCACGCTGCTGCGATGCACTGGTGATGTCCGAGGAAGGGCGGCTGGCCATGTCGGGGCCCGAGGTGATTGAGACCGTGCACGGGGTGGAAGAATTCGACTCACGCGATCGCGCCCTGGTATGGCGCATCACCGGCGGCAAGCACCGCTATCTGCTCGGCGAAGTCGACGCCCTGGTGGCCGATAGCATCGCCGCCTTTCGTGCTGAAGCCATCACGCAGCTCGGCAAGGCGGCGGATTTTTCTCTCGACAGCATTGAACGCGAACACCGAATGCTGCAGACTCGTTTGAAGCGTTTCGGCGAAGCCGACGATGCGCTGGACATCTGGCGGGCGCTGGGTGTACCCAAGCCCGAGGCCGTGCCGCTGCTCACAGCAGATGAGTTTGTGG
>MERZ01000192.1:16548-18499 GCA_001770785.1 Burkholderiales bacterium RIFCSPHIGHO2_12_FULL_61_11
CCGCAAGGCTGGGAGCCTCTTGTGCTGGAAGACGAATTCTTCCAAGGCAGCGCCCGAGTCGGCGGCACCGACGTAAGCGTTCTGGGTACAGCCCGCCAGGCCGAAATCGGGGTGGACCTGGCCTTGCGGATGGCGAGCGTGGTGCTGGACACCGTGCGCAACCATGCTGGGCGGCCCCTGCTATTTCTGCTCGATACTCAAGGCCAGCGCCTGCGCCGGCGTGACGAGTTGCTCGGCCTCAATGGGTTCATGGCGCACCTGGCGAAATGCATGGAGATCGCGCGCAGCCGGGGTCACATCAGCCTCAGCGTCGTCTATGGCGAGGCCGTCAGCGGCGGTTACCTGACGACCGGGATGATGGCCGATGCCTGCTACGCCCTGGCCGATGCCGAGATCAAGGTCATGAACCTGCCAGCCATGTCGCGCATTACCAAGATTCCACTGGAGCGGCTGGAAGCGTTGGCCGGGCAATCGCCGGTGTTCTCCCCCGGCGTGGCCAACTACCTGCGCATGGGTCACCTGCGCTCGGTCTGGGCGGGCAACTACGCCGCCTGCCTGGCGTCTGCACTGGATGCTTTGCAGTCAATGCCGGTTACCGAGCGGGCACTTGATACCCGAATGCGCGATGGTCTTGCACGCGGCGGGCGCAGCTTGGCCGCCACGGTCGTCGCGCGGGTCCTGGGCCATGCCTGAACGCGCGCGGCGCCATGATCTGGTGTGGCTCCATCTTGCCGGGCGGCACCAGGCCCAGGCAGCCACGGCCTGCTGCGCCGCCGATGCCGGCGCCCAGGAAGAACTGGCTGAATGGATCGCCGCGGGTTACCCGCTGATCGTTAGCCAACAACCGCCCACGCTGGCAGCTGACTGCCTGCAGCTCGGGCTGGCGCTGCCACCGGCGCGCGGCAAGCGGCGACTGGCATTTGTGCTGCCTCGCAGTGCAGTGCTGCGCTCGTCAGCGCCGCCGCTGTTGCGCACCCTGCAGAGTGCGCAACCCGGTGCGGCCAGCGCGCGCCTGCCAGCCGCCTGGCAACCGGTGTTGGCCGTGCTGCTGGGCAAGCCGGCCGTCATGGCCACAGAGCCGCGTGTGTATGGCTCGGCGGGCATGCAGGCCGTCACTGGAGTTGATTGCGTTGGCGCGGCTTCCGACCTCGATGTGCTATTTGCGCCGCCCGACTGGGCCGCCGCACGGGCGCTTATCCTGGCTCTGCGTGCGAATGACCTGGTAAACGCCCAGCCCCGCGTGGATGGCGAAGTGATCAGCCCTGCGGGCGATGCAGTGGCGTGGCGCGAACTGGCGGGCTCTTCTGCCAAGTTGCTGGTCAAAGGATCGCTGACGACCCGGCTGATCGAACGCCAGGCGTTTGAGGCCAGTTTTGCGACAAACTTTACGGCCCGCCTGAAAACAGGCGGTGCTGCGCTCCAGCCGGCGGCGGCATGAAACATCTGGCGGCCCACATCGACACCCTGGCACGTGACGCGCTCAGGCGCGAGTTACACCTGGAACTCAAGCCCGGACTGGTGACCCCCACGGCGCTGGGCAGCCATGCCGACATGGACTACCGCACCTTTGAAGCCTCTATTGCGGCGCTAGAGGGTTACTTTGCCGACTGCGTGATGTTGGGTGCCCGCGGCTGTGCGCTCCAGGACATCCAACGCCGGGGGCTGCAGGCAGAGCAAGCCATGTTCGCCGCAACCCAGGGCATCAACACCCACAAGGGCGCAGTGTTCACGCTCGGCCTGCTGGCCGCCGCGGCGGGCGTACGACTTGCCACGGGCATGCGCCTTCAGCCGGTGGTGTTAGGTAAGGTTGTCGTGGATTTCTGGGCCGATGCGATTTTATTGCCAGGGTCAACCATGGTCGCGCCATTGCCAAGCCACGGTGCGCGCATGAAGCAAACCCTGGGTCTGCCAGGCGCGCGTGAGCAGGCGGCGGCGGGCTTTCCGCTGCTGT
>MERZ01000193.1:0-640 GCA_001770785.1 Burkholderiales bacterium RIFCSPHIGHO2_12_FULL_61_11
ATTGGCGTGGATCGCAATGACCCCAGCCTGACATTGGACGGCTTTGTCAAGGCTGACTTGAGTTCACCTGCGGCCATCGACGCCGCTTTGGCACAACTGCCCGCACAGGTGGATGCGCTGTGCAACGTGGCCGGGGTACCCGGCACCGCCGATGGTGATCTGGTGGCCCGCGTGAATTACCTCGGCCTGCGCCATCTGAGCGAGCAGGTGCTGCTCCGTATGCCAAGGGGTGCCAGCATCGTCAATGTGTCCTCCATCCTGGGCTACGAATGGCCGCAACGTTTGGCAGAACACAAGGCACTGGCAAGCACACAGGGGTTTGAGGCCGGTGCGCAATGGCTGAAAGAGCACCCTGTGGCACACGCCACCTGCTACCAGTACTTCAAGGAAGCGCTGATTGTCTGGAGCACAACACAGTCCCAGAAATGGTTCCTTGAAAAAGGCATTCGTATGAATTGTGTAGCACCTGGCCCAGTGTTTACGCCGATTCTGGGCGATTTTGTGCAAATCCTTGGACAGGAACGGGTGCAAGCCGATGCCAAGCGCATGTTGCGCCCCGGCTTTGCGGACGAGATCGCTCCTGTGATCGCCTGGCTGTGCAGCGATGCCGCCCGCTGGGTCAGCGGGGCCAACATTCCGG
>MERZ01000193.1:665-1294 GCA_001770785.1 Burkholderiales bacterium RIFCSPHIGHO2_12_FULL_61_11
CCTCTGAGTCCTGAGAGTCCCGGCAAGCGACAACACAAGGAGACCTCTTGAAACACCAAATTCGCAACACCTTTGCAGCGGCGTTACTCGCGCTGGCGGGCGCAGCCCAGGCTGACATCAATATCGGCGTGAACCTGTCGCTGACCGGGCCGCTGTCCTCGCTGGGGCTGCCGGTCAAGTCCTCACTTGACCTCTGGCCCGAGCGTATTGCCGGTGAGAAGATCAAGCTCATCGTGCTCGACGATGGATCCGACACCATTGGTGCCGTGAAGAACACGCGCCGCTTCATCACCGAGAGCAAGGTCGATGTGCTGCTGGGCTCTTCCGGTGTGCCTGCCGTGCTGGCCATGGCTCCGGTGGCAACGGAGACCCACACGGTGCAACTGGCCTTGGCCCCCGCACCACGCCCCGGTGGCAAAGACGACTGGACTTTTCCGTTGCCGCAGCCGGTGTCGCTGATGTCCGATGCGGTGGCCAAGCGCATGGTGGCCGACAAGGTGAAAAAGGTGGCCTTCCTGGGTTGGAACGAAGGTTATGGCGAGATGTGGTTGCAAGCCTTCAGCGCCTCGGCCAAAAAAGCCGGGCTGGAGGTGGTGGCCACCGAACGCTTCGCCCCGCCAGACACCGCC
>MERZ01000194.1:0-8663 GCA_001770785.1 Burkholderiales bacterium RIFCSPHIGHO2_12_FULL_61_11
GAAGCAGCCGGTTTTTCAACTGCTCCCGGATGCTGACAATTTCACGGTAGTGGCGGAGCACCTCAACATAGCCGCGCACGGCCAGTTTGTCGCTGGGCCACCAGGCTTGAAAACCCCGGCGCGCCATCTGCGGCCCCCCTATGCCGCTGCACGTCAATGCGGGCCAGTGCGCCTTGAGCCCATCGAGCAGCAAGCCCGCCAGCAAATCACCGGAGGTTTCGCCCGCAACCATGGCTACCTTCGGTGCAAACGACATGAAGGCCTAGCGGACGATGCCGCGCTGCGGTGAGGTTTGCTGCAAGAAGGAAAGCATCATCTGCACATCCGCTGCTGACTCGGAATGATTTTTAGCCAATTCTGCGATGCGCAGCTTGGCCTGCTCCAGCGTCAGGCCGTCGCGGTACAGCGCCTTGTGCATGGCCTTGACGGCGGCAATGCGGCCGGCCGAAAAACCGCGGCGGCGCAGGCCTTCAAAATTCATGGAGCGTGCTTGCGCTGGCTGCCCCTGGCACATGACAAAAGGCGGTAAATCGGCAACCAGTATGGAAGACAGGGCCGTAAAACTGTGTGCGCCGATCCTCACGAATTGATGGGCCAAGGTAAAGCCACCCAGAATGGCCCAGTCACCCACATGCACGTGACCGGCCAGCTGGGCGTTGTTGGCAAAAATGGTGTGTTTTCCCACCACACAGTCATGCGCAAGATGCACATAAGCCATGATCCAGTTGTCATTGCCGACACGCGTCACGCCGCCACCGCCCGGTGAGCCGATGTTGAAGGTGCAAAATTCGCGAATGGTGTTGCCGTCGCCGATCACCAGCTCGCACGGCTCACCCGCATATTTTTTATCCTGCGGAATCGCGCCCAGCGAGTTGAACTGGAAAATATGGTTGTCGCGGCCTATCGTGGTATGGCCTTCAATCACGCAGTGGGCACCAATGCGGGTGCCGGGCCCGACCCTGACGTGAGGACCAATGACGGTATAAGGACCCACGCTGACCGAGTTGTCCAGTTCGGCCATTGGATCAACGAGGGCCGTGGCGTGAATGCCCGGCGCGGCGACTGACGACATCATATCAACACGCTCACGCAATTTTGCGCACGGTGCACATGAGTTCGGCCTCGCAAGCCATGTTGTCGCCGACGCGTGTCACGCCCTTGAACTTGAAAATGCCGGATTTCACGCGCTCCAGCGTGACGTCCATGATCAGCTGGTCACCGGGTTCGACAGGCCGCTTGAAACGGGCACCGTCAATGCCGGCAAAATAATAAACCGTCTTGTCATCGGGGGTCTCGCCCAAGGTATCAAAGGCCAGCAAGGCAGCCGCCTGCGCCATGGCTTCGAGCATCAGCACCCCCGGCATGACGGGATGGTGGGGAAAGTGCCCCATGAAAAACGGTTCATTGATCGTGACGTTTTTAAGCGCCTTGATTCTTTTTCCTTTTTCCAGTTCGAGCACACGGTCGACCATCAAAAAAGGATAGCGATGTGGCAGCTGCTTGAGAATTTGGTGAATGTCCATCATGATTTTTTTTCGGATGTGTCTTGCATGCGCAATATGGATTTTTCAGCCTGTTTAAGTCTTTCACGTAAAACGTGAAGCTGCTTGAGCGTTGCAGCATTTTTTTCCCACGCAGCATTGTCGTCGATAGGGAAAAAGCCGGTGTAGTGCCCCGGCTTCAAAATCGATCGGGTCACGATGGATGCCGCCGAAACATTCACATGATCAGCCAGGCTCAAGTGGCCCAGCACAATGGCGCCGCCACCCACTGTGCAATGCGCACCAATCGTTGCGCTGCCCGCGACGCCGACACATCCCGCCATGGCGGTGTGTTTTCCGATACGGACGTTGTGACCAATCTGCACCAGGTTGTCGAGCTTGACGCCGTCCTCCAGCACCGTGTCCTGCAATGCGCCCCGGTCAATACAGGTGTTGGCACCGATTTCCACATCATTGCCGATCTCTACCGCGCCGAGTTGCTCGATCTTGACCCACTGGCCATTGTGGGGTGCAAAGCCGAAGCCATCAGCACCAATGACCGCACCGGGATGAATAATGCAGCGCGCACCAATACGGCAGCCATCTGCCACGGTGACCCGGGCGGACAGGCGACTGTCAGCGCCAATAAGCACCTGCCGCCCGATGACGCAGTGCTCTGCAATGCGCGCACCCGCCTCAATGACGGCACCGCCTGCAATACAGGCAAAGGCCCCGACGGAAACCCCGGCCGCCAGCATGGCTTCAGGATCAATAAAGGCGCTGGGATGGATTTGCGCTGGCGCCGCTGGGAAATTCCGCTGCTTCCAAAGCTGCGTGATGAGGGCAAAGTAATGGTAAGGATCGTCCACCACGATACAGGCACCACGGCTTATGGCGGCCTCACGGGCACTTGGCGCCACCACCACGCAAGCCGCCTCGGACTGTGCGAGCTTGCCGAGATACTTCGAGTTACCGAGGAAACTCAGGTCGTGGGGACCGGCAGCCGCCAGGCTCGACAGCCGCGCTATCGGCACATCAGGGTTGCCGATCAACTCGGCCTGCGCCTGACCGGCCAGAGACTGAACGATATCAGCAAGACGGAGCGTCACGGGACGCCTGCCATTTTCAAGTTGATGCGCGTGGCGAGCACCGGCAATTAACGGGAGGCATCCAGCGCCTTGATCACCTTGTCGGTGATGTCATGCTTGGGATTGACATAGACCGAATCCTGCAGGATCAAGTCGAATTTTTCAGCTTCGGCCAAGGTCTTGACCACCTTGTTGGCGCGCTCGATCACTTGCTGTAGCTCTTCATTCTTGCGGGCGTTCAGGTCCTCCTGAAACGCGCGACGTTTGCGCTGGAATTCCCGGTCCTGGTCGACCAGCTGTTTCTGGCGTGCAGCGCGCTGGCTTTCCGCAAGCGTGGGCGCCTCGCGCTCGAACTTGTCGGACAGCGTTTTCAGCTGAGTTGCGAGATCGCCCAGCTCTTTCTCGCGCTTACTGAACTCCTGCTCCAGCTTGGTCTGGGCGACCTTGGCTGAATTGGCCTCGCGGAAAATCCGGTCAAGGTTGACAACGCCAACCTTGAATTCCTGTGCACTGACGGAAAAACCTGCCAAAGCAATGGTCAGGCTCAGGAAAATTTTGCTTGAAAGATGCTTCATTAGAAAGATGTACCAATTTGAAATTGCAGGCGTTCGATTTTATCTTGCGCCTGTTTACGTAGGGGCAACGCATAGGCGATGCGCAAAGGACCTACAGGAGAAATCCAGCTGATGCCGATACCGGTAGATGCCCGCAGGCCATCCGGGCCAGTCAGGCGATAGTTGTCTTTAAACACGTTGCCCGCATCAACAAAACCATAAAGACGCAACGTGCGGTCATTTCCCGCTCCCGGAAACGGCGCGAGAAGCTCGGCATTGAGCGTCAGCTTCTTCGGACCGCCGGTTGCCAGGTCTGATGCATCGCGGGGACCCAGTGAGCCCTGTTGAAACCCGCGTACCGAGCCCAAACCGCCAGAATAGTAATTCTTGAAAAGAGGATAAGGCTGGCCGTTGAGGCCCTTGCCCCAGCCCAACTCACCATTCAGGGCAAGCGTGAACTGTTTGTTGAGCGGTATGTATTGCTGGACCTGGTAATTGGCACGCACAAACTTGATATCGCCTGCCACGCCCCAGTCTCCATATACTCGCTGGTAGCGCCCGGTCGTCGGCACCAGCGCACTGTCCCTGTTGTCACGCGACCAGCCCACGGTCAAGGGAATGGAGTTGCTCTTGTGGCCAAACTGATTGGCGTAGTCCTGGTAACTGACGGGAAGATTGGTGCCAGGTACGATCGTGAGGGATTCGTACCCGCTGCCAAAATAAACCGTATCGTTCTCGGTAAAAGGAACGCCAAAACGAATACTTGCGCCCCGCGTTTTCAGGCTGTAGTCACCACCCTGACCGGACAGCGGCTTGGAGGTGCGGTCGTATACGTCAATGGTGCGCGAAATGCCGTCGGCGGTGAAATACGGGTCGATCGTGCTCAAGACCAGCTGGCGATTTGACTTGCTGGTGTTGATTTCAATGCCCAGGAAATTACCCGTGCCAAAAACATTTTCCTGTTTGATGCCGAACATCAGGGACAGCTTGTCGGCACTTGAGTAACCGGCACCCAATTGCAGGTTGCCGGTTGGTTTTTCAACCACGGCCACGGTCAAATCAACCTGATCCGCCGTACCCGCGACCTCCTGCGTCTCGACATTCACATCGGTGAAAAATCCGAGACGGTCAACGCGATCACGCGAAAGGCGGATCTTGTCGCCGTCGTACCAGGACGACTCGAACTGGCGAAACTCCCGACGCACGACCTCGTCACGCGTTCGGTTATTGCCTGCCACGTTGATGCGCCGCACATAGGCCCGCCGCGACGGATCCGCCTGCAGCACAAAAGCCACGCGGTTGTTGGTCCGGTCAATTTCCGGTGTAGCCTGCACTTTGGCAAAAGCAAAACCGAAGGTGCCGAAGTAGTCGGTAAAGGCCTTGGTCGTTTCAGCCACCGCATCGGCGTTGTAGGGCTCGCCCGGCTTGATGGTTATCAGGGATTTGAATTCTTCTTCCTTGCCCAGGTAATTGCCTTCAAGCTTGACGCCAGAGACCACGAAACGCTCGCCCTCGGTGACGTTGAGCGTGATCGCGATGCTCTGCTTGTCGGGAGAAATCGCAACCTGGGTTGAATCAATCCTGAACTCAAGATAGCCACGCGACAGGTAGTAGGAACGCAGGGCCTCAATATCAGCATTGAGCTTGGCCCGGGAATAGCGGTCAGACTTGGTGTACCAGCTTAGCCACCCGCCTGTATCGAGGTCAAACAGGCCCAGCAGCGTGGATTCACTGAATGCCTTGTTGCCCGTGATGTGGATTTCCTTGATTCTTGCAACGTCACCCTCGACAACACTGAAGGTCAGGTTCACGCGATTGCGCTCAATCGGCGTCACGGTGGTGAGCACCTCAACACCGTAAAGGCTCTTGTTGATGTATTGGCGCTTGAGCTCCTGCTCAGCCTTGTCGGCGAGTGCCTTGTCGAAAGGCTGGCCATCGGCGATACCCGCCTCGCGAAGCGCCTTTTTAAGCACATCCTTGTCGAATTCCTTGATTCCGACAAAGTCCACGTCGGCCACGGTAGGACGCTCTTCAACAATCACCACCAGGACATCGCCGCTGACTTCAAGCCGCACATCCTTGAACAAACCCAGGCCGAACAACGCGCGAATGGCCGTCGAGCCCTTCTCGTCGTTGTAGGTTTCGCCAACACGAAAAGGAAGCGAGGCAAAAATTGTTCCGGGCTCGACGCGTTGCAAGCCTTCAACCCGAATGTCACGAACCGTGAATGGATCAACGGCCCAAGCGGCATTGACTACAAACAAACCGGCGGCAATAGCGCAGAGTGCACGAACTTTGAATCGATTTAACTGTTTTTGCATGAAATGTAAGGATTTAACCCAAAAGGCGGGTGACGTCATTAAACAGGGCAATAGACATCATGCCCAGCAAGATCGCAATGCCACCGCGCTGCAACCGCTCCATCCAGACGTCGGACACGCCTCGACCGGTGATCGCTTCCCAAAGATAATACATCAGGTGCCCACCGTCCAAAACCGGCAGGGGCAGTAAATTGAGGACCCCGAGGCTCACGCTGATCAGAGCCAGAAACAGCAGATAGGAGGTCCATCCCATGCTGGCCGACTTGCCGGCATAGTCTGCGATGGTGAGTGGTCCGCTCAGATTCTTGAGCGAGGCTTCTCCAATGACCATTTTTCCCATCATCTTCAGTGTGAGAAGCGAAACTTCCCAGGTCCGAACAGTGCCCGCCCACAAGCCATCAAGCGGTCCGTAGCGCACCGTCACAAACTCTGGTGGTGCACCAACATAGGCCCCTATTCGGGCCACCGTTGCCTCACCTTCCTGCTTGAGTTCCGGACTGACCGACAACACCAGAGGCTGCCCATCGCGCAGGATTTGCCAGCGTTGCGGCGCATGGCTTGCGCGGCTCTCGTTGGAGGGACGCGCAGAATCCCCCGTATAGGTCCGAATGGCTTGGCGCAACTGCTGCCCATCCACAATGACCGTCTCACCAATGCGCTGAACCACATCACCCGCCCGCAAACCGGATTTTTCGGCGGGACTACCCGCTAATATCTCGCCAATCACAGGTTTCGTCCATGGCCCGAGAATGCCGATTTTCCGGAATAGCTGCGCGTCAGCTTCGGTCGCACCGAGCTTGCTGAGCTCCAGCAGCACTTGCCCCGCGGAGCCGCTCGGATCGTCACCGAGTACCAGGGTCAGATCGCGGCCATCGAGCGCACCTTGTGTCAGCCGCCAGCGAAGGTCTTCAAAGGAACGAACGCTTTGCAGTTCATCACCCTCGAAAGCCGCCTGGAGAACAGTTTCCTGGCCGCGCAGGCCCGCCTTGTCGGCCAGAGATCCGGCCACGGGACTGGCCAGAATGGCCCTGGGTTCCTGCATGCCGCTCCAGTTGACAACCGAGTAGAGCAGCACAGCCAATAACAGATTGGCCACGGGACCAGCAACCACGACGGCCACACGGGACTTAAGGGGCTGGGCGTTGAAGGACAGATGACGCTCGGCCGCATCGACTGGAGCCTCGCGCTCGTCCAGCATCTTGACGTAGCCGCCCAGCGGCAGCACTCCGATGACAAACTCGGTGGGCTTGTTCTTGAGCCGCCAGGTATACAGGGGCTTGCCAAATCCGATGGAGAACTTCAGCACCTTGATGCCGCAGGCCACCGCAACCCGGTAATGGCCGTACTCGTGCACGACAATTAAAACGCCCAGCGTAACAACAAAAGAAATCAGTGTCAGCATATCAAGGCTCCAAGCCCTCAGCCAGTTCAGTGGCGAGGCGGCGCGCTTGCGCGTCCAGCGCCAGCAAGCCCGCAATATCGGTAACCTGAGACACGGCAACAGCGTCCAAAGTTGCGTGATTGATGTCATGAATCTGGTCAAACCGGATTCGTTTGTCCAGAAAAGCGGCCACGGCCACCTCGTTGGCGGCATTGAGCACCGCCGCGGTGCCGACAGGCGCCTTCAGAACCTCCCAAGCCAGCCGCAGGCCCGGAAAGCGCGCGTCGTCAGGCTTCTCGAATGTCATGCTGGCCAGTGAAGCGAAGTCCAGCGCCTTGGCGCCAGAGGTGATCCGGTCCGGCCATGCCAGGCCGTAGGCAATCGGCCCCCGCATGTCAGGCGTTCCCAGTTGCGCCAGGACCGACGCATCGCGGTACTGCACCATGGAATGGACGATGCTCTGGGGGTGGATCACTACCTCGATTTGCTGCGGCGCCAAACCAAACAGGTATTTGGCTTCAATGACCTCAAGGGCCTTGTTCATCATGGTCGCCGAGTCTACCGAAATCTTGCGGCCCATCACCCAGTTCGGATGCGCACAGGCTTCGTCGGGCGTCACATGGCGCAGGCTGCCCGGCTCCCGGGTGCGAAACGGCCCACCTGATGCCGTCAGGATGATCTTTTCAACGCGTTGCGGCCAGGTTTGCGGATCATCAGGCAGGGACTGAAAAATCGCCGAATGCTCACTGTCAATCGGCAGCAGCTTGGCACCGCCCGCGCGCACCGCCTGCAGGAACACATCGCCCCCCACCACCAACGCTTCCTTGTTGGCCAGCAAGAGACGTTTGCCTGCCTTGGCGGCTGCCATGCACGCCGCCAGGCCGGCGGCCCCCACAATGGCCGCCATCACAGTATCCACAAGCTCATGAGACGCTATCATTTCAAGCGCATCAGGCGCCCATAGCACCTGGACTGAAAGCCGATTTTCCTTGATCTTTTGAGCCAGCAGACGGGCCTGCGGCTGGCTCACCATCACGGCATAACGCGGTTTGAATTGCAGGCACTGCGCCAGCATCAGGTCGGTCTGGGTCGCCGCACTGAGCGCAAACACCTCAAAACGTTCAGGATGACGCGCGATCACGTCCAGGGTATTCACCCCAATGGACCCGGTAGAGCCCAATACTGTCACGCGCTGCTTCTTGAAGGACATGCAAAAAACCTAAAGAGTGACCAGCATCATCGCCAGCGGCAAGGTGGGCAGCAAGGCATCAACGCGGTCCAGCACGCCGCCGTGCCCTGGCAGCAGACCGCTGGAGTCTTTCACACCCGCGTTGCGCTTAATCAGCGACTCAACAAGATCGCCCACCACGCTCATGGCCGCCAGAAAGACAACCGCCAGCAACATCATCGCGATGCCATGACGCTGGGCCAACCGGCTGTAGAGCGTCTCGCCGCCCAGAAACACCCAGGCCAGCGACAGCACCACCACACCGGCCATGCCCCCCCATACCCCTTCCCAGCTCTTGCCCGGGCTAATGGAAGGCGCAAGTTTCCCCTTGCTGAACCGTCCACCGAAAGTGCGGCCGGCAACGTAAGCAAAAATGTCGGCCACCCAAACCAGCAGCAGCACCGACAGCAAGAATTGAACACCGATCACACGGGCCTGCGCGACGGCCAGCCAGGCCAGCCAGAGCACCACGAGTCCGCCCAGCAAACGCAGCGCCCGCGGAATGCGCGCCCAGCCAACAACGCCGTTGCGCAGCAACCAGGCCCCGACCAACACCCAGCCAGCGCCGGCAGCCGCCCAGAGAAGGGTTAAGGATTTTTCAAGCAGTCCG
>MERZ01000194.1:8675-12661 GCA_001770785.1 Burkholderiales bacterium RIFCSPHIGHO2_12_FULL_61_11
ATAAAAAAGTGCAGGCAATAAAATAGCCAGCAAAACTATCGCGGTGATAACACGTTGCTTGAGCATCAGGCAGCCTTTTCAATTTGGCTTTTGTCATGCCCACTGACTTGCGCCGAGGTCTGACCGAAACGGCGCTCACGGGTGAGATATGCCGCAATCGCTTCATCGAGCGCTGCCTCGTCAAATTCTGGCCAGAGCTTGTCGGAAAAATGCAGCTCCGCGTACGCTGCCTGCCACAGCAGAAAGTTGCTGATGCGCAATTCCCCTCCAGTGCGAATCAGTAGATCGGGGTCGGGCACATGCGCCAGCGCCATCGCCTTATCCAGCGACAACTCGGTAATGGCTTCGCCCCTGCTGGCCAGCTTCTGCGCCGCCTGGGCAATATCCCAGCGCCCGCCATAGTTGAAACACACATTGAAAATCAGCCGCTGATTACCTGCCGTGCTGAGTTCGGCCTGCGCCAGACCTGACTGAACTTTTTCGGAGAGCCGCTGACGGTCCCCTACGAAATGAATCCTGACACCGTTGGCATTCAGCCTGGGAACCTCCCTGGACAAGGCCAGCGCCAGCAGCGCCATCAAGCCAGAGACTTCTTCGGAAGGGCGATTCCAGTTTTCGGACGAAAAAGCAAAAACGGTCAGAACGCCGATGCCGCGCTCCAGGCAAGCCCGAACACAGCGATTCAGTGAATCAACCCCCTGCTTGTGGCCCGCAATTCGCGGCAGGAATCGATCATTGGCCCAGCGTCCATTGCCGTCCATGACGATGGCGATGTGATGCGGGACTTGGCTCATGGGCTTGGTCAATTAAGCCTTGAGCGTCACGATGACAGCCGAACGCAGCGCCGGGCCGCCCCAAGCAAGGCCAGCCCCCTCGGGGGGCAGCGCAGTACACGAAGTGACAAGCGTGGGGGCACTATTTTCACACCGCCATGATGTCTTGCTCCTTGCCGGTGACCAGTTTGTCAACCTCGGCAATGAATCGGTCCGTGAACTTTTGAATCTCATCCTGCGAGCGGCGCTCGTCATCTTCAGAGGCCAGCTTTTCCTTGACCAATTTTTTGACGCTTTCATTGGCATCGCGGCGCAGGTTGCGAATCGCCACCTTGGCGTGCTCGCCTTCAGCCCGTACGACTTTGGTGAGTTCCTTGCGGCGCTCTTCAGTCATGGCTGGCATGGGAACGCGGATCAGGTCGCCCTGAGACGCCGGGTTGAGGCCCAGATCGGAATCACGAATGGCTCTTTCGATTTTGGCACCCATGCCTTTTTCCCACGGCGAGACGCTGATGGTGCGCGCATCGAGCAGCGCCACATTGGCCACCTGGCTGATCGGAACCATGGCGCCGTAGTAGTCAACGTGCACGGTGTCGAGCAAGCCGGGATTGGCTCGGCCGGTACGAATTTTCGTCAGGCCGTTCTTGAATGAATCGAGGGACTGCTGCATTTTTTGCTCTGCAAGCTGCTTGATCTCAACAATGCTCATGGTCGAATCTCCGAATTTTTTGATGCGAAAAAGGGGATGAAAGCACGGATTATGGCAATGCTTCAAACATGAACCAGGGTACCTTCGTCTTCGCCCTGCACCACGCGCTTGAGCGCGCCGTGCTTGAAAATACTGAAAACCTTGAGGGGAAGCTTCTGGTCGCGGCACAGCGCAAACGCGGTGGCATCCATGACTTCGAGATTTTTGTGCATGGCTTCATCGAAAGTAATACTGGTGTAACGCGTGGCCGTCGGATCCTTCTTGGGATCGGCACTGTACACGCCATCGACCTTGGTGGCTTTCAGAACGATTTCGGCGCCTATTTCAGCGCCACGCAAAGCCGCTGCCGTGTCAGTGGTGAAGAAAGGATTGCCGGTGCCAGCCGCAAAAATAACGACCTTGCCTTCTTCCAGGTATTGCAGTGCCTTGGGCCGGACATAAGGCTCGACCACGCGCTCGATGCCAATGGCCGACATGACGCGGGGAATCAGGCCAGCCTTGTCCATGGTGTCGCCCAAAGCCAGCGCGTTCATGACGGTTGCCAGCATGCCCATGTAGTCAGCTGTGGCGCGGTCCATGCCCACCGAGCCGCCCGCGACACCGCGGAAAATATTGCCGCCGCCAATCACTATCGCCACCTGAACACCCATGCGGGTGATTTCGGCAATTTCTTCCACCATGCGTACGATGGTGGCGCGGTTGATGCCAAAGGCATCATCCCCCATCAAGGCCTCACCTGACAGTTTTAACAAGATTCGCTTGTAGGCTGGCATGTGACGACTTTCTGTGATGGGTTTGATTATTAAATTTAGCGGCCTTCCGGCTGGACTGACTGCAAAGCAGTTTTTAGCGGCTCTGACCGTTCAGGCAGCCTTGGCAGCGGCGATTTGGGCCGCAACTTCAGCGGCGAAGTCGTCGACCTTTTTGTCAATACCCTCGCCCACCACGTACAGCGTGAAAGACTTGACCGTGGCGCCCTTCTCTTTGAGCATCTGCTCAACCGTCTGCTTGTCATTCTTGACGAAAGACTGGTTGTGCAGGCTGACTTCCTTCAGATATTTTTGAACACCACCGTCAATCCGTTTTGCAACAATTTCAGCGGACTGAACCGGCTTGCCTTCAGCCTGGGCCTTGGCGGCATCTTCGGCAGCTTTGGCAGCAGCCACCGAGCGCTCCTTGGCGACCAATTCCGCAGGCACATCAGCGCTGGACAGGGCAACCGGCTTCATGGCAGCCACATGCATGGCGACGTCTTTGGCGGCGGTCTCGTCGCCCTCAAACTCCACCACCACGCCGATACGCGTACCGTGCAGGTACGAAGCCAGCTTGCTGCCGGAAAAGCGCTTGAAGCGGCGCACGCTCATGTTCTCACCGATCTTGCCGATCAGACCTTTGCGCACATCCTCCACCGTCGGGCCAAAGCCGTCCAGGGAAAGAGGCATGGCGCCAATGGCCGCAACATCGGCCGGATTGTTCTTGACGATGCCTTCCGCCACGGCGTTGGTGAAAGCCAGAAAACTGTCATTCTTGGTGACAAAGTCGGTTTCACAGTTGATTTCAACCAGCGCAGCCACATCGCCTTCCCGATGCATGGCAACCACGCCTTCAGCCGTAATGCGGGAAGCCGCTTTGCCAGCCTTGTTGCCGAGCTTCACGCGCAGGATTTCTTCGGCTTTCTCAAAGTCGCCCTGGGCTTCGGTCAGCGCTTTTTTGCACTCCATCATGGGGGCATCGGTTTTGGCACGCAGTTCAGCGACCATGCTTGCAGTAATTATCATTTTCCTGATTCTCCGTTTGTCGGGTTGACTTCGACGGGCGCTAGCATTGCACCCGGCGTCTATGTTGTATCTTTTAAGCTGTGAAAAAGGGGCTACGCGAGCCCCTTTTTCGCGTCTGGCTCAGCGCCAAAACTGACAGGTGCCCTTATCAAGCAGCTGCGTTTTGCACTTCCACAAATTCATCCGAGCTCTCAGCGGACACGGCCTTGACGAGATCGTTCCCGGCATTGGCGCGGCCTTCAATGACCGCATCAGCGAGCCCACGGGCGTACAGGGCGACGGCCTTGGACGAGTCGTCGTTGCCAGGAATCACGTAGTCAATGCCAATGGGGGAATGATTGGAATCCACCACGCCGATCAGCGGAATGCCCAGTTTTTTGGCTTCCAGAACCGCGATCTTGTGGAAGCCCACGTCGATCACGAAAATTGCGTCCGGCAGAGCAGCCATGTCCTGGATGCCGCCGATGTCTTTTTCAAGCTTGTCGATTTCGCGTTTGAAAGTCAGCTGTTCTTTTTTGCTGACGGACTCCATGCCGGCTTCTTGCTGGGCTTTCAATTCCTTCAGGCGCTTGATCGAGGTCTTGACCGTTTTGAAGTTGGTCAACATGCCACCCAGCCAGCGCTGGTCGACATAAGGAATACCGGCGCGTTTGGCTTCCATCGCGACGGTTTCGCGGGCGGTGCGCTTGGTGCCAACCATCAGGATGGTGCCGCGGTTGGCTGACA
>MERZ01000195.1 GCA_001770785.1 Burkholderiales bacterium RIFCSPHIGHO2_12_FULL_61_11
CCGTTTCGAGATCCTTGAAGCTGTGAAGGATCGGCTTGCCTGAGGCGTCGTGTACGCCTTCAGAGACAGCGACGATGCAACGACCGAGACGGTCATACACCGCTTTCACGTCCCGCAGAAATGTCTGCATGTCGAAGTCACGTTCCGGCATGTAGATCAGGTGCGGGCCGTCATCATCAACTTCTTTCGCGAGCGCAGAGGCCGCCGTGAGCCAGCCCGCATGCCGACCCATGACAACTCCGATGTACACGCCGGGGAGGGACATGACATCCCGATTTATACCCATGAAGGCGTGCCCCACGAATCGGGCCGACGACGGGTATCCCGGCGTGTGATCGTTGCACACGAGGTCGTTGTCGATGGTCTTGGGGACATGTACGCACGTAAGGTCGTAGCCGATCGCAGCTGCCTGCGTACTCAGAATGCGAAGCGTCTCCGAAGTGTCGTTTCCGCCGATGTAGAGGAACGACGAGATCCGATGCGCTTGTAAGACGCGAAGAATGTTCGCGCAATAGACCTGGTCGGGCTTATCGCGCGTCGAGCGCAGTTGAGCGCCCGGATTTTTCGCCACGAGTTCGAGGTCCTCCTCAGGCACGTCGGTAAGATCGACGAAATCCTGATTTACGATGCCCTGCACACCATGCAGTGCGCCATAGATACGCGCGGTCGTTCCAAGAAGTCGCGCGCGCAGGATTGCTCCGACAAGCGACTGAGCGATGACGGCAGTAGGGCCGCCGCCTTTACCCAAGAGTGTGGTCAAGTTGGCCTCCTTTTTGCTTCTCTATGGGAACGTGAGGAACAGAGGTGAACAGATAGTCTGGGCACAAGGTATCAGAACTGATAGATGGCGCAAGATTTTTATGAAGTTTTGAAAAAACAAAGAGCCCCTCCTCCGGCGGGGCTCTGCTGCTTGGTTGAAGAAGATCACACGCTCCCGTCCGTCTCGTGCGAAGACTCAGCTTTCTTCCCACGTGCGTTCAGCGAGCCGAATGCTCCAGTAGATGCTGACCGACGATGCCGTGAAGACTGCGACGACCATCACCCAGAAGACGAACTGTCCACCGGGAGGGAACGCCATTGCGGGCGTGCTCACTTTGCCCGCGATGTACATCAGTTGGGTCAGCTGGAGGAGCGCGATCACGTTCTCTGTGACCGGCACCACCTTGTCGCCCGATTCTTGTGTGACGACGCGAGGAAGCTTCAGAAGAGCACACACAACGAGGGCCCCCAAGGCGCCGCCCCAGCTGTATGCAACGTCCTGAACTGTTGTGAAATGCAACACTACTCCGAAGAAGAGCAGATAGGCATAGAACGCGAGCAACGCGCCGAACACGACGGTCAACACCCACATCCGACTCCACGCGAACAGCGTAAGAGTG
>MERZ01000196.1:0-5992 GCA_001770785.1 Burkholderiales bacterium RIFCSPHIGHO2_12_FULL_61_11
AAAGAAAAAGCTGATTCTGAGCGGTTTTCACGAATGCGCGCTGGCAGCGTTTGGCGCCGCGCCTTTCATCTTCCCCGACAAAAAAATCTATTTGCAATACACCACGACCAGCCCCAAGCTGCACAAGGTGCTGGGTGTTGAGACTCCGGTGTTTGATTGACAGCGCCATTGGCAACCCGACTGAAGGCCCGCTTTTATGCGGGCTTTTTTTGCATTTGCCTGGACGGATGGGGCCGTCATCTGTCATCTGAGAAGGCTGCAATCCCTGTCGCCAACGCGTGGAGCGCCACCTTGCCGCGCTGCTGGCCTGGCGGGGTTTTCACATTCTTGTTCCGGCTGTGATGGGCATCTATGTGCGCACGCGAAGTTGGCGCGGCAAACTACAACCATGAAATCCCGGCAGGTGGGTCTCAACAATGCGCCGGCGCCAACAGTCCGCCGAGCGTTGACGGGAATATCCAAGTAAATTTGTCAATTATTTAACCCAGATCAAGATTTTCCATGATTGCGGGCTTGCTAAATAAGTATTCCGGTACCATAATACTATTGAAATGACCACCAACCAAGGATGACCACCATGAACGCCCCGATTCCTTACAACCATGAAACTGAACTCAATGAAGTGCTTGAGCGCTGCAATCAAGTCCGCATGGCGCCGGTGCCCGACGCGGACGCCCTGCCCGACGGGTTCACGGGAACGCTGGGGCACTTTCCGGTGTATTTCCCTGAAGAGATCGCGCACGCCGCCGGTTTGCTGCCGATCAATGTGCTTGGCGGCGGCAACCGGCTGGAGCTCAAGCACGCCGATGCCCACATGGGCTCGTTCGTCTGCTCGATCTGCCGCTCGACCGCGGAACTTGGCCTGAACGGCTCCCTGCAGGGCCTGACTGGATTCATCACCCATCCGATCTGCGACGCGTCAAAGCACCTCGCCGGCATCTGGGCGCGCAATTTCCCGGAACAACTCGCGCAGATCCTGTATTTGCCCCAGAACGTGAATACCCCGGGCGCCGTCCGCTACATTGCCTCCGAGTACCAGCGGCTGCGCGGCGAGTTGGAGAAAAGGACCGGGCGCAGCATCGACGACGAGGCCTTGCGCGCCAGCATCCGCATTTACAACCAGAACCGGCGGCTGTTGCGCGAGCTCTACGCGCTGCGACGCGACGAACCCTGGAAGCTGAGCTGCACCGAGTCCTACATCCTGACGCGCGCGCGCACGCGCATGCCGTGCGAGGAGCACAACGCCCTGCTCGGGCGCGCACTCGATGCCATCCGCCAGCGCAGCCTGCGGGCCCAGGACAAGCCGCGTGTCGTGTTCGTGGGCGGCTTTTGCGAGCAACCTCCGCTCGAGATGCTCGAAACCATCGATGACAACTGCTACGTGGTGGACGACGACCTTCTCATCGGGCTGCGCTGGATTACCGAGGACGTTCCGGATACCGGCGACCCCATCTGGGCACTTGCCGAGAGCTTTGTTGAACGCTCGGCGGCAAGCCCGGTGCAGCACGACGAGCGCAAGACCAAGGAGGCCTACCTGATGGAGATGATTCGCGCGAGCAAGGCCGACGCCGCGATCCTCACCGCGGCGAAGTTCTGCGAGCCCGGGCTCGACGAGCAGGTGGCCTGGTCCAAGCACCTCGACCAGGAACACATCGCGTACCTGGTGCTCGAATTCGAGGAGAAGATGACCTCGTTCGAGCAGATGGGGATGCAACTCGAGACCTTTGCCGAATCCCAATTGTTCGCACTTGCCTAAAAGGAAAAATGCCATGACTACCGAAATTCTCGACACCGCCCCGGCCGGCGAAATCGCTGCAGCGGCCTTCGACCCCCGCGCGGAGGGTCAGCGCTTGATGAAGGACTGGTATACCGGGCTGACAATGGCGCCAGAGCGCGGGCAGTATGTCGCCAATGTCTTCGTGATGGGCAACGCGATCGAAATCCTGCGCACGTTCGATTTTCAGCTCGTGTTTCCGGAAATCAATTCATTGCAAACCGGCGTGCGCAAGGCCTCGGAGGAATACATACGCCTGTCCGAGGACTACGGCATGTCGCCGGACGTCTGTTCCTACGTAAAGGCCGACGTCGGCCTGATACTCAAGGAGCAGCAGCATCCGGCGGGCCTGATTCCCAAGGCCGATATCGCCATCGCCTCGAACATGTGCAGCACGTTCATCAAGTGGGCCGAGATCTGGGAGCGGATGCTGAAAACACCTACTTTCGTGCTCGATATTCCCGGGCAGCGCGCGGCGAACTGGCAGGCCCGGCCGGGTGATGCCCAGCACGCGGCAGACTCGCGCTGGGTCGAGGCGCAGTTCCGCGACCTGATCCAGAAGTGCGAAAAGATCACCGGCAAGCGCTTCAACATGGATCGTCTGGCGCAAGTCGAGGAACGCGTCAACAAAATGATATTCCACTGGAATAACGTGATGGCGCTCAATCGGGTGTGTCCCGCACCCTTCAACGCAATGCTGGACGGCCTGACTTATATCGGCATCATGAACGTGTATCGGGGCACGGTCGAGGGCGTCGAGTACATGCGCAAGCTCGAAGAGCAGTTGCGGGCCAAGGTGGCGCGCGGCGAAGGCCGTGTTGTCGAGGAACGTTTCCGGCTGCTGTTCTCGGGCACGCCCTGTTACGTTTCCATGCGCCGCCTGGTCGAGCTGTTCGAGACCTGGGGCGGTGTGTTCGCCTACTCCGACTACCTGACATTCGCCTCCGGCGGAATGGATGCGGGGGAGCTGGTCTACGATACCTCGCGGCCGCTCGAGAGCCTTGCCGAAATAACTGCGCTTGCCGCGCAGCGGGGCCTGTCCAACCAGTTCTTCGCGCACGAACGGCTGGCCCAGCAGATCCGGGACTACGATGTTGACGGGATCGTCTTTCACGGTGTCAAGAGCTGCCGCTTCGTGTCTTCGGGCATGGCCGATACGCGCGATTACCTCAACAAGCGGCTGAATGTGCCGAGCCTTTACATCGAGTCCGATCTCATCGATCCGCGCTACTGGTCGGACGCGCAGATCAAGAATCGCGTCGATGCGTTCTTCGAAACGCTGCATCAGCGCGGCGGCGGCGCGCCGCTCGCGGGCAAGGCCGTTGCGGCCACAACTGGGAGTACCGTATGAAGTACGTTGCCGGAGTTGACGTCGGATCAACGCAAACCAAGGCGGTGATCATCGACCAGAACAAGACCATCGTCGGTCGCGCGCTGCTCGACATGAAGACCAGCATGGTGACCATTGCGCAAGATACATTCAAAGCGGCGCTTGCGAACGCCGATATCACCGAGGACCAGGTCCTTTACATCGTTGGCACAGGTTATGGCCGCTACAACGTGACCTTCGGCCAGGAGCAGGTCACCGAGATCAGTTGCCACGCGCGCGGCGCGATTGCGCTGTTCCCGGGCACGCGCACCGTCATCGACATCGGCGGTCAGGACACCAAGGCGATACGCGTCAAAGCCGATGGTCAGGTCGGCGATTTCACGATGAACGACAAATGCGCCGCAGGTACCGGGCGCTTTCTCGGCGCGGCTTCCGAAGCGCTCGAGATGTCGCTCTCGGAGCTGGGACCCCTCGCGCTCAAATCACAGAATCCGGTGCGCATCACCACGACCTGCACGGTGTTCGCCGAGTCGGAGATCATCAGTCATCTGGCCAAGGGCATGTTGCCGGAGGATGTGCTGATGGGCGTGCATCAGGCGATCACGAGCCGCTGCGTTGCGCTCGCGCGCCGGGTCGGGATTGAATCGGAGGTGACGTTCACGGGTGGTGTGAGCCGCAATGTCGCCATCGTGAAGCTGATCGAGAAGGCCGCGGGAATGAAGATTAATGTGAGTCCGGATGCGCATTTTTGTGGCGCGCTGGGCGCGGCGCTGGTCGCGCACGACCGCGCTTTCGGGGTTCAAACGCAACCAGCAGCCATGGCTGCATAGGAGAAGAAAATGCTATACGTTGCAGGACTCGATATCGGGTCCACCTATACCAAGGCGATCGTACTCAACGACAAGCGCGAAGTCGTCGGCACCGCGGTTCGCCGCACCGGCTTCAAGCTGGCGCAGGCTGCTGAGGCCGCTTTCGAGGAGCTGCTGAAGAACAGCGGCCTCGATCGCTCGGTGATCACTTACGTCGCGGCGACCGGCTATGGCCGCTTCACTGTTCCGTTTCGCAATACCCAGGTCACAGAGCTCACCGCTCACGCCCGCGCCGCGGTGCATCTGTTTCCTGACACGCGCACCATCCTCGATATCGGCGGCCAGGACATCAAGGCGATCAAAATCGATGCCGAGGGGCGGGTGAAGGCCTTTCGCCTGAACGACAAGTGTGCGGCGGGCACCGGCGCGTTTCTCGAAAAGACCGCGCGCTACCTTGGGATCACCACCGACGACCTTGGTCCCTACGCGATGCGATCGACCAAACCGGTGCAGATCAGCAGTGTCTGCGCGGTGTTTGCGGAGTCGGAGGTGATCAACCATCTGTCGAACGGCATACCGGCCGAAGATATCGTGATGGGCGCGATGGTGGCACTTGGCGGCCGGGCGATCCAGCTCATGCGCCGCGTCGGGATCGAGCCCGGCTACATGCTCACTGGCGGCATGACGCGCAACGTGGCGATGGTCAATGCGCTTGAATCGAGCCTCAAGTCAAAACTCAACGTGGCGCCCGACGGGCTTGGCCAGTTGAACGGCGCCTACGGCGCGGCGCTGCTCGGCCTGCGTCGCGTCGAGAAGCTGCTCGCCGAGGGCAAACCCATCTCGCTGACGGCAGCGCAGCAGGCGCCGGACGAGACCGCGACGGTGCGTCGTTGGTCGGCGAAGGCGCTGACAACAAAGCACGTCGAACCGTGCCGCGCTACCGGCGAATGCCCGGTCACCATGAAACCAGTCGAAAAGCCGCTCGAAGCGACGGCCTGAAAGCGCAGTGTTGTAAAGGAGACAGCAATGACCTACGTCGTTACAGAAGCATGCATCAACTGCAAGCATACCGAGTGCGTCGAAGTTTGTCCGGTGGATGCGTTCCACGCCGGGCCCAATTTCCTCGTTATCAATCCGGACGTTTGCATCGACTGCATGGCCTGCGTGCCGGCATGCCCCGTGGAAGCTATTTTCGCGGACGCCGACGTGCCGGCGGAACTGCAGCAGTACATCGCGCTCAATGCCGAATTGGCCAAGGACTGGCCGGAGATCACGAGAAAGGAGGAGGAATTGCCCGAAGCGACTCACTGGGCGAGCATCAAGGAGAAGCTCGGCCTGCTGAAGCGCGCCTAGGCCCGCGCCATCCAACGTACTTGCCGCGGCCCAACGCGTCGACGCGTTCGGAGTGCAAGCAGGATCGTGCGAGGCACGGTCACCATCAATATCACCAACCATTAGACAGGAGACACAATGCCACTCATCAGCGACTACATGAACAAGGACCACAAGCATTGCGACGCTGCCTTCGTGCGCGCCGAGGATAGGGCAGCGGCAGGGGACTGGACCGGCCTGGAGCGCGATTGCGGAACGTTTTTGCGCGAGATTGAACGCCATATCGGGATCGAGGAAAAACTGCTGTTTCCGGTGTTCGAGGAGAAAACCGGCATGGCCAGTGGACCGACCGAAACGATGCGCATGGAGCACGAACAGATGCGTGGAATGTTCGCGCAAATGCGCGCGGCAATCGAAGCCAAAGACGCGCAACAGTACCTGGGCACTGCGGAGACCCTGCACATTCTTTTGCAGCAGCACAACATGAAAGAGGAAACCATGATGTATCCGATGCTCGACCAGTCGCTGGGCGAGGACGCGCGTAGCCTGCTCACCCAAATGGAAAGCCTTGCGGCCTAGGCGGCGGCGTGCCATACCACGCCGCAGCACGCGCTACTGCCACGAGCCGCTCAATACGCCAGCCAAAAAAAAGAACATGGACCTTCAACTGAATCAAGAAGTGATCAACACCGCAGCCCGGCACGATGGCCCCATCGAAACGGATGCGGTCATTGTGGGCGCTGGCCC
>MERZ01000196.1:6038-6839 GCA_001770785.1 Burkholderiales bacterium RIFCSPHIGHO2_12_FULL_61_11
TGAGCTTTACCCCGACAAGCCGATTTATGATATTCCTGCCGTGCCGGTGTGTACCGGCAGGGAGCTGACCGAAAACCTGCTCAGGCAGATCGAGCCGTTTGGCGCAACGTTCCACTTCGGTCAGGAAGTCAGCGTTGTTGAAAAACAGGATGATGGGCGCTTCTTCGTTGAAACAGCCAAGGGCACTCAGTTTCTGACCAAAACCGTTTTCATCGCAGCCGGAGTCGGCGCTTTCCAGTCGCGCCAGTTGAAAGTTGACGGACTCGATCGTTTCGAAGGCACGCAACTCCACTACCGGGTCAAGAACCCGGCTGACTTTGCTGGCAAGAATCTGGTCATCGTTGGCGGTGGCGACTCGGCACTTGACTGGGCCTTGAACTTTGTCGCCGAAGGCCCCAACAAGGCCGAAAGCGTCATTCTGATTCACCGGCGCGACGGATTCAAGGCGGCGCCTGCCAGCGTGGCCAAAATGAAGGAGCTCTGCGATGCCTACGAGATGCAGTTCCTCGTGGGCCAGATCACGGGTTACGACGAGAAAACCGGGAAACTGAGCGGTGTCAAGGTGACGGGTGCCGATGGCATCACCCGCGTTGTTCCGCTCGATGTGCTGCTGGTATTTTTTGGCCTTTCACCCAAGCTCGGGCCGATTGCCCATTGGGGTCTGGACATTGAACGCAAGCAGCTTGTGGTGGACACTGAAAAGTTTTCAACCAATGTTCCAGGCATCTTCGCGGTGGGCGACATCAATATTTATCCGGGAAAGAAAAAGCTGATTCTGAGCGGTTTTCACGAATGCGCGCT
>MERZ01000197.1:0-147 GCA_001770785.1 Burkholderiales bacterium RIFCSPHIGHO2_12_FULL_61_11
CCCAGTACCGCGCGCAGAAATCCGCCCACCACCAGTGCCAGGATGAAAATCACCGGAAGATATTGCTGGATGCCCGGCGTTCCGCCCGCAGCTCGCCCGCCAGGTTCCGGCAAGGGTTCGCCGTCGATGACGCGGATCATCTGCTCG
>MERZ01000197.1:202-390 GCA_001770785.1 Burkholderiales bacterium RIFCSPHIGHO2_12_FULL_61_11
TGTCGCTGATGATGCGCTTGCTGGTGGCGTCGTTGAGCGCTCCTTCGAGGCCGTAGCCCACTTCGATGCGCAGCGCGCGATCATCCTTGGCGACGACCAGAATCGCACCGTCATCCACTTGCTTGCGGCCCAGTTTCCACTGCTCCGCCACGCGCAGGGAATATTGCTCGATCGTTTCCGGCGCGGTG
>MERZ01000197.1:436-1281 GCA_001770785.1 Burkholderiales bacterium RIFCSPHIGHO2_12_FULL_61_11
AGGCTTGCAGGGTCTGCTCCAGAGCGGCCTGTTGCGCCGGCGTCAGCGTGGCGGTCTGGTCGGTGACATGACCGCGCAAGGGCGGCACCGCGATTTCCGCACGGACCAGGAAAGACCAGCACAGGGTCAAGGCCAGCGTCACCGTGAGCAAAGACCCCCATGGTCTGTTCATTGCTGTCACTGCGTCGCGCCTTGTGGCTTGGCGGGCGGCGCGCTGAAATCGACACTGGGCGGCCGGGCAATTTCCTGCTCGTTTTCCACCGTGAAGTTCGGTTTGACCTGATAGCCGAACAGCTTCGCCGTCAGGTTGGACGGGAAGGAACGCACCGCCACGTTGTATTCCCGCACCGCCTTGATATAGCGGTTGCGCGCCACCGTAATGCGGTTTTCGGTGCCTTCCAGTTGGGCCTGCAAGTCGCGAAAGTTGGCGTCGGATTTCAATTGCGGATAGTTCTCGGACACCACCAGCAGGCGGGACAGGGCGCCGGATAGCTCGCCTTGCGCGGCCTGGAATTTCGCGAAGGCTTCCGGATTATCGATGAGCTCCGGGGTCGCCTGGATACCGCCGATCTTGGCGCGGGCATTGGTGACGCCCAGCAACACGTCTTTTTCCTGGGCAGCGAAGCCTTTTACGGTATTGACCAGATTGGGAATCAGATCCGCGCGGCGCTGGTACTGGTTGATGACTTCGGACCAGCTCGACTTGACCTGCTCGTCGTTGCGCTGCAGGTCGTTGTAGCCGCAGCCGGAGAGGCTGAACGTAACCAGCACAGCCAGGGTTGCCCATAATTTGCGCATTGCATTGCTCCAGAGTTAAGGAAAGCCTGATCAAGCGGTGAAACAGT
>MERZ01000198.1:0-838 GCA_001770785.1 Burkholderiales bacterium RIFCSPHIGHO2_12_FULL_61_11
TGAGGGTGGCCGAGACTTCCTGTGCACCGGTTTCGGTCAGCACATAGAGAACGCTGCCGGGCGCAACCGCTTCGCCGCTTTGGGCCAGGCGTTCCTTCACGCTGCCCGCAAAGGGCGCGCGCAAGGCCGTTTTGGCAAGCTGGCGCCTGGCGGTGGCGAGCTGGGCCTGGTTGGCGCTGATCTCGGTCAGCAGCAGCGCCACCTCGGTTTCACGCTGGGCCAGCGCCTCTTGCGAGAAAAAGCCTTGCGCCACCAGATCGCGCGAACGCTGCAATTGCGCTCGCGCGAGTTTCAGCCGCGCTTGGATCGCCGCCAGCGCCGCCTGGGCGCGTTGCACGTCCAATTGAGCGTCGCGCGGGTCGATCTGCGCCAGCAATTGGCCGCGCTGCACCTGCGCACCCACGTCAACCGTCCAGCGCAGCAGCGTGCCGGAGGTTTCCGCGGCCAGTCTGGATTCATTGCGCGCCAGCACCTGGGCCGGGGCATCGCGCTCGGGATGCAGCCAGAGCGACGCCAGCGCGGCCACGCCGACCGCGGCGCGCTCGCGCTGCGGGGCAGGGGAGGCGGCGGCACTCTTGTCCGCCGACTCCTGCGCGACGGCCGGCTGGAGGCCCAGGCCGGCCGCCATCAACACCAGCGCCGGCAGCCAGTGGGCCGGCGTCAGGCGGGCCATTGGGTTCAATTGAAACGGCAATGAGGGGCGCGACCTGATGAGCATGGCGGTTTCGTCCTTCAGGGTCAGAAGTGCAAAAGGGGCGTGGATGGCAACGCCCTGGTTCTCGAGTCTCACGGTTTGAGACGCTGGGTTCAAGCAGGACTTCCTGACCACCCCCTCAGC
>MERZ01000198.1:850-1739 GCA_001770785.1 Burkholderiales bacterium RIFCSPHIGHO2_12_FULL_61_11
TTTTCAATCCAGATCAGCCGGGCGCCCCGGGCGTCGAAGTCGCGCAGCACGGCGAACAGCTCTTGGGCGGCGGCTAGCGCGTCGTCTGGCATGCGGCGGTACAGCACTTTGTCGGACTGGATGCTGGGCACGGCGCGGGCATAGACCGCGATGTGGGCCGCGTCCGCGCCCAGCAGATCAAGCGCGGTTTGCAGGGCGCTGGCATCCATCAGGCGCACCTTGGCGTTGGGCGCGTAGTGCGCGGCCAGCGTGCCGGGGGCGCGCGGCGCATGGCCCAAGGCTGAATCGCCTGCTGGCAGCTCGCCCTGGTCCAGCACCGGCTCACCGCAAGCGGCCTCCAGTTGCGCGCGCGTGAGAACGCCCGGGCGCAGCAGCACGGGCTGGCCACGGGTGCAGTCGACAATGCTCGACTCGATGCCGAGCTCGCACGGCCCGCCGTCGAGCACCAGCAAATCGTCGCCAAACTCCTGCTGCACATGCTGCGCCGTGGTCGGGCTGATGCGGCCAAAGCGGTTGGCGCTGGGGCCGGCCACACCGGTGTGGCAGGCCTGCAAAAAAGCCAGCGCCACCGGATGCGCCGGGCAGCGCAGGCCGATCGAGTTCTGGCCCCCGGCAGCGGCAGTGGCCACGCCTTGCCGGCGCGGCAGGATCACGGTGAGCGGACCGGGCCAGAAGGCCTGCATCAGGCGGGCGGCAAACGGCGGCACGCGGCTGGCGTAATCGCTCACCTGGCTGGCGTCGGACACATGAACAATCAGCGGATGCTCGGCGGGTCTTCCCTTGGCCGAAAAAATGCCGGCCACCGCCTGGTCGTTTGAAGCATCCGCTCCCAGGCCATAAACGGTTTCAGTGGGAAAGCCGACCCGTTGGCCCGCCTGGATGCGGCGGG
>MERZ01000198.1:1776-25145 GCA_001770785.1 Burkholderiales bacterium RIFCSPHIGHO2_12_FULL_61_11
AACCTCTGCATCAGGCCGCGCGCGGGCGCGTGCTGCGGGTCAAACAGCGTGCCCCGAAAGATCGGCACAGATGACCCGGCGCTCATGCCCACGGTAGCGTCATGGCGCGACCCGCCGCGGTTTGTTCGGTGCGGAACGCCTGCAGTTTTTCGGCCAGCGCGGGATCGTGCAGGGCCAGCATGGCCACGGCAAACAGCGCCGCATTGGCAGCCCCGGCGTTGCCAATCGCAAAGGTGGCCACCGGCACGCCTTTGGGCATTTGCACCATGCTGTAGAGCGAATCAAGCCCCTGCAAGTGCTTGCTGGGAACCGGCACGCCCAGCACCGGCAGCGTGGTTTTTGCAGCCACCACGCCGGCCAGATGGGCCGCGCCACCGGCACCGGCAATGATGGCTTGCAGGCCGCGGCCCGCCGCCGCCTCGGCATAGGCAAACAGATCGTCGGGCATGCGGTGGGCCGATATCACGCTGGCCTCGTGCGCCACGCCAAACTGCTGGAGAATCTGCACCGCATGCTGCATCGTTTCCCAGTCGCTGCTGGAGCCCATCAATACGCCGACCAGCGGGGCGAGTGGATTTTTGCGTGATGTCATGGGGAAATATCCTGAAGGTCTTGAGTTGGCTGGGGGCGAGAACGCCTGGACCGCTGATTCTAAGGGCTCAGGCCAGCGCCAGCGCGCGGCCCTGCGTGCTATCGTCTGCTCTCTTCTTCCCCTGGATTGAAAAATACCCTTTTTTGACCCCCAACTCTTGCCCATCATGATCAACGTCACCATTGCCAACTTTGAACCGGAAGTCATCGCTGCTTCCATGACCACGCCGGTGCTGATTGACTTCTGGGCACCGTGGTGTGGCCCTTGCAAGTCGCTCGGGCCCATTCTTGAAAAACTCGAGCTCGACTACGCCGGGCGTTTCAAACTGGTGAAGATCGACTCCGACCAGGAGCAGCAAATCGGCGCCGCCTTCGGCATTCGCAGCATTCCAACCTGCATTTTGCTGATGAACGGCCAGCCGGTGGACGGCTTTACCGGCGCCTTGCCGGAGGGCAAGATCAAGGAGTTTCTGGACAAGCATCTGCCGCCCGCCCAGCCAGCGCAAGAAGAAACGCCAAGCCCGCAAGAGCCGGCCGTGGCAGACACCCCTGAAGCCGCGCTGGAAAAGCTGCGGCAGGCGGTCGCGGCCGATCCGGCCAATGAGACGGCGCTCTTTGACTATGTCAAGCAGTTGCTGACCCTGGGCCGCCAGGACGATGCCAAGGCGGCGTTTGCGCCCGTGCTGGCCCGGACCTCGGTGGTGCGCCGTCTTGATTCACTGCAGCGCTGGATCGATGCGATTGATTTTGCAGCTTCCAACGCCAATGAAAAGGGCGCTGCAGCGGCAATTGATGGAAAAATAGCGGCCAACAAGCGGGATTTTCAGGCGCGCTTTGACAAAGCCCGCTGGCTGATGAGCCAGCAGCGCTGGACCGACGCGCTCGACGAACTGCTCGAAATCCTGATGCGCGACAAAGCCTGGTCCGAAGAAGCCGCGCGGAAAACCTGCATCGCGATCCTCGACATCATGGAGCCCCAAAAACCGAAGGTGGCCGACGGCCAGATTCCGCCCGAAGATGCGACGCTGGCGAGCTATCGGCGGCGATTGAGCAGCGTGGTATTGAGCTGACTTCGCTGACTTGCATATTCTCGTCATCGCGAGCGAAGCGCGGCGATCCATCGTCGAAAAAAGCGGGTTCATGGATTGCCACACTACGTTCGCAATGACAGACGGTTCATGGAGAGCTTCCAGTTCCGGCCCGGAACCGCACACGGACCTTGAACCAGGAATTCGTCACTGCGAGCGAAGCGCGGCAGTCCATCGTGGATCAAGCGGGGGCATGGATTGCCGCGCTGCGCTCGCAATGACGAGACTCTTTCATCATCCGGGGCGTCGGCTTGGATTCATGGCAGTTAGGCACATCTCGATGCCATTGAGGTGGCATCGTCCTGCCCATTGCTTGCGGTCATTCCTGCACGAACTGCATCCGCGTTCCGGCGAGCTCGAGCAGATCGCCATTTTTCAGCATGGCCGCCTCGCTGCCAACCGGTACGCCATTGAGCAGGAGCCGGTCAAGGCCTTCCATATGGCTCACTACAAAACCCTGCGGCCTTTTGGTGATGGCGGCGACCGCAACGCCCGGCTTGCCAATGGTGGTGACCACCTTGACCAGCATCACCTCGCGACCCGCGGCGTTGCCCGAGATGACCTTGATCACCGCGTTGGACCCGGTGCCTGCACTGGCAGCAGGGGGCACCGGCCCGGCAGCGCTGACGTCATTCACATACTTGATCTTGTACTTGCCGATTTCAATCACGTCATTGCTTTGCAGCAACTGCTTCTTGACCGCCTTGCCATTGATATAGCTGCCGTTGGTGCTGTTGAGGTCTTCAAAGTAAACCGTGTCGCCAGACATTCCCAAAATGGCATGCTCGCCACTGACCGCCAGGTTCTCAATGACGACATCGTTGTAGGGCCTGCGGCCCAAGGTGGTCCGGTCCTTGGTCAGCTGGACTTCCTTGAGGACGACGCCGTCAATCGAGACAATTATTTTCGGCATGGCCGGCTCCAGTCAATTTTTAACATTTCCGTCACTTGGCTTATTTTCCCAGCATTCTCGACAGCAGGCCGCGCTTGCTCGTGTCTTCCCTGGCGCAGGCCATCAATACGGAAATATTGTCGTGCCCGCCCGCCTCATTGGCCGCCACAACCAGCTGCCGGGCTTTTTTCTCCAGCGGTCCCCCAGCCAGAAGAATGGCGGCAATTTCTTCATCGAGCAGCATGTCCGACAGGCCGTCCGAGCACATCAGATAGAGGTCACCGACTTCCACGCGGTGCTCATTGATTTCCACCGACACCGTGTCTTCAACGCCCAGGGCGCGGGTCACCAGGTTCCTGATGGAGGAGCTCAGCGCCTGTTCGGGGCTAATCAGCCCGGCGTCAATCTGTTCCTGAAGCAAGGAATGGTCTTTGGTGATTTGCTGGAACGCCTGGCCGCGCAAGCGGTAGCAGCGCGAGTCGCCAACATGGCCCAGCAACAGGCGGCTGCCCTGAAAAACGCCGACCACCAGCGTGGTTCCCATGCCGGCGTATTGGGGGTTGGAATTGGCCGCGTTGAAAATGGAGTGGTTGGCATTTTCCACGCAGATTTCCAGCGCCTGGCGCAATTCCCTGGCATTGGCCTGCTGGCCTGCCTGGGCCAGCCAGTGGCCCATTTCTGATTTCATGAAAGCCACCGCCATCGCGCTGGCAATTTCGCCCGCCTTGTAGCCGCCCATCCCGTCGGCCAGGATGCACAGCTGCGTTGCGGCATCAAACGCCAGCGCGTCTTCGTTGTTGTCGCGCACCAGGCCAGGGTCTGTCTGCGCGCAAAATTCGTAAATCATTGTGTTCGCACCTACTGTTTGCGTGGGTCAACACAAGCATTGCGGCCAGGCCGGCTTTCCAGCCGGACGCCCTCTGTCGGGACCGTCTTAATGGGCCGATGCCCTTTTTTGCTGGCGTTTTGTGAGGTAAGTGCCCAGCGCGACGACCACAACTGCGCCCAGGATGCCGGCGAATGTAACAGTATGTTCAGCGACGGCGCCAAAATAGGTCACGATGGCAGGATCGGTCAACAGCATTTCGCCCGCCAGGAACCCGAGCAGGGCGGCACCAATCGTGATGATGATCGGGAAGCGTGCCATGACCTTGGTGAGTAGCGTCGCGCCAAAGACAATCAGGGGAATGCTTATCAGCAGGCCCAGCACCAGCAGGGGCAGGTCGCCCTCGGCTGCGGCGGCCACGGCCAGAACGTTGTCCAGGCTCATGACCAGATCAGCGATCAGGATGGTCCGGATCGCGCCGCCCATGCCGCTGATATCCTTGTCCAGACCGTTTTCATCTTCTTCAGCGCTGAGCAGGTCCACGCCGATATAAACCAGCAAAACCGCACCAATGATCTTCAGGAAGGGCAAGGCCAGCAACTGGATGGCCACGATGGTCAGCACGATCCGCATCACGATGGCCGCGGCGCTGCCCCAGAAAATGGCCTTGCTGCGCTGTTCAGGCTTGAGCGTTCGCGCCGCCATGGCAATCACCACGGCGTTGTCGCCGGACAGCACGATGTTGGTCAGAAGAATGGCGCCAAAAGAGCTCCAGAACAAGGGTGAAGAAAGATCGAGTCCGAAAATCATGGAAACTCCGTTGTGCGTTAAAAAAAAGCTCCGGGTAGCGCTTTTTTGTTTCCTTGGAGTTTATCCCGGGCTGCGCCCGCAACCATGGGTGTTAGCGCCGATACGCTTGACCGTGGTCAAGATTCATGAATCAACACCTTTATTCCGCGCCCTTACAGCAGCGCCTTGAGCAGTTTGGCCATCTCGGACGGGTTGCGGGTGACCGTGAAGCCACACGCTTCCATGATCGCCAGCTTGGCGTCCGCGGTATCGGCGCCGCCGGAAATCAGCGCACCGGCGTGTCCCATGCGCTTGCCAGCCGGCGCGGTCACGCCTGCGATGAAGCCGACAATCGGCTTTTTCATGTTGTCCTTGCACCAGAGGGCGGCCTCGGCTTCGTCGGAGCCGCCAATTTCACCGATCATGATGACGGCATCGGTATCGGGGTCGTCGTTAAAGGCTTTCATGATGTCGATGTGCTTCAGGCCATTGATCGGGTCGCCGCCAATGCCGACCGCGGTGGACTGGCCCAGCCCGATTTCGGTGAGTTGCGCCACGGCTTCATAGGTCAGCGTGCCGGAGCGGCTGACCACGCCAATGCGGCCCTTGCGGTGGATGTGACCGGGCATGATGCCGATCTTGATCTCGTCGGGCGTGATGATGCCGGGGCAGTTGGGGCCGAGCAGCAGGGTTTTCTTGCCGCCGGCGGCTTCCCGGGCTTTCATGCGGTTGCGCAGTTCCAGCATGTCACGCACCGGAATGCCTTCGGTGATGCAGATGGCAAGGTCCAGGTTGGCTTCAACCGCCTCCCAGATCGCCGCGGCAGCGCCCGCGGGCGGCACGTAAATCACCGAGACCGTGGCGCCGGTGGCCTTGGCCGCTTCGCTCACGTTGGCAAAAATCGGGATGCCCTCGAAGTTTTCGCCGGCTTTCTTGGGGTTCACGCCGGCCACAAAGGCTTCTTTGCCATTGGCATAGTCGCGGCACATGCGGGTATGGAATTGACCGGTTTTGCCGGTGATGCCCTGCGTGATGACTTTGGTGTTTTTGTTGACGTAGATCGACATGGGTTTTTTCCTATTCAGTTGGGAGGCCGTGCTGCCCGCTGCACGGCCCGCGGTTCTGTCCCGCAAAATAACTTGCGGACTTACTTGACGGCGGCGACGATTTTGGTGGCCGCGTCGGCCATGGTGTCGGCGGCAATGATCGGCAAACCGGAGTCGGCCAGCATTTTCTTGCCCAGGTCTTCGTTGGTGCCCTTCATGCGCACCACCAGTGGCACCGACAGGTTGACAGCCTTGCAGGCGGCAATAATGCCCTCGGCAATCGTGTCGCACATCATGATGCCGCCGAAGATGTTGACCAGAATGCCCTTGACCTCGGGGTTTTTCAGCATGATCTTGAAGGCCTCGGTGACCTTTTCCGCCGTGGCGCCGCCGCCCACATCGAGGAAGTTGGCGGGCTCGCCGCCGAACAGCTTGATGGCGTCCATGGTCGCCATGGCCAGGCCGGCGCCGTTGACCAGGCAGCCGATGTTGCCGTTCAGGCTGATGTAGGCCAGATCGAATTTGCTGGCTTCCACTTCGGCCGGATCTTCTTCGTCCAGATCGCGGTAGGCGACGATTTCCGGGTGGCGGAACAGGGCGTTGGCATCAAAGTCGAACTTGGCGTCAAGCGCCTTGATGTTGCCATCGCCCTCAAGAATCAGCGGATTGATCTCGGCCAGGCTGGCGTCGGTTTCCATATAGACCCTGTAGAGCTTTTTCAGCACCTCCACGGCCTGGTCGGTGGATGCCGCCGGCACGGTCATGCCATCGGCCAGCTCCCTGGCTTGCGCATCGGTCAGGCCGACCAGCGGATCGACCAGCACCTTGATGATTTTCTCTGGCGTGGCGTGGGCCACTTCCTCGATGTCCATGCCGCCTTCTGAAGACGCCATCAGCGCCACTTTCTGGCTGGCCCGGTCGGTGACGGCCGAGACGTAATATTCTTTCTTGATGTCAGCGCCGTCTTCAATCAGCAGGCGGCGAACTTTCTGGCCTGCAGGGCCGGTCTGGTGCGTGACCAACTGCATGCCCAGGATTTCACCGGCGAGCTGCTTGACTTCGTCGATGCTGCGGGCCAGCTTGACGCCGCCCCCCTTGCCGCGGCCACCGGCATGAATTTGAGCCTTGACCACCCACACCGGGCCGCCGAGCTTTTGGGCGGCTTCCACCGCTTCCTGCACCGTGAACGCAGGGATGCCGCGCGGCACCGGCACACCAAAATTGCGCAAGATTTCCTTGGCTTGGTACTCGTGAATTTTCATGAAAAAAACCTTCAGAATTCAGTAAAAGAAGAGTGCAACAGAGGTTCGGGCAGGGGCGATGGGAGTGCTTGAAGCAGGCCATGCCGAGCCAAAATCACGCTGTTAGCGGTCACTGCAGGCAGCAACCCGTGACTGTATCATGCTGCAATGCACAATCCCTGTTCCAGGCTGACACCGCGAAACCCCTTGAAATCAACCCGAAACGCGGGCCTGCGCCCGGTTGATCGCTGAAAGCTGCTATGCCCAAAGTTTTTATTGATGGCGAAGCGGGCACCACCGGCCTGCAAATCCGCCAGCGCCTGCAGGCCCTGCCGCAACTTGAACTGGTCAGCATTGCGGCCGGCTTGCGCAAGGATGCGGCCGCCAAGCGCGACCTGATGGCGCAGGTCGATCTGGTGATCTTGTGCCTGCATGACGACGCAGCGCGTGAATCGGTCGCCCTGATTGATTCGCTGCCGGGCAAGAGGCCGAAAATCATCGACGCGTCAACCGCCCACCGCACGGCGCCCGGCTGGGTCTTCGGTTTTCCCGAACTCGCCCGCGGCCAGCGCGAGGCCGTGGCCGCAGCCGAGCGCGTGGCCAACCCGGGCTGCTACGCCACCGGCGCGATTGCGCTGATCCGCCCGCTGGTCGATGCCGGCATCGTTCCGGCTGACTTCCCCCTGTGCCTGCCCGCCGTCAGCGGCTACTCCGGTGGCGGGCGCCCGATGATAGAGGCCTACGAGGCTGGCACGGCACCGCTGTTTGAGATTTACGGCCTGGGCCTGGAACACAAGCACCTGCCAGAAATCATGAAATACGCCGGCCTGGCGCGCCGCCCGGTGCTCATTCCCTCGGTCGGCAACTTCATGCAGGGCATGCTGGTGCAGTTGCCGCTGCACCTGGACCTGCTGCCCGGCCAGCCCAGCGCCGCGCAGCTGCACGAGGCGCTGGCCAGTCACTACGCGGGCAGCCAATGGGTTACGGTGCAAGCCGCGCCCGCGTCGGGCAAGCTCGATGCGCTGGCCCTCAATGACAGCAACGCCATGGAGTTGCGCGTCTTTGGCAACGAGCGCTACCATCACGCGGTGCTGGTGGCGCGGCTCGACAACCTGGGCAAGGGCGCGTCGGGCGCGGCAGTGCAAAACCTCCAGCTGATGCTCGGACTTTGAGGCGGCAGCGCGCCCTTGTTGAACGGATAAACGCTCAGGAGGTTTTATGACCATGACGGCTAAACAACTTGCACTGGCCATCGCGGGAGCGGGCCTGCTGACTATTTATGGCTGTGCCGACGGAGGCGGAACTTCGACGACCGACATGGCGTCACTGCCCGCAAATTTACTGGGCGAGCCCGCATTGAGCAACTGCGCTGCAGTGCGCAGCGGCAGATACAACCAGATATTGCTGGTTCCATCCGGTCCTTCCTTTCCAGACAAGGTAAAAAAAGTTGTGATTGACGCGGTCGCCGGGACGGTCACCGATATCAGCGGCAGCGGCACCATAACCGCCTCCGACGAAGCCTGCCATTCCACCATCAGCGGCGGAACCGATTTCGTGGTATCGCCAGCCGGCGTCATGGTGATGCGCTTCGGTCAAGGCACCACGAAATATCTGGCCATCAGCGTACCGGAGCAGAAGTTCACGCTGGCGGACATGGCCGGCACCTGGAACAGCCTCGGCATGGATAGCGCGATCCCCGGAGCCAATCAAGGCACAGCGTCGAGCGTGACCTTCAACTCAGCCGGGGCGGTGACCGCCATCAAGCAGTGCCGCAACGCCGCAACCTGGGACGTGACGAACTGTGTCGATGTGACCACCGGCCTGCCCTCCCTGGCGGGCGACCTCGACGGCGGATTCTTTGTGCTGGACGCCACGAAAGCCATCATGGGCCGGATGTTCGCTTACAAGGCCGGCAATGGCGACGTCATGGCAGCCTGGGTCACGACCAGTGACCAGTTCAATTTATTCACCAGGCAGCGCAGCAACAGCCTTCCGGCCGTCGGCGCGGTGACGACCCACTGGAACCTGCAGATGGACAGCCTGCTCACCTCGCCCAGCGCAGCGACCGCATTCAGCAACACCATTTTGTCAGTCGACCCGACGGCTGCAAGCTGGGTCCACAGTCGGAAAACCGTGGGCGCTACCGATGCCCACCGCGAGACGCTGTTCGCGAATAAGCCGCGCGATGGCTACACTTTCCGACCCGCTGGCACAGCCTTGGCGGCTGACGGCACGACGGCAACGTTTGGCGAATTCACCAGCCTCGATTTTCGTGGCATGGGACTGAGCGTCTTGCTGTTGCCCGCCGAAAAGGGCTTCTCATTTTCCGTAGCCCAGCCCTGAACTTCCTGCATTGAGCGTCAATGCAGCACGACCACGGGCTGGACCGCGGGCTGCCTGCTCTCCTGCAGCCACTGCGGCCAGACCTGCAGCGGCCAGCCGGCCTTCAGACAGGCGTGGTAGACGATGCCCAGCCACTGCCGCAAGGGTGTTTCGGCCAGCGTCAGGCTGGCTTGCCGGCCATCAGCAGCTTTGAAGGTCAGGCACACCGACTCGGCAGACTGCGCAATATCCACCGACAGCACCAGCCATGCCGCGCTGTGCTGCGCCGCCTGCACGGGTGGCTCTGGCAGCAAGTTGGCTTGGGCGGCCTGCTGGGCAAAGCCGTGCAGCATGTCGGCGTAAGCCAGGTCTGCGCCCGCCTCCGGCCGCTGCAGCCCCTTGAGCAACACCGGCAGCAGCCGCTGCAGCAGCCGCTGGGTCAGCCATAGCACCACTGGCGCATGGCCGCTGCCAAGCTCACCGTTCAGCCGGATGCGATCCTCCGCGTCCACGTACTCGGTGGTGATGCGCTGCAACTCGGCCATGGTTTTCGCGTCAGAACAGATTGCCGAAGCTGATGGTGTCGCCGCGGTTCAAGAATTCCAGATCAAGATCGCCTGGCGGCAGCGTCGCTGGTGCAGCGGCAGCCTTGGCGCGAGCTTGGGCGAGCTGGCCGAGCACCGGCAAATGCTGCATCGACAGCAGTTGGCAATAAGCCAGCAACAGGGCGCCGGCTTGAGCCAGCGGGTGCAAGGCATCTGCGGGCAACCGGTTCAGCGCCGCTTCATCAATCTGAAACAAGCCCGTGATCTGCTGTTCGCCAGCATCGGTCTGCAGCGTCACCGGCCACGGGCGAATGAGCTGGTGCTGCTGCAACACGGCACAGGCCGCCACCGTGGCAAGGCGGCTTTGTTCGATCTGATTGAGGAAGTTCAGGATAGCCAGCACCGCTTGGGCTGGCTGGCCGTCTTCGGTGAAGAATCCCTCTCCTGCCGGCCCGGCGCTGACGAGGCCGCTGTCCTCATCAATACACAGCACCTGTTGCGCGTCTTCTGTTTGCGCCAGCCGAAACGGGTAAGACCGGAATGCGGCCGGGATGTAGTGACCCGACCAGCGACCGTCGGGGGCCACGAACAGGTTGCTGCCCGGCTGCAAGCCCAGCACAGCCACCGGCACAAAGGCTTCGGCCTGCTCGATGAAAGCCAGCGGCAGCGATATGACCGCCTTCGGCATCTCGGCAGCGGCCAGGGGAATCACCGCGTCGGCGGCGGCGAAGGCGTAACCTGAATGGCGTTGCCAACGCTGGCTGGCGTGGCGTTGGCGGGAGATGGCTTGGTAATTTGGCATAAGGTAGGTGAAACTGTTTTGCTGCTTGTCTTATAGCTGCTTAAGGCTATTTTATAAGGGCGGTATCAAGCCCAAGCCGCTACCTCGGTGACACCGGGGCGCGCATCTATGATGAAACTCCGGTGGCTTTGTCGGACTCTCTCCATGAACCGCACGGTTCATGGCCAGTTTGCAGTTTCGGTCGCCCGAAACAGGAAGCTCGCAATGTTCGGGCGTTATGTAAAGTTACAAATGCTACAAAGCAAGACCTGACCCCTTTGACCCCGCCGCCACAGAGTCAAAGCGATGAATGCCCGAGAGCGCGTCATGCAGTGAAGTTTCAGCCTCCTCAGTGTCGTAATCGGCTTGCAGGCCAAGCCAGAAGCCGGGCGTGGTGCCGAAGAACGCCGCCAGGCGCAAAGCCGTGTCCGCCGTGATCGCGCGCTTGCCCGTGCAAATGGTCGAAATACGCGCCTCGGTGACGCCGATCTCCTTGGCCAGCCGATACTGGCTAATCTGTAGCGGGATGAGAAATTCTTCGCGCAGCACCTCGCCGGGGTGAATGTTGGGCAGTTGATTCATATTGTCTCCTCAGTGGTAGTCACAGATTTCGACCCGCTCCGCGTGGCCATCGTTCCAAACAAAGCATACCCGCCACTGGTCGTTGATGCGGATGCTCCACTGCCCTTTGCGGTTTCCCTTCAGGGGTTCCAGCCGGTTGTTGGGCGGAATGCGCAAATCCTCAATGCGTCTGGCGTTGTTGATCATGCGCAGTTTGCGTCGCGCCACCGCCTGAATTTGCACCGGCAGTTTTCTCGAGAACTCGCCTTCCCATACCTTGTGCGTTTCCTCTTCGTGGAACGTCGTAATCATCAGCTTGATACTATCGCCAAACGCAAGTATTGTCAAATCGCAAAACGTGCTGACCCCCGCCTGCCTCACTCCCGTGCCATGGGCAAGGCCTTGTTCAACGCCCCTGCATCTGACACTGTTGAGCACTCATCCCGCCAGCCCCTCCACCCACTGCAACTGTTGAGGCAAGCAAACTGTCTTCGGGTCGTAGTTCGCCTGGGCGAAAGCTCTGGCATTGGCCCCCAGTCTTGCCCGCGCCGCCGGGTCGTCCAGCAGCGCGCAGACCTCGCGGGTCAGGCCCGGCACATCGAAGAAATCCACCAGCCGCCGCCGCCATGTTGACCAGGGCGTCTATGGCAAACAGACTGATCTTTCCGCGCATGAGATCGGAGACGCGCGGTTGCGTGACGCTGAAAACTTTACTTAGCTATCCAAGTCTTTTACGCGTGAGCGTGATTTTCCGGCTCGACCGACAGTCGCATCCCGACAGACTTCAACACCGCCAGCAGCGTCTTCAAAGTTGGGTTGCCCTTTGGGGATAACGAGCGGTAAAGCGCCTCCCGGCTAATGCCGGCCTGCGCCGCAACCGCCCCCAAACCACCATAGGCTTCGGCCACATCGCGCAAGGCCAAAAGACCCGCTGCGCGGTTGTCGGGATCATCCAACTCCTCCAGCGCAGCCTTAAGATACTCGATGGCAAACTCCCGATTAGCGCGCAATTCCTTGATGGTTTCCTCGGTGTGAGACACCGCTCCATTCAATATTTTTTTCATGAATTCCTCCGTTTCCAGTTCACCCAATAAGCCTTGGAACGTGTGATGTCGGCCTGCTGCGATCCTTTGTCGCCACCGCACAGCAAAATTATCAGCGCCTGTCCGTGTTTTCCGTAATACACACGATAACCGGCTCCAATATCCACCCGCAGTTCCGAAACGCCTTCACCCACCGGCTTGCAGTCACCGAAGTTGCCTGCGGATACCCGCCGCAACCGAACCTCAATTTGCGCCCGCGCCCGCATGTCCCGCAAGCTACCCAGCCACTCAGTGACAGGCGTACTTTCATCTTCAAGCTGATATCGGCGCAATTCAATCATAATTGAATGTAGTTTATAAGCTACTTCAACGCAAGAAAGCATATTATTTTTCTGACCAGATCGGCATCTTCGCCCTCGAAGGTAACCCTCAATTAATCCTACCTCCAATCGGATTTACTGGCCGATACGAGTGCCGCCCAGTCATCTGGCGGATGGCCACGCTGCAGCATCTTTTGGAATACGGCATAAGGATCGGAGCGACTGCCGGAGGAGCGCAAGGTGTGCTCGTCGTTCACCCAAGTGAAGACGATGATCCTGGTTTTGGAGTCGAACCGGAAGAATAACCGGAAACGCCGTCCAATTTTGGCTCGACGCCAATGTCGGAACGGGGTACCCATGGTGTTGCCTTGTCGGTATTCCTCACGATTCGGGTTGCCTGGAATGGTCTCCAAAATCAGTTCGGACAGCGCATTGAACAGCTTGACGTTGGCGTTTGACTCAAAGCCCTCAGGGTCTTGGGCCTGCGCACGTGTGACCGCCGTCTCCAACCTCTGGAGTTGCTGACTCAGGCATTCGTGGAAGAGCAGTGTCCAGCCATGACGTTTGATCACAAGGCCACGTCGCCCACGATTTCCTCATCGAGATCAACCGGATTTTTCAGCGCAGCCAACATCGAACGCACCAAGCCTTCCGGCAAGTTGGTGAGGTGCTGCCCGGTCTGAATGTCCTGCTCCAGCAGGGAGAGGAAACCTGCGATGGCTGGGTCTTTGTGCTCCTGATTCTCGACACGGCTGACAACGACCTGGGAGCCCAGCAGATCAAAGGCGACCTTGCCCCCGAAGTCCAAGCCGAGTGCTTGACGGATGGGCTTGGGGAGGGTGATTTGCCCCTTGGAGGTGAGGGTGGCGACCTCGTGAATGGTGCTCATGGCTCGACTCCTTCAATTATTCGATGAATGGTAAGGAAAACTCCTTACTTTGTCAATATCTTGTTTCCAGGACGGTTCGTGGGTTGGCCATGAGGCGAAGGACCTCATACGATAGGGTGCCATGTAAACCAAGTGGATGTCCTGAATGTTGCTGTCACGGACGGCAGCTGGCGAACAATTTTCTCGTAGATTGCGGCACGCTGAGTACGCCTCTCCCAGGCTTTCTGGTAAAGCCATGCTAACGAGCCGATAACGGCTCCAAGAACAATCGACCAACCGTTCATGACGCTCACTCCTGAGTTAACCCCTCATGCCGCCAAGCGCTCACGCTGCCCAAACACTTTGCGGGCGGCGCGCATACCGTGCAAAAACCTGGTCTGGCGGCGCGCGCACAGGTCGATTAGCTTGGCAGGGGTGCCAACGGCGCTGCCAAACTCTTTCAAGAAACTGGCCGCCAGCTCAATGAATGCTTCACCATCGAGCCCGATGCGCGCCAGGATCGGTGGCTGGCTGTCCGGGATGCTGCCGCGCTTGGCTGGATGCACCAAGCGACCCGTCCATTCGACCAGCGCCACATACTCTTCAAAACCAAACGGCACGGCCCAGGCGGTGCGCCCAGTGGCATCAAACGGCATGAGCGGCGCTTGCGGCAATGGATCGCCACGGCCTTCGGCCTCGCGATGACGAGGTTCCCCCGTCATTGCACCTTCCTCCGTCATTGCGAGCGAAGCGCGGCAATCCATGCCTTGTGCTGGCACGCCAGCAGGCGCCCGCCCCAGCCTCTCCTGAATCGAGGTGTAGTCAGACGCCTCGGGCGTTTCAGCCATGCCAGCGCGCACCGGGTTCAGATCGACATAGGCCATCGCCGCCAGCAGCGCTTGTTCATCAAGCAGCGCCTGGCTTTTAAAGCGTCCTTCCCAAAAGCGCCCGGTGCAATCGTCCTCGGCATTGGCCTGGCGCGCCAGCGATTCGTTCAAAACCCGCATGAACCAAGACAGATCATGCAAACGCGTGCGGTAGGTTTGGGCCATCTCCAGCACCATGGCAATTTCAGCCTGGCCCATTTGCGCGCGCTCGGGTGAGAGGTAACGCTGCACCAGCAGCGGCCCGGTAAAGAGCTGCGTCCAGCGGGTGAGCACCTCGTCATCACTCCAGGCCAGCGCACGTTCACGGTCAACATGGGCGACAAGATGGTAGTGGTTGCTCATCACCGCGTAGGCCGCCACGTCGATGGCAAAGATGTGGGCCAGCTGCTTGATGCGCGTGGCAATCCAGCCCCGTCGGTGCTCAAAGCTCTTGCCGGTCAGGCGATCATCGCCACACAAAAATGCCCGGCGCACGCAGCGCGAGACGCAGTGATACCAGGCGGTATCGCCCAGACTGATGAGGGCGGAACGGGGACGGGTCATGGATGGAGCTCCGGTTTGTGTGCTTGGGGCCGACTCTCGCATGCGTCGGGTCTTATGTCAACTAGGTGGGTGTCCTGTATCTTTCTGTATCTTTCTCCTATCTTTCTCCTGTATCTTTCTGTATCTTTCCTGTATCTTTCATTGTGGAATGGCGCCTCGGATCAAGCGTGCATCGCGGTACGGGCCGCCTCCACCAGAAAGCCGCTGCGACTCTGGCCTTTCTTTTTAGCAAATTCATCAATGCGGGCCAGCACCAGGCGCGGTACGGTGATGTTGATCTTTTCTGCCGGCCCCAAATACTTTTCAACCGGCACGTCTACCACTGCCCACACGCCGCCAGCGTAGTCGGGGTTGGCCTGATGTTGCGCCATGGTCTGGGCCATAGGAACGGCAACACCGTCTTCAATCAAGCCTTCCACGTGCAAGTCAACGGCTTCACGCACGCTCTCCAGCGCATCGTCCAGCGTGTCGCCCCCTGAAAAGCAGCCCGGCAGGTCGGGCACGGTGACGCCGTAGCGCTGGCCGTCGTCGGTATGTAGTACCACAATGAATTTCATGTCTTTCTCCTGTTTTCAGTTATTTGCGCCACCCGGCCTGGCGCTCAATGCTGTACAGCGTGGGCGTAGGGATGTCGCCATCGGGATGCTTGACAGTCACCAAACCTGGCTTGAGCGGATGCTTGAACTGGTGATGCGAGCCCTTGACTCGGGCCAGATACCAACCATCGGCCTCCAACTTTTTGATGACCTGCTTGCTGTTCATGTGGGTATTATATTTATTTGGTGGGTATTAGCAACACCAAATAATCCGAACTACCAGGCTGACATCGCGGGCTCAACCCGCAATCCAATCACCCCGGAAAATGCCCCGCCGCCAGTTCCCGCAACCCCGCTTCATCCAGCGCTGCTTTGGTCGCCAGCGCCCAGAGGTAAAGGGGCCTGGCCCCTTTTATGCGTTTTTTCCCCCGGCGCACGCAGCGCGAGACGCAGCGATACCAGGCGGTGTCGCCCAGACTGATGAGGGCCGAACGGGGACGGATCATGGTGGCGCTCCGGTTTGTGTGCTTGGGGCCGACTCTCGCATGCGTCGAGTCTTATGTCAACTAAGTGGGTGTCCCTTAGTTTCTTCCTCCTTAGTTTCTTCCGAATTGTCAATACCCTGTAAAGGGGTCTGTAAAGGGGTCTGACCCCTTTATTCGCTGTAAAGGGGTCTGACCCCTTTATTCGGCAGCCGACGTGGAGGAAAGTTTTCATGCTAAATCCTTTGGTTTGTTATTTTCTTTGGATGGCCTGCCGCGCAGACGGGGCAACACCGCCTGGCCGAGGCGCTTTTCGATTATTTCAGCAAAGCGACTGTCGCCCACCACCACGCCCTGCTGGGTAGCGGTGCGGATCAAATTCCAGGCCGGGTCGTCCACCTCGGTGGCGAACAAGTCACGGTAGGCCTGATTTCGCTCTTGCGCACTCGTGCCAAAGGCGAGATATTGATCGTGGGGTGTCAGCAATTTATCTTCCGCCCCCAGCGCATTGGCGCGGTAACTGCTCCAGCGATACTCGCCGGGCGCCTTCACCATGTTGGCGCGCACCGGATTGAGTTCGACGTAGCGCATACAGGCCAGAAGATAGCGCTCGGACTGGACGTAGCTTGCTTTGTAGCGCCCCTGCCAGAGTCCGCCGCTGCGGCGGTAGCTGCGATTGACATACTGCACATAGCGCCGGCCCATGTCCTGCATCAAGCCGCCCAACGCACCCGCCGACGGGGCGGAAAGCAGCAGATGCACGTGGTTGGTCATCAGGCAATAGGCATGCAGGGCAATGTCACGTTTGCGGGCATATTCGCCCAGACAGTCGAGATAAAAACGGCAATCGTCATCGCAGAAGAACGCAGGCTGACGATCCACGCCCCGCTGAATGACGTGCTGCGGAACACCGGGAAGATCGAAACGGGGGCGACGGGGCATGGGCGGAGATTACCCCGCCTGGGTTACCCCGTAAAGCGTAAAGGGGTCTGACCCCTTTATTGCTGACCCCTTTATTGTCTGACCCCTTTATTGTCCATGGGCGTAAGGGCTGAATTTTCAAACTGCGACTGAACGATCAAACAGTGTTTCTGGCGCAATATCAAGGTTTCCCGGCCAACACACGGTGTCGAGCGCAACAAATGCCTGCTTGAAAAGCTCCAGACTCTGCAAACGCGTAAATACACCTCTGTCCAAGTACGGACGCGCATCAAACACCCGGTGATCACCGGAGTTGAACCACAGCTCCAAACAGAAATCGTCGCGTGGTACTACTTTGGTAACTGACTCCATAACTGCTCCTAGCGCAAGGGTTCAATGGGAAATGGTGGTTGCCCGCTAACTGCAAGCTCCCAATCCGCCATAAGGGCATCACGATGAATCTCAATCCACGCCTGCACAAGTCTAGTTTTTGCGACTGGCAAACTACCGGCCAGCAATGCGCCATCCAAAATAGAGAAGGACGCGTCTAGCCCTTGGTATTTGGCATGAATGTGAGGCAATTTATGTCGCTCATCATCAAAGAAATACAGGCTGATGATGATTCCATAAAACATGCTGATGGCTGGCAAGGTCGGCACTCCTTAATGCGTGACGTGGCAGTTTACCGACTCAATTGCCTGCGTGGTACCACGGAGTGTCGTCCAGCGAGATCAGGGAAGAACTTGGGCGGGTCATGCGATGCAGTCTACAACACAATGTGCATTATGTAAATTAACGTGGATGTCCTTTATATTTCCTGCCCTCAACACCGGCACCTGCTTCTCAACAGGAAGAAGCGCTGGAAGTGTTGGATTGCAAGACCTGACCCCGTTTGGTCCTCCCCGCCAGCTCAATTCTTAAAGGTCTTACCATCCGTGCAATGTAACCGAATGCGACAATGCAAGACCTGACCCTGGTTAACAAGACCTGACCCTGGTTAATCCCGTCGGCACGGGCTTGCGTCAGGCCAACACCACGCTGGTGTGAATTTCTACTTTAAGCACACGCTTGATGGCAGTAAATATCGCCGATATGTTGCTCATCGTCGGGTTGCCCGACTTCGACAGCATCCGGTGCAGACTCTTGGCCGGTTTGTGAATGTCTTCAGCCAGTGACTCGAAGCCTACGGTGGCGTTCACCAGATCGCGCAAAATCAGCTTGGCCGTGTCGGGTTCGTCGTTGAAAAACAGCGTCACAGCCTCATCCAGCAGCGCCTGCGCAAAGGCCGGATCGGATTGCACACGGGCGACAACGGTTTCTTTGAAATCACGGGTTAGTGCCATAGTTCATGCTCCTTTGTGAAGTTGCGATTTGCGACGTTTGTAGTCTTCCCACAGTGCCACCGCCTGATCAATGTCTTGTTGTTGCCGCTTCTTGCTCCCGCCACCCAGCAAGACGATGATTTTCAAGCCGTCCTTTGCCAGGTAGATGCGATAGCCTGGACCCCAGTCGATCTTGTATTCGCCGATGCCTCGGAACCACTCTACGTTGGACAGGTTACCCTGTTCCATACGGGTGCCAGCCACGCTGACCTTGGCAGCGGCCATCGCATCAAGCGTAGCAAACCAGTCGGCATAAGGGCTTTTGCCATCGGGCAGGAGCAGTTCCTTGACTTGGTAGCTCATTACTTATATGGTAACACATAAGATACCATATACCGATGGGATGTTTTAGCGTCACTATCCATGCGCCAACATCACCCCACCTGCAACCCCCTCAACACCGGCACCTGCTTCTCAACAGGAAGAAGCGCTGGAAGTGTTGGATTGCAAGACCTGACCCCGTTTTCCCCTTTTCAGCGTCCTGGGTTTGTGGTCGGCCAGCACGTCGAGGATGGGGTTGTAAACCGCTTCCTGCATCGTGGCCTCACCCTGGCAACACCATCCCCGTCAACCCCTGCACCCACGCCAGCTGCCTGGGCAGGCAAATCGTCTTCAGGTCATAGTTCGCCTGCGCAAACACCCGCGCACTGGCACCCAGCCGTTGCCGTGCCGCCGGATCATCCAGCAGCGCGCACACCTCCTTCGCCAGCCCCGGCACATCGAAGAAGTCCACCAGTCGTCCAGTGTCGTCGTGCTTGATCGCCTCGCGCAACGGCTGGGTGTCACTAGCCACAATGGCGCAACCGACACTCATCGCCTCCAGCAGACTCCAGCTCAGCACGAAGGGGTAGGTCAGATACACATGGACCGTGCTCAGTTGTAGCAAGGGAATGAAGTGCTGGTACGGGATATGGCCCAGGAAATGGACCCGCGCCCAGTCGGCATCGCTGATCAGCGGCCTCACCTCGGCAGCGAAGATGTCTTTCCACTTCTTGCCCTCTTCTGGTCGGGCACCGTAGCTCACATCGTCGCCGCCGACGATCAGCACCCGGGCCTTCGGCCGGCGTTTCAGAATCTCCGGCAGCGCCCGCATGAAAATGTGGTAACCCCGATACGGCTCCAGATTGCGGTTGACGAAGGTGATTACCTCATCGGCACGGGTCAGTGTGATGTCGCCGTTCAGCGTCAGGCTCACGCCAGCATTCGGCGCTACCGCTTCGGTGTCAATGCCATCGTGCACCACAGTGATGTTCGAGCGAAACGGCTCCGGGAAGGTGCTGGCCTGCCAGTGGGTCGGGCTGATGCCCGCATCGGCGACTTCGAAGTGCAGCAGGTTGTTCAGGTTTTTGAGGCGCAAGCGGCAAACGTCGCCTTCATCTTTAACAGGGAACTCAGGGTCGAAGCCGACGTCGGCATCTTGCGGGTGATAGTAGAACTCGCAGTAGATGCCCAGCTTTGCCTGCGGCCAGACGTCTTTCAGAAACAGGCTCTCGCCCCAGCCCGGGTGGGCGATGATCACGTCCGGCGTGAACCCCTCGGCCTTGAGCTTGAGCGCCGCGCGAAAGCACGCCTCGCCCCGGATGGTCTTGGTCTCGAAATCGCTCACCCACGGATGCACATTCGGCGTGGTGCCCCGGCTGGCGCTGTAGGGCACCAGTTTGATGCCCTGCCACTCCGGCGTCTTTTCGTTGGCGGCATGGACCTTCTGCATGGTCATCGCCGCCACGGTATGCCCTTGCTGCACCAATGCCGGGGCCAGAAACTTGAACTGCCCGGGGAAGTTCTGGTGGATGAAGAGAATGTTCATGCGCCCACTTTCAGAACCCCCAGCTTCCCCAGCCATACCAGGGCGCGGAACACGAAGGCTTGCCGTTCGGCAGAAATGGCCTGAATCAATTCGGCCGCAGCCTTCGGGCCGGATGCTGCGGCATCGAACACAGCCTGCACCTCGGCCTCAGTGGGCAGCACCACCTTGGCAAAGTTGACCATGGCCAGTTGCCGGTAAGCGCCCACTCGCGCAAAGGCGGTTTGTGCATCAGCATCCACCAGGCCCAACAGCGTTTGCGGTGTCAGGCTGTGCGTGGGGTAGCTGGCAAAGGCGTGGAACGGGTCCATCCGGGCCGGCCAAGGGTGGGGCTGCGGTTTGAGAGCCGGGGCTTGCGCCTTGCGGATTTCTGCAAGCTGCGCCCACAAGGCCTCGTACTGCGGAATGATGGCGGCCCAGTCGTACACCTGCCGCGCCCGTTGGCGGCCGGCCTCGCCCATCTGGCGACGCAACTCGGGCGAAGCAAACAGGCGGCTAAAGGCCTGCGCCGTGGCCGCCACATCCACTGCCACCAACGAGCAGGTGTGGCCGCAGTACATGTCGTAATTGTCGATCTCCAGCGCATGGCGCAGGGCCAGGTCGTTGCCCAGCCCCGCCCCCGGCATCAGGGTCGGGATACGAAAACCATCGACCCCATCGCGCACCGTGTCCTTGTAGCCGTCCCAGTCCGCCACCACCACCGGCAGCCCGGCGGCCATGGCCTCGATCGGCACGATGCCGAAGGTCTCCTGGATGTTGTCGGAGAGCGAGCAGAACACATCGGCGCTGGCCCAGGCGGTTTCACGGTTTCCATCTTTCCGTCCATCCAATGTATGCACTTGCACATTGGGGCAAGCCAACTGCGCCGCATCGGCATAAGCCCTGGCAATGTGGTCATTGGCATGCAAGCCGAATTCAACCAGCATCAGTTTTTCACCCGCAGGCAATTTGGATGCAGCTTTTTCCAGCGCCTGGTACATGGCCAAGGGGTGGGCCTTGGCATGGAAAGACAAACGCCCGACGAACAGCACAACGTGGGTGTTCGCGTCAGCCCCCAGCGCGGCACGGGCCGTTGCCCGCTGATCCTGCGTGAATACAAAGTCCGCCGTGTTGATGCCCAGCGGAATCACCGGCAGTTGCGGCAACACCAGCCGTTGCGCCCCCAAACGTTGCACGAGATAGTCAGCCTTGGCCTGCAACAGGCGGGTCACGTTGTCTTTGCCTGCCGTGGAGGTGCAGATCACCGCATCCCACGGCTGCACCGGCGCTGTCAGCAGCTCGGCCAGCGCATCCATGGCGCCGTGACTGCAGATGGTGTGGGTGATGCCGCACAGGCTCCAGGCGCCATGCCCGAACGCGGCCCGGTGCCAGGCGTGTTCGCCGATGCCGGGGCCGGGGTAGTACACCACGCCCGGCTGGGCCAGGGCGGCCAGGCTGTTCTTGTCCACCGCCTTGACCGGTTCGCTGCGCCCCGCCCCCTTCACCGCTTGCGCAAACACTTGCGCGTGCTCGGGCTTTTGCACCTGGGCCCAGAACTCCGTGGCCTGGCTGTACGCCAGGAAGCCGCACAGGAAAGACTCGCCCGCCGCATTGCGCCCCATCAGCTTGGGGCCGCTGGTGGTGTAGGCCTCGGGGTGGTAATAGATGGCGGCGGTCATTGCGGAAAATGCGCCGCTGCCAGCGCCCAGAGGTGGTAGTAAGGATGCTCACCCCTCTTGGCTGCCACCGCGGCAAAGCCCTGCCATGCCGGGGTAATGAAGCCTGCCGTGGTGCTGCGGTCTTTATGCTTGGGGCCGCAGCCGACGTGGAGAAAGGTTTTCATGCCAAATCCTAGGTAATTCTTGGTAATTGGAATCTGACCATCTGACCCCAGTTTCCTTATATTAAACATGATTAAAAAACCCCCGCAGCCTTGTGAGCTGCGGGGGTTTTGGTTTAAGCCCTTGCAGGTGAATTCTAAAAACTAATCCACCCTGCTTGCAAGCTTACGCGGGTTAAGCAACAAAGACGACGTTTGCAGCATTCAGCGTACCCGACACGCTCACATCCACACCAACAAGTTCAACCAGAACTGTCATAGCACCCACCGTATCGGTAGTGGCATCGGTGGCTTGAGTAAAGTTACCAATGTACGAATTGCTACCGTCCGACCAAGCAACGAGGATGGCATCATTCGTCTCCGCAGCTGCGCCCCATGTCACATAGGCTTCGAACTCAGCCTCGGCAAGAGCTGTTGTTGCGTAATAGGCCCCGGTCAAAACGATGAGCGTATCTCCATCCCCAATGGTTTCGGCAGTAGCAGCAACGATCTCTTCAATCGCAGAGGCGCCTGCACCTGTCGTGGTGCTGTCGTCACCGTCAGTCAAGACACCAGTCAGTGAGATATCCACATTGATGATGTCAGCACTTGCGCCCGTTTGGAAGTTGGTAATGCTGGTCGTACCCGAGGTATCTTCACCAACAACCACACTATCCGTGCCCGCACCCGAAGCCAGCGTGACGCTTGCGGTAGAGGAAACAGCCGTGGTATTGATCGTATTTGTACCCGTTGCACCACTTGCATCAACCGTCGCCGTCACGGAAGTCAGCGCTGTCGTTGCATTACCGAGGTTGAAGGCACCTGCGCCACTCAGAGTCGCGGCAATGCTGCCGTAGGTGTTGGTGATACCCAACAAACTAACGGTGGAACCCGATTCACTGGTTCCCGTCACTGTCATCGCCAGATCGGTGGCGCTGTCAGTAGTATCAGCAGTTATTAGGCCAACCTGCGCAGTCGATGAACCAGTCGCCGATACGGTAACCGTAGCCAGCACCTCACCAGTGCCAGTACCGCCCACTGCACCGACAGTGGCGTTGGCATTGGCAGAAGTTACCGTCAAGCTGGTCAATGAGTCCGCATCAGCGATGGTACCCAACGTAGCCGTGCCGGTCGTCGTCGAGGTGGTCACCGCAAGGGTTGCCAGTTTATCTGTACCGGTGATGTCGCCGGTAGCCAGCGTGAAGGCACCGGCAGCACCGGTCACCGTCAGGCTGGTGGTATCGACGTCGTCCAGCACCGTGCTGGTAACCGCTGCATTAGCGGCAGCACTTGCCGCATTGATGGTCACCGATGCAGCATCCGTGATCGTCAACGCGCCGGTCAGGGCAGTACGCAAATTCAGGGTCAACGTGCCGGCCGCTTCGCTATCCAAGGTCAAGGCCGTTGAACCCGCGAGTTGTGTCGATACCACGGTGTCACCGGTACCGATATTGACAATCGTCGCATTTACGTCTGCGGCACCAGCAGCGGTGATCGTCGTCAAGGACGAGGAATTCCCGGCATTGAAAGCACCACCGGAGGTGAAGGTCACCGTAGCCGTTTCAACCGCAGTCAACGTAGGCGCAATGGTACTGCCCGCCGTGATGGTTACCGTGTCGGTACCATCACCACCGTCGATGGTGTCGCTCGATGTCCAGTTAGTGGACAGGGCAATGGTATCGTTACCAGCCCCACCAGACAGACTGTCGACGCCGGCACCGGCGGTCAGCGTGTCGTTGCCGTCACCGCCGCTGATGGTGTCGTTGCCGGCACCGCCTTCGAGTTCATCGTGACCAGCACCGCCAACGATCGAGTCATTGGAGGCACCACCGACCAGGCTATCGTTGCCCGAACCACCGGTCAGGGTGGCCCCCTCCGTCGTGCTCGACTGGCTGTTAGTGCCGATTGATACCGCACCGGTGGCAGTGGAGGCATCAATCACCAGATTGCCAATGCCGTCGCTCACAGTGGTAATGGTCAGTGCAGCAGAGCCCGTGTGGGTAATGGTAGCGTCGTCAGCAACCGTCAGGGTGGTGATGGTGTGCGCACCTGCGCCGCTGTTGGTCAGGGAGATCAGGTCGTCGGTGGCGGTCAGCGTGCCGA
>MERZ01000198.1:25154-28609 GCA_001770785.1 Burkholderiales bacterium RIFCSPHIGHO2_12_FULL_61_11
CACGCCAGCGCCAGACAGCGTGCCGGTGATGGTGCCGTAGGTGTTGGTGATAGAGCCCAGGGCAACTGTAGATGTCGATGTGCTGGCCGTGCCGGTCACCGTCATCGCCAGATCGGTGGTGCTGTTGGTGGTATCAGCCGTGATAGCACCCAGGGTTGCCGTGGCGCCGTTGTTGGCAGTTGCCGTTACGGTCGCCAGCAGTTCAGCCGTTCCCGTGGCGCCGATCGCCCCAGTTGTAATGCTGGCGTAATTGGCCGCCACCGTCAGGCTGGTCAAGGCATCAGCATCCACCACCGTACCCGTTGTCACCGTCGCACCAGTGGTCGAGGACGAAGCGCTCAGGCTGGTCAGGGCATTGGTGCCAGTGATATTGCCGGTGGCCAGTGCAGCACTGGTGGTGGTTGCACCAGTCACCGTCAGGCTGGTGGTATCGGTGTCGTCCAGAACCAAGGCAGTAATGTCGTTGGTCGCCCCAGTACCTGTTGATTTAACGGTCACTGCAGCTGCATCTGTCACCGTGACAGTTGTATCGGTGTCGCCAGTTGTATCCACCGACAGCGAAGCAGCTGCAACAGTGTCGAGCGTCAGCGCTGTGGCAGTTCCCTCTGCGGCAAGTTTTACTGTTACCCCACTCGCCATACTGGACAGTGCGTAAGCGGCATCATCACTGTCCGCGTGAATTGAAACTGTAGCGAGCGAGGATGCACCAGAGAGAACTATCGAAGCAACACCGCTAGCTGCTGTCAATTCAAGGGTTTCAATGCTGGTCAATGTCAGCGTCGATGTAAAGTCGGCTGCTGTAGTCAGTTGCAAGATGTCTGTGCCATCACCACCGTCAACGGTATCGGCAGAGCCACTGGCGAAGCTAAGATTACCTGTGGTGCTGAACACCAGGGTATCGTTACCCGCTCCGCCGGACAGATTATCCACACCAGAAGAGGCAATCAAGGAGTCGTTACCGTCACCGCCGGTCAGGACATCATTGCCTGTGCCGCCGGTCAACGTGTCGTTACCGGCATTGCCGGTGGCGGTATTGCTGTTACCTGTGCCAACGCTGAGGGAGTCGTTACCGGCGCCACCAGTCAGGGTGTCGTTACCGGAGCCGGATGTGATGGTGGTGTTGCCAGAGCCGGCAGTTGCGGTCAGTGCTACGGTCGAGTTCGTGGCATTGATGCTAACGGCACCGGTTGATGCTGACGAAGTAATCGTTGCAAGGTTGGTGGCCGACGCAATTGCGTTGGTAATGGTCAGGTTTTGCGAACCTGTGACCGTGAGGCTGGCCAAATCAGTAGCCGTCAGGGTGGTGATTGTGTTGGCACCCGTGTTCGAGCTGATCGTCAGAGTTTCTTCGTTCTCAAGTGTAAGGGCTGCCACGGTGCCAGCCGATGAGGTCATGGCAACAGTCAAGGAGTCAGCTACCGTGTCGGTCTTGCGCGTCAAGGAGACCGTGCCCGTGTTGGCGGTAGACAGCCCCAGAGTTGCAACCGCAGCGGAAACATCAGTGAGGGTTACACCTGCGCCCGTGACGGTGGAGTTGACACGGGTCACTTCGGTCGTGCTGAACGCGTCCATGTCCTGCGATGCAGTAGCAGTGATTGTGAGCGTTTCAAAACCGGACACGCCTGCCGCATCGCCCACGGTTACTGCAGCGGCAATGGAGAGGGTGTCAGTTCCTGCGCCACCGACGACAGTGTCCGTGGCAGTCAGATTGGCAGCGGTAATCGTGTCGTTGCCAGCACCTGCGTCGAGGCTAACGTTGTTAGCAATGGCTGCGATGTTGACCACATCGTTACCAGAACCACCCAGCACGGTCACCGTGGCGCTGGATGAACCCAGCGCACCGGTGTCCACCGACAAGGCAGCCGTCAGGGCGGAGCCATCGATCTTGGTGACATTAGGCGAGTTGGCAAGGATTGTCGCTGCGTCAATATCCAATGCCACAGCGCCAGAAGCATTGATGGTGGTGGCTGCGGCAGCGATGATCGTCGCGGTGTTGGCCGAGGTGCTAGACACCAGATTGAGGGTTTCAATGCCCGCGATGGTCAGTGACGTACCACCCGTGACGTTTGCCAAGGTGACCGTTGCGGAATCCGCAGTACCCGTCACCGCACTCGCGGCAAAACCAAAAGTGGTGACGCCGGTCGAAGCATTGTCACTCAGACCCAAAGCAACGGACGTCGAGCTAATACCACTGATGGTACTTGCAGCCACGGTGGTGCCGACGTTGTTGACATTGGTCAAACCGGTCGCGTTGGTCAGGTTAAGGGTGAGAGCCGTTGTGTTGAAGGTCGCGTTAATCGTTTCAATGTTGGCGATGGAGGCCGGCACAACCGAAGCAGTCAGGGTGGCATCCAAGCTATCGTTACCCGCACCGCCGTCCAAGCTGTCACCAGTGGTCAGGGTTTGGTTGCCATTGGAATTCAGCCCACCATCAAAAAAGTCTGCGCCCGTCCCGCCAGTGAAGGTGTTCGCACCCGTAGTGAGCGTGAAGGTCGTGCCAACAGCAGCCGCCGCATCAATCACCGCCTCAGCAGTAGCCACAGTCGCGACATCAGCCGTCACGCCAGCCAGCACCGCCTGCAGCGCCGCCACATCGGTTTGCGCAATCAGCTTGGTCACCGAGTAGTACTCGGCCACAGTGGTCTTGTTGTTCATGATGGCCTGAGCCGCAACGATCGTAGCGTCGCTGCCGGTGTAGTTCACCAGCGCCGTGGCGGCCTCGAAGGCGATCTGGCCCTTGCTCACGCCTGCGTTGAACTTGGAGGTGACGAAGTCAAGCGCTTCGGCGTTGGCCTGCAGGCCCAGCGGGGTCAGCAGGGCGGCAGCGAATTCGGCGCTGGTCTGGAAAACGGGGTTGAGCGTCTTGTAGGCGCTGGTGTTGGCCAGGGCTTGGGCCAGGCTTGACAGGCTGCGGCCGTTGGCTTCATAAAAACTGGTCAGATCAGCCAGGTAGGTGGCGCCGGGGGCGGCGTTGAACATGACAACCGTCAACTTAATGATGTCGGTGCGTTCTGCGGTGGTAAGAGCCATTGAAGTTTTCTCCACATGTGTTTGAAAAGTAGCCGGGCGCCCAATGCGCCCAGTACGGTGGACAGTATAGGCAGCAGCCGGGGCGGGACGCTGTGATCGGGGTCACATCTTGTCAGACGCCGGCCAGCGCGTTGCTTTTCTGCGAAAAACCGGGCGCGGCGCTCCTCTCTCCATGAACCGTCTGTCATTGCGAACGTCGTGTGGCAATCCAGGAACCCGCTTTTTTCGACGATGGATCGCCGCGCTTCGCTCGCGATGACGAAACAGGGAGCTCTCCATGAACCGTCTGTCATTGCGAGCGCAGCAGCGCAGCGCGGCAATCCACTCCCGCGCTTGTTCCACGATGGATCGCCGCGCTTCGCTCGCGATGACGACCGGAGGTTCAAGGTCCGTTTGCAGTTTCGGTCGCCCGAAACAGGAAGCTC
>MERZ01000199.1:0-3955 GCA_001770785.1 Burkholderiales bacterium RIFCSPHIGHO2_12_FULL_61_11
TACTAACCATAACCTCGATCTCCTTGGAAAAAATCCAAGACTGCCGGGTTATCGATCAGGTTTCAAGATGGGTTGCCGGAACGCTTACAGAGCAACTGATGAGTGAATTGTTGCGTATTAACACGTAGTGGTACAGAATGTCACTTCACTCTTTGGGCAGTGCAAAGCCCACAGCGTCTTATTCAGGCAAACAAGGAAAATTACTGAATTAAACAGGCCCTGGTTTTGGCGTCAAAGGTAGCACTCTACTCATTAGTGGTCTAACACGAACCGGTGGTCCAACCATGTTCAACTTTTTTAAGCGCTCAGCCGCTACCAAGGTTAAACCAGCGCAAAAGCCAACAGCGCGCAAACCTTCTTCAACGTTGGCCACGGGGCGAGGTCTGGATGCCCCCGTACCAATTCCTGAGGTTATTGAAGGTAACGAGCAATCTGATTGGGCCTTGTGGGAAGACTCTGTTTGGGCTCAGGACAGTCTGATGCAATCCTTAACCCCTTCAGTGAGGATTTATCAAAAGGGGGAAGCCGAGCCGAGCCAATATGAAGACCTCAATGACGTCTTTTCCTCGGTCAGAAGGAAGGACCCCTAGTGTGCGGGGTTATCTTTCGCATAGTGTGCTTGGACTGCTAATGCGAGAGGGCAAGGTGGTGCGCGAAAATGAAACCCACAAACACAAAGCGGTTGGCTCATAGCTTAAGTTGCGGACCTTCACGGCACAAGACCCTGTACTGATGGCTACATGGTGGCTACATGAGGCCCAAAGAAAAAAGCCTGCTACGTATTGAATAGCAGGCTTTCCTTTACCCATACGGGTTATTTTGGTGGCCTGGGGCGGAATCGAACCACCGACACAAGGATTTTCAATCCTCTGCTCTACCGACTGAGCTACCGGGCCTGAGCCGCGAATTATATATCAGCGCGGCAGCCATCCAGACGATGGCGGGGGAATGTTCAGCCGCCGCGCTTGCCGCGCGTGAGATCGACGCCGAGCTGCTTTAATTTGCGGTACAGATGGGTGCGCTCCAGGCCGGTCTTTTCGGCCACTCGGGTCATGGAGCCGCCTTCCTTGACGAGGTGAAACTCAAAGTAGGCCTTTTCAAACTCGTCGCGGGCATTGCGCAACGGCTTTTCAAGAAAAAAGCTTTGCGTGGCTTGGGGACCGAGATCGACCGGCGCGGGCAAGGTGCCGCCTGTCATGACGGCCTCCAGGCTGAGGTCGCCCGAATGGAAGGCGGCGTTCAGCATGACGGGCTTGCGGGCGATGGTTTTGGTCAGGCCTTGCTCGACAGCCTTCAGCAGCTTTTGCAGTGTGATGGGTTTTTCTAGAAACGCCAGCGCGCCAATTTTGGTGGCCTCTACCGCCGTGTCTATGGTCGCATGGCCGCTCATCATGATGACGGGCATGGTGAGCAGGCCGCTGGACGACCACTCCTTGAGCAGCGTCACGCCGTCGGTGTCGGGCATCCAGATATCGAGCAGCACCAGGTCTGGCCTGGCGCGAACGCGGGCGGCGCGAGCTTGCGCGGCGTTTTCAGCCAGTTCGATCTGATGCCCTTCGTCATTGAGGATTTCCGAGAGAAGGTCGCGTATGCCCAGCTCGTCGTCGACCACCAGAATATTTGCCATGATTGAATTGCTGCCCTGCCAGTTGTTGCGGATGCGAAAAAAGTGACTGCGTGAGTTGCCGGGTAATGCAGTTACGCCACAACTGCGAATGATAACGATACTTGCGCGCCTTGCACGCGACCATCCACCACGCGATTGGCAATATCGATGCGCGCGCCGTGTTCGTCGGCGATTTTTTTGACCACCGCCAGCCCCAGTCCCGTGCCTTTGAGCTTGGTGGTGACGTAGGGCTCAAAGGCGCGCTGCAGGATGTGCTCGGGGAAGCCTGGCCCATTGTCACGCACGATCAGGCGCACACGCCGGGAGGCCTCCAGGTACTCGGTCTTGAGCGTGACGCGGCCGTTGTCCCTGCCCTCCTGGGCATCCTGCGCGTTTTGCAGCAGGTTGTGAATGACCTGGCGCAACTGGTGGGCATCGCCGCGAATCGGCGGGGCATGGGGGTCAAGCTCGGCAGTGACAGGAACCACGGCGTTGTCGCTGGCGTACAGCTGCATCACCTCGGTGACCAGCGCATTGAGGTCAACCGGCTTGAGCTCGGCAGCAGGCAGACGGGCGTAGTCGCGAAATTCGTTGACGAGGCGCTTCAGGGCATCGACCTGGTCAACGATGGTCTTGACGGACTTGGTGAGCAGCGCCTGCTCGGGCTCGCCCACTTTGCCCGTGAGCTTCATCTCCAGGCGCTCGGCCGACAACTGAATCGGCGTGAGCGGGTTCTTGATCTCGTGCGCCAGCCGGCGCGCCACCTCGGCCCAGGCCTGCGCACGCTGGGCTGACACCATTTCAGAGATGTCGTCGAACACCAGCAAGAACTCTTCAGTGCCCGGCATTTTGGCGCCGCGCGCAATCAGGGTAATGGCCTTGTCAGCTGCGCCGTGTTCGGCGGCATGAAGTTCAAACGACTGCTGCCAGTGTTCGGGCCCCTGCAGCGCATTGTCGCCAAGGGATTCGGCAAAGCGGGCCAGCACTTCCTTGGCAAACAGTTCCAGGCCAGGCACTTCGCCAAGCGACTTGCCTTGGTAAGTGGCCAGCGGCGCGCGCAGGATGCGGGTTGCGCCCGGATTGCTGGACTGGATGTGGCCTCGCACATCGAGCACGATGACACCGGCGGTGAGGTTGTCGAGAATGGTTTGCAGGTTGGCGCGCGCCGCATCCACCTGGTTCATGCTTTGCTGCACCGCCGAGCGGGCATCGGCCAGCTGCTGCGTCATGTCGGCAAACGATCGGGTCAGGCCGCCGAGCTCGTCTTTGCCCAGCAGCGCGGCTTTGGGCGTCAGGTCGCCCTGTGCCACCTGCTTGACCCCTTCGGCCAGCAACAGCAGCGGTTTGGCGAGCTGGTTGCCCAGCAACACGGCCAGCAGCACCGCACCGAATACTGCCAGGAAAAGACTGAGCGTGAGGGTGCCGATGTACATCTTGCGCAGGCCGCCGCGCGCCAGTGCCCGCTCCTGGTATTGGCGGTTGGCCTCCTGAACGGCGATGGCGTTGGTCACCAGGCTTGCGGGCAACATCTCGGTCACCTGCAAAAAGCGGGAATCACCCAGCACGCTCACGCTCGGGTTGTGCACGACGGCAATCGCTTTGATGCGCGGCGCCAGGGCGGCCGCGCCGGTGGCGGCACCCGCGCTGCCGGCTGACAGCTCGCCGCTGCCGCCGGGAACCACCTCGTCCAGGCCTTCGATCTGCGTGATGACGCGCTGGGTCCGTGCGCTGCGCAGTTGTTGCGCCGGCGGGCGCTCGGGCTGGAGCAAATAACGCGATTCACCGGCGCTGGCAATCACCTGGCCGGACGCGCTCCAGAGCACCACATCGCTGGCCGACAACTGCTCGCGCAGGCGCAGCAGTGCCAGACCCGCCAGGGCATCAGGGGTATCCGACAGCTGCGCGGCTGCCTGACGCGTCTTGTTGGCCAGCTCGGAGGCCAGGGTGTCCAGCGTGGCGCGCCCCAGGTTCAGACCCGACGCCAGCGCGCCTTCAACCTCCACGTCAAACCAGCTCTCAATCGAGCGCGACACGAACTGGTAGGAGACGACATAAATCGTCAGGCCGGGCAGCAGGCCGACCAGCGCGAAGATGGCCGCCAGCTTGACCAGCAGGCGGCTGCCAAAGCGGCCGCGGCGCAGGCGCAGCGCCAAGCGCAGCATGATCCAGCCAATCACCAGCAGCAACAAGCCGGCGACGGCCACATTCAGCCCAAACAGCAGCGCGTAATTGCGTTCGTAGAGCTCGCGGTTGCCGGTGGCCTGGGTCAGCAAAAACAGCAGAACCAGCCCCAGGGCCGCCATCACCCCTACAGCGACGCCGACGGTCCAGCGAAAGGCCTGGCTGCTT
>MERZ01000199.1:4007-5116 GCA_001770785.1 Burkholderiales bacterium RIFCSPHIGHO2_12_FULL_61_11
CCCGTTGCCCGGCCACGCCGATCTGGAAGGGGCGCGGCAACTGCGATAGGTCGAGCCGGAAACTGAAGTCGAGCCTGTGCGAGGCATCCAGGTCGACATCGGAGATTTCGGCGATTTTCCAGGGGGCCACGCGCTGGATCGCCGACAGGGCTTCGGCCATCGTGTCGTAGTTCTGGTTCAGCGTGGCGCGCAGGCCGGCGGAACTGGTGATCAGCCCCGGGGCGATGTTGACGCGCCAGCGGCGGGTCAGGGGCAGGTAGGCCAGGCGCAGGGTGCGGGCGGCGCTGGCAACCCGCGGATTGGTCCAGTACCAGCGCTCACGGTAGATGTCGGCCTCGACCACAAAAAACATCGGAATCCCCTTGAGCAGGGCATCTTCCACCACGGGCGGGAGCTCAAACCGGACCAATGCAGACAGGTAAATCCCGTCATCGGCGCGCTCAACGCGCAGCTGCGTGATCTCGGTCGCCAGGGCGGCGCTTTGGCCGAACAGCCAAAACGTGCACAGGAAAAAGCCCAGGACGAAGCGCGCCAGCGCGTTAATAACTGCGTTTTTCAAGAAGGGCGAAATAAAAACCATCGTGCTCACGCAGCAAATTGTCCGGGAAGAGGGTCGCTGCAACGCCACTTTGGGGCAGCAAATGCCCTGGCGAGGGCATTAATAGGGCTTCGGTGTGGTGTGCAAGGAACGTTTGTATCTGCTGGTCACCTTCGGCACGGAAAACCGAGCAGGTGCAGTACAGCAGGCGCCCGCCGGGTTTGACCAGGGGCCACAGCGCCTTGAGCAGATGCGCCTGAATGCCTGCCAGCTGGCCGATGTCGCTGGGACGGCGCAGCCAGCGCACGTCGGGATGGCGCCGCACAATGCCCGAGGCGGTGCAAGGCGCGTCGAGCAGGATGGCGTCGTAAGGCCGGCCATCCCACCAGGCGTCGGGCTGGCCGGCGTCGCCCACCACAATGTCCGCCTGCAGGCCCAGACGCCGCAGATTCTGCGCGATGCGCTCGCAACGGCGGGCGTCGATATCGAGCGCCGTCACTTCGCAATCAGCCAGCTCCAGCAGGTGCGCGGTTTTGCCGCCCGGTGCGGCGCAGGCGTCGAGAATCCTGAG
>MERZ01000199.1:5132-5426 GCA_001770785.1 Burkholderiales bacterium RIFCSPHIGHO2_12_FULL_61_11
CCTGCACCGAAAAATGCCCTTCGGCAAAGCCTGGCAGCGCCGTCACGGGTCGCGCCGCAGCCAGGATCACGCCGTTTTCCCCCACCGGCGACGCTTCTATATTGATAGCTGAAAGCGCCTGCAGATACTTGGCTTGAGTCGTTTTTCGTTGATTCACCCGGAGTATCAGCGGGGCCCGGCTGTTGTTGGCCTGCAAAATCGTTTGCCAGTGCGCCGGGTGGTCGTGGCGGACCTGGTCGATCCACCATTGCGGGTGGTTCCAGACGGCTTGCGGACTTTTCTCGGTCAGCGCCA
>MERZ01000199.1:5516-11177 GCA_001770785.1 Burkholderiales bacterium RIFCSPHIGHO2_12_FULL_61_11
CCGGGTGGCTTCGCTGCGTTTGGCGGCTTCCACGGTTTGATCGACCAGCGTGTGCATCGTGTAAGGCGCGTCCACTTCGGACCAGCCCAGCGCCAGCGCCACGCACAGCAGCGCGTCGGCCTCAGGCGGCGGTGGGCGCCTGGCCAGTTGCTGGCGCAAGGCCTCGGCGCGGCCCAGCCAGCGCAGCACATGAAAAGCGAGCGCCTGAACGCCGGGCCGGAGCGCCTGGTCGACATCTTCCAGCGCGGCCGTCATGGATTGGCCGTCTCGCACCGCCATTAACAGGGAAGCCGCCCCTTGAAGCTGGCGCCACAGAGGGACTTGGGTCGGGTGGTCTTGCATCGGTTTCCTGAAACATCTCAAAAGATCGCATCGGGCCGCATCACGGCCGCGTCATCGCGCCCCGCCAGCCAGCCCAGAAAGCCGGTGGCCAGGATCGCAGCGCCGGGCAGGGCCAGGAAGCCAAACAGCAGCAGCAGCCGACGGGTTTGCGCCCGCGCCTCTTCTTGCCGGTCAAAAAACGCATCATTGAATCGAGAAATAAAAAAAGCCAGTGATCACAGCTGGATGCGCACGGCCTGACGCTCCAGCGCGCTCTCGGTGGCGCGCAGCATGGCCGACGGTGCAAAGCCAAACAGGCGGACAATCAGCAGCGCCGGAAATTGCCCCTGGGCATTGTTGTAGTCGAGCACGGCGTCGTTGTAGGCCTGGCGGGCAAAGCCGACCTTGTTTTCGGTGCTTGCGAGTTCTTCGCTGAGATCGCGAATGGTCTGATCCGCCTTGAGTTCGGGGTAGGCCTCGGCCAGCGCGAACAGATGCCCCAGACTGCCGCTCAGGGCCTGCTCGGCCACCGCCAGGGCAGTCACGGCAGCGGCATTGGCCGGGTGGCTGCGCATGGCCTCGCTGGCGCTGCGCGACTGGTTGCGCGCGGCAATCACCGCTTCGAGCGTGCTCTGCTCGTGCTGCAGGTATTTTTTGGCGGCGTCGACCAGATTGGGAATCAGGTCGTAGCGGCGCTTGAGCTGGACATCGATCTGGCCGAAGGCATTGCCGATGGTGTTTTTGAGCCGCACCAGGCGGTTATAGGCACCGACGGCCCAGAACACCAGCAAGGCAGCCAGGCTGATGGAAAAAAGCGTACTCATGGACATGGAAAGATTCCTGGGGGGGTAGCGAACGGCAGACCGGGGCGTTTTGCTGGCGGATTCTTCAGCGATTTTGCCAGGGCTTTCCGAGAGCGTAACGGCCATTTTCAGCGCCTCGACAAGGCGGCTCCAGATGGCCCATCAATCGCTACTATTTTAATAGCTATTAACACCCCTAGCATATGGCGAGTTCCAGGAATGAAACACCCGCGAGCGCCGATCAGGCAATCCGCGAGGCCTACCATTCATTGCCACAGCGGTATGATGACCGTTTTTGTCCTCAATCCAGCCGACCCTCCATGATCAGAGAGCCCAACAAAAACGTCTTCTCCAGCGACATGCTGGTCCGCTTTTCGCACTGCGACCCCGCCGGCATCATTTTTTATCCGCATTATTTCGTCATGTTCAATGGCTTGGTCGAGGACTGGTTCAACCACGCCCTGAACATCGATTACGCGGGCTTCATCACCAACCGCCGCCTCGGCCTGCCCATGGTCAACATTCAGTGCGACTTCGTGGCGCCTTCGAAGATCGGCGAGGTCATCACCCTGACCCTGAAGGTAGAACGCATCGGCAACAGTTCGATCCTGCTTCTGGTTCAGGCACTCTTCGAAGGCAAGGTGCGGCTGTCGTCCAAGCTGACCCTGTGCGTCAGCTCCTTCGCCACCGGCCGCGCCGTGCCCATTCCCGACGACCTGCGCCAGCGCCTGAACGAATTCACGGGTTGCCAGCTTGACGTGCCGCGACGACACGCCTGACGTTCTTCGCGTCTGAAGAACGCCCCCCTTATCCGGGCGGTTCAAATCGTCCCGTTCGGGCTGGGCCTGACCCTAGAGGCCGCCCTGAACCGGCTGCACATCCTTGAGAATTTCGCGCCCAATAATCAGCTTTTGGACTTCGGTGGCACCTTCGTAAATGCGTAACGCGCGGATATCGCGATAGAGCCGCTCGACCGCCATGCCGGATTTGACGCCGAGGCCGCCGAATAGCTGTACCGCCTTGTCGATCACTTGCTGCGCGGATTCGGTGGCGACCATCTTGGCCATCGCGACCTCACGCGTGGCCTGCGTCTTGAGGCAGTCACGTGTCCATGCCGCGCGATAAGTGAGCAGCGCGCTACTGTCGATTCCCGTGGCCATGTCCGCCAGCGCGGCCTGAGTGAGCTGAAAATCGGCCAGGGTATGGCCGAACATGCGGCGCGACACCGAGCGCGACAGCGCCTCATGCAGCGCATGCCGGGCAAAACCCACGGCCGCGGCGGCCACGCTGGTGCGGAAAATGTCGAGCGTCTGCATCGCGGTCTTGAAGCCGGCACCGGCTTGCCCCAACAGGTTTTCCGCCGGCACGCGGCAGTCGGTGAAGCGCAGGGTGGCAAGCGGATGCGGCGCCATGGTGTCGATGCGCTCTGCAATTTCCAGTCCCGGCCTATCCGCATCGACCACGAAGGCGGAAATGCCGCGGCTGCCCGGCGCTTCGCCGGTGCGGGCAAACACGCAATAGAAATCGGCAATCCCGCCGTTGGATATCCAGGTTTTTTCGCCATTGATCACATAATGCGCGCCGTCCCGCCGGGCACTGGTGGCGATGGCACCGACGTCGGAACCAGCGTCAGGTTCCGATAGCGCAAAGGCGGCGATAAGCCGTCCTGCGGCAACCTTCGGCAGATACTTCTGCTTGAGCGCTTCCGAGCCTGCGAGGGAGATGGCACCGCTGCCCAGCCCTTGCATCGCGAACGCAAAATCGGCCAATCCCGATCGGCGCGCAAGATTCTCGCGCAACAAGCACAGCGAACGCACGTCGATGACGTCGCGCGCGCCGCCAAAGGCCTTGGCCACGGCGTAACGCAGCCAGCCGCCTTCGCCCAATTGAGCCACCAGCGATCTGCATGCCTGGTCAACGTCGGTCGGCTGCGCAACATCGGGCAGGTGGTCCGCCGCCCAGGCGTTGAACTCGCGTGCCAGGGTGCGATGGCTGTCGTCGAAAAACGGCCACGCCAGGTAGTCTTGCTCGATCATCTGTTGCGCTCCTCGTTAAGGTTGATTCTCATCAGTCGATATCCCCGAATACGCTGCACTGACACGGGCCGGATCGGCGACGCGGGCATCCCGCTAGGCCTGCGGTTTGGGAGCAGTTGGCACGTCAATCCCGGGCGCGATCTGCGTCATGCGCTGCCATGCGTTGACAAAAAAAACGCCAAAAGCCGCAGCGCCAAGCACGCCCACGACAGCGCTCGCACGTACCAGCCAGACACTATCAAGCAGCACCGCCACAAGCAGCGTGAGCAGGGCCGCAACATGGCTATAGAAATGGATGTCCAGCGGACGCTGCGCCGTCAGGCTGGAGGGTGTCGGAGGACGACGCCGGCCGGCGCCCGCGTGCATGGAGGCAAGAAAGGGAACAATGCGTGACAGCACGCCCAGCAGCATGGTCAGCAAACCGCCCACCAACAGCACACCAAACAAGGTTGGCCCGCTCACTGTCAACACCTGAAACTCCAGCGCCAGCGCTGCCAAAAAGCTTGCGCCCAAACCAGTCCAGCCGAGTCGCACCAGCACAAACGATTTGCCCAGCCCCTGGCGCATGCCGGTGCGCAGCGACTGCACCATCAATGCCACGTGAATTGCGAAGGCCACGGCGCCGATACCGAGGTACAGGCGAAAGAAGTGCGTCGGCAGCATGCCAAATGACACCAGCAGCGCCAGCGCAAGTGCGACGATGGCCAGCGCAACCGACAGGCTGGCCCAACGCGGTGCCGGGTTGTCGGACAGCGCGAACATCGGCACCAGAATGTAGGAAAGCCCCATCACCAGCATACCCATGAAGCCGTAGCCGGCAAAGGTGACATGCAAACCAATAGCGCTCTGACGCTCAAACAAGGCCAGGCCGCTGTACCCACCGGCCAGTGACAGACCGGTGCCGAGCAAGACCAGCAGTGACCAGCACGCAGCCCAGCCATGCACCACCACCAGCCGCATCCCCTTGGCGCCCCGCAGGTTGCGGACTAGCAGAAACAGGAAGATCAGCAAAGCGCTCGCCAACGCTATCGCACCCCCCAGCAGGACCGTCGGCGCAGCGCTCGCCATGCCGCTGGTCAGACCTACCACGCCTGCGGTGTAAAGACTCCAAACCAGGTCATAAGGCCACTTGGCTGCTGGAACGGCCTGCCGGGTCGCCACTGGGAGCAGTTGCAGACTTGCGCCAATCGCCGTCATCATCAGCACCCCCAGCGTAAATAGGTGCAGCGAAGCCAATGGCCAACCCAGGCCACCCGCAAACCGGGGGACTGACGGTGCCGCCCAAAGGAGTGCCAGCCAGGCGAGCCCCTGGAACAGAACCGCCGTTGCGAAGAAGCGAAATGGAATCGATGGCGCCAGCAAGCGCCCCTTTGCACCCCCCAGGAATGTGCTGGCGATTGCCATCAGGAGCCCTTTGACAATCTCAGCCGAACCTCACCGGTCTCACCTTCAATGCGCTGCGCAATCCAGCCGCGCTGCGCCAACTCTGCATACAGGGGCACCGGATCGCGGTCGTGGTGGACGATCACCGGCGTTGCATCGAGAACCGACTCGACCAGCTTGATGATGGCGACAAGTGGCGCGGGGGGAGCAAGTCCACGCGCCTCGATGTGGATGCCGTCGGTGTCACGCCATTGCTCGCCGGGCGTTCGCGCAGATCTCGCGCTCTCGCTACAAATTTCGCGGGGCGCGGTTTTGGGCAGGACGGCACACATGGGTTTTTTCATGGCCTCATCACAATGTGCGATGCAATTCCTGGAGCGTGCGACGCAACAATTTTCCGGTGGCTGTCCGCGGCAGCGTCGTCACAGGATGCAGCCAGCGCGGCCGTTGGTAGGGCGGAAGGGCATCGGCGCGAGCCCGCAATGCGGTGCTGGCCGCGTCATCGTCGCGTGCCACGAAGAAAAACGCCACGGCGTCCACGCCATCGCTGTCGGGCACGCACACCGCCGCGGCCTCGGCGATACCGGGGATGTTCGCGCACAGCCGCTCCTCGAGTTCGACCAGGTTGACCCAGCGACCGTGGATCTTCACCAGCGAATCCTCGCGACCGGCGAAGCGCCAGGTGCCTGCCGCATCGCGTGCAAACAGGTCGGCCGGACAAAATGCGTCGTCGAGGAAACTCTCGGCCTGCGCCTGCGGCCGGTCGAGGTAGCCGAGCGCGAGCGTCGGTGCGCGGATGCGGATGCGCGTCGGCACGCCGTCCGCGACATCGTTCAGCGGCCGGATTTCCACGCCGGGCGACGGCGAGAGGCCCTGCGCATCACCCTGGCTGAGCATGACCAGAATCAGGGTTTCGGAGGCACCATAGCCGTTGCTGATCGAAAGTCCGGTCTGTCGAAGCCACTCGTCGCGCAGGCTGTTCGGCAAAGACTCGCCAGCCGACACGCACAGGCGCACGCCGGCTTGCGCGATGCCCGGTGCCAGTCCCTCATGCAGCAGATTGCGGTACAGCGAGGGGACGCTGAAGAGCACCGTCGGACGCTGGTCCGCGACTGCGG
>MERZ01000199.1:11208-16692 GCA_001770785.1 Burkholderiales bacterium RIFCSPHIGHO2_12_FULL_61_11
GTCGAGAATCACCGTGGCGCCGAGCTTCAAGCCGGCGAACAGACTGTTGGTCTGCGGAAAGGAGAAGAACAACTTTGAGGTGGCGAACATCCGGTCATCAGCGCGAATGCCGAGCCCGTCGCGCGAGACCTGTTCGATCTGCAGCGCGATGCGATGCGCATGCACGACTGCCTTGGGCTTGCCTGAGGTTCCTGACGAGTGGCACCAGAAGGCCGGTGCCTGCTCATCCATCGGCTCGGCGGCGATGGGTGTGGCGGCGGCCACTTCGCGCCGCCAGTCGTCAAGCAGCATGACCCGTTCGCGCCAAGGGGCGGGCGTGTCTTCGTTCGAGTCAGCCAGGATGATGCTGAAGCCCGCTTCGTCCAGGATGTATTGCCACTCGGCCGCGGGAATGCGTGGATTGACTGCCACCGCGACGCCACCCGCCCAGATCGTTCCCAGGAACGCGCAGACCCAGTCACAACCGTCGCCCAGCTTGATGGCCACGCGGTCGCCCGGCGCAATCCCGCGCGCGCGCCAAACGGATGCGGTCCGGGCCACCCGGTCGCGCAGCGCGCCGTAGCTCACATTCTCGGTGCCGCAGCGCAGGGCTGTGCGCTGCGAGTCGTGATTTCCGAGGAGGACAGCCGCCGCGTTCATCGTCATGGCGGTTTGTCCCGCCGGCCGCGGCGCGTCGCTTCCGATCAGGTCGCTGCTAAAAAGGCCGGGTTTGCCGGAGCGCCAGCGCTCGTACTCGGTGGCGAGGATGTCGGCGTGCTGGTTTTCCTCGGCGGCTAGCTCCCGGTACAGGTGGTGTTCAGCCGACCCGGGGGTTGCCTGCCCTGAGCGTGTGGTAAAAAACTCCGCGGCACGCTTCTCGAGCCCGATGGCGATGCGAAACAGGTTGGCCGGGTCCTGCGGCCGGTTTTCGATACCGGCAAAGATCGCTGCCAACTCCACCTTGAAATCCGCTGACGGTGTCGGCACATCGGCGTGGTAGCGGCGCGAAAGCGTCTCCATATGCTCGCCCTCCATCAGGGCGAAGCGGCTGAACAGGGCCCGCAGCGGCGGATCGCTGCTGTCGGCGGCGGCGCGCTGATAGAAGGCCCGCCCGCCCAATTCAATCTCGAAGGCCATGCGGATGCCATCGAGCGCAGCGGCAGCATCGATGCGGCGTGAATCAAGCACCGCGAGCTTGCCGCCGCAATGCGGACACAGGCCGTAGGGAAAGGCAAAGCCCTCGCTCACCTTGGCGCACTGCACGCAGCGCCATTGCACGCTGGCATTGGCGCAGCAGATGTAGGCCTCGTCGCCATCTTCGAGGGGTTGTTGACATTTGGGACACAGCATGGCATTGACCTTAGTTCAGGCAACGGAATCAACCGCAACCGGTGGGACAAAAATCTCGAGATCGGCAGAACGAATCGGCCAGGTCTGGCGGCCCTGCTGAAGGTAGGCTGCAATCGCCCTGGCAGCGCGCCGCCCGGCGCTCATCGCCAGAATGACCGTGGCACCACCGGTCACGATGTCGCCGCCGGCAAAGACACCGGGCAAGTTGGTGGCTTGGGTCTCTTCATCGGCCACGATGTAGCCCCACTTGTTGAGCGCCAGCCCCTGGGTGGCTTTTGCCACGATCGGGTTGGCCTTGGTGCCCAGCGCGTAGATCACGGTGTCGCAATCCCATTCGAGGAATTCGCCCTGGGGCACGGGCGCGCGCCGACCGCGCGCATCGGGCTCGCCCAATGCCATTTTTTCGACCCGGATGGCACGCACATCGCCCTCGTCATTGAGCAGGATTTCGGTCGGACCATGCAGGAAACAGAACTCGACGCCCTCTTCCTTGGCGTGGCGCAACTCCTCAATCCGGGCTGGTGCCTGATCTTCAGAACGACGGTAAACACAGCGCACGCGGGAGGCGCCCAAGCGCTTGGCCACGCGCAGGCAGTCCATGGCGGTATTGCCCGCGCCAATCACCACGACATTGTCACCCAGCCCAATGGGCGTATCGAGGTAAGGGAACTGATCACCGCCCATCAGGTTAACGCGGGTCAGGAATTCATTGGCCGAAAAAACCTGCCCCGCGAACTCGCCCGGAATGCCGAGAAACGAGGGTGCCCCCGCACCTGCGGCAACGAATACCGCGTCAAACCCCATATTGCCGGTCAATTGCGGGACGGTAAAGGTCTTGCCAATGACTTTGTTGGTTTCGAACTTCACGCCGCTATCGCGCAGGCGTTGCACTTCCCGGTCGATGATGACTCGCGGCAAGCGGAAGGACGGAATGCCGTAACGCAGCACACCCCCGATGACGTGCAGCGCTTCATAAACGGTCACGTCGGCCCCGAATTTCACCAAATCCGCGGCTGCGGCGAGACCCCCTGGCCCGGAGCCCACAATGGCGACACGACCCAGGGATTTTTCAAAGTGCAGCGGCTTGGGGCGGGCGGCATGTGCGTTGTCCCCCACAAAGCGCTCCAGACGACCGATGGCCACCGGCTCCATCTTGGCCTTGATCAGCACACATTGGGCCTCGCACTGGCTTTCCTGTGGGCAGACCCGACCACAGACCGAGGGGAAAATGCTCGATTCATGAATGGTTTCCACCGCCGCATCAAGGTCTCGCACCAACAGGTGCCGGATGAAGCGCGGAATATCGATGCCGACCGGGCAACCCGCGATGCAGGTCGGGTTGATGCACTGAATGCAGCGCTCGGACTCCCGCAGGGCTGCCGCATAGCTGTAGCCCAGGTTGACTTCGGCAAAGGAGTGGGAGCGCTCCTCCGGGTTGCGTTCGGGCATCTTGACCTGATGACGTTCCAAGGCTGAATACTTCTTGTAGGTTCGCTTGCCTTGAACAAACAGCTTCTCTTCAAGACTGCAAATGTGGGCCGCATCCTCGTTCGCCTGGGTCTCCTGCTTCTTGAAGCGTCTCTGGCGCGCGTGCAACTCCTTGAAATCCACCTTGTGGCCATCAAAGTCCGGGCCATCCACACAGGCAAACTTGACTTCACCACCGACCGTAACGCGGCACGAGCCGCACATGCCGGTGCCATCGACCATGATGGTGTTGAGCGACACCATGGTCTTGACACCATAGGGGCGGGTCGTGTCTACACAGGCGTGCATCATGGGCATGGGGCCGATCGCCACCACAACATCGGGCTGTTGCGTGTCCAGCAGATCCTTGAGCGCGGCCGTGACGAAACCGGCCCGCCCGGCGCTGCCGTCGTCGGTGCAGATGATCAGCTCATCCGAGAACTCGGCCAGCTTGTCGGCCCAGAACACGAGTTCCTTGCTGCGAAAACCGACGATGCAGGTGGTGCGGTTGCCCGCTTGCTTGAAGGCTCGCAATTGCGGAAAAATAGGTGCCACGCCCAAGCCCCCGCCGACCAGAACCACATGACCGATTTTTTCGATGTGCTGAGGCAGGCCCAAGGGTCCGACAAAGTCGCCAAAACTGTCGCCCTGCTGAAAATCGTCGCGCATTTCCCGGGTGGTCTTGCCCAGCGCTTGAACCACAACGGTAACGGTGCCGCGCTCGCGGTCAAAATCCGCGACCGTGAGCGGAATGCGCTCGCCACTGTCGTTCAGACGCAGCATCACAAAGTGCCCGGGTTGCGCGGCCGCAGCCACATCCGGTGCCAGAACGTCCCACAGAAAGGCGTTTTCCGAGAAAACTTCACGCCTGGAGATTTGGTACATTGATGACCTCATTTCACGTTTCACTGCCATTCCATCAGCGGCAGCGTTTGGGGGGATAGCCCCTCATGTTTTTTATTCCTTGCCGCTGGCGAGCGCCAACTCACGAACCAGCCGCTGCGCCAGCGCGGAGGCCACCTGCCGCCGGTAGTTGGAGGGGGTGACGGTGGTGCGCATCGGGCTCACCTGCTTCTGCACGAGCTTACCGAGCTTGGCGAGCAACTCGTCATCGACCGGCCGTCCGGTCAATTCGTGGGTGCCGTCAAGCAGGAGCGGTTGCGAATTGGTGCCCGTCAACGCGACCCGCAGTTCGCTGAGCGCGCCGCCTCTGAGCTTGAGTGCGCAGGCCACGCCGGCTAGCGGGAAGTCCATGGCGCCGCGGGTACGGGCCTTGCGATAGCCGCAGACGAGGGACGCCGACGCGGCCGGAACCAGCACGCGGGCAAGCACCTCGTCACGCTCTAGCGTCAGGTGCGTGGCGCCGTCGTCGCGGTAGAGCTCGCATAGCAGCAGGCGGCGCGTGCGCTGGCTGGCGACCAGTTCGACCTCGGCTCCCAGCGTGAGCAGTACCGGGGCCAGATCGCCGCTGAAAGCGGCGTGGCATCGCTTACCCTGGGGAGCGACATGGCAAACCTCGCCACCGCGCTTGAGGCAGTAATCGTTTGCCGCACGCCACCACTCGCTCTGGTTGTAGAACACGCAACGAGTGTCCAGGCACAGGTTGCCGCCGAGTGTGGCGACACTGCGATGGCCGGGGCCGGCGATGGCTCGCGCGGCCTCGGTGATGGCCGGGTAGTGGCGCGCAAGCTGTTCGTGCGCCGCGAGGCTTGAGAGAGTCACTCCCGCTCCCAGCGTCAGTCCGGCATCGCTAAAAGAGATGTCCGAGAAATCGCGCACCGCGCCGAGGCTCACGAGCAAGGGCGGGCACTCAAGGCCACGGCGCAAATTCGGCACCAGGTCAGTGCCACCGGCCAGCAGTCGGGCCAGTGGCTTCGAGGCCAGCAGCGCGGCGGCCTCGGCAAGGCTCGTCGGGTGCTGAAGGTCGAACTCGGGCATGCGTTCCATGGTTATTTCCTTTCGGGGCTGGCGGTCGTGGCCGGGCGAACCCGCGAGCGCAACCGCTCCTCACGTTTTTTAGCATGGATCGCCTCAAGCACGCGATCGGGTGTAGCCGGCAGTTCGGTCAGCCGAATGCCGATGGCATCGAAAATCGCATTGGTGAGCGCCGGTGGAAAGCCGTGCAGCGCGCCTTCGCTTGCTTCCTTCGCGCCAAACGGTCCGAGCGGATCGTGGCTTTCGATGAGCTTGACGTTGATGGGAGGCGACTCGGCGATGGTCGGAATCCGGTAGTCGAGCATGTTGGGCCGCATCGAGAGCCCCTCGTGGTACTGGGTCTCCTCCGACAGGGCCTGTCCCATGCCCATCCACACGGCGCCCTGGACCTGCCCCTCGCAGGCCAGCGGGTTGATCGCCAAGCCGCAGTCGTGCGCGACCCAGACCTGCTTGACGATGACCACGCCGGTGTCTTCATCGACAGCGACCTCGACCACCTGCGCCGCATAGGAAAACCCAGCGCTCGTACCGACGGCCGCGCCGCGGAACTTGCCGCCCTGCGTTTCGGGCGGCGTCGACCACGCTCCCTTGACCGTTAGCGTCCCCGTATCGACCAGTGCCGCGTCAACGACTTGCGCAAAATCGAGAGCTCGATCGGTGCCGACTACCCCGCAGCGTTCACCGTCCCATTCGATTTCTTCGGGAGTCACCTCAAGGCGTTTGGCCGCCGCGGCGACAAGGATTTGTTTCATC
>MERZ01000199.1:16707-17429 GCA_001770785.1 Burkholderiales bacterium RIFCSPHIGHO2_12_FULL_61_11
TGAGCGCGCTGTCGGCGGCAATGACGCGGATGCGTTCCATCGGCAGCGCCAGCACTTCGGCGACGATTTGCGTGACCAGCGTCGAGGAACCCTGGCCGATGTCGGAAGCGCCGGTGAGAATGGTGATGCCGCCATCGAAGTCGAGCTTGAGGTTGATCACCGCGTGCGGCTCGCCGCTCCAGTGCACCGGTTTGGCCGATCCGGAGGCGTAGTGCGAACAGGCCACGCCCAGGCCGTGCCCGCGCGGCAGCTTGCCATGCCGGGTCTTCCAACCCGAGGCCTGTTCGACCCAGGCCAGGCAGTCGGGGATACCGTACGAGTTCACCTGCAGGTCGTTGATCGTGCGGTACGGGGGAGTGATCAGGTTGGCGCGGCGAACGGCGAACGGGTCGAGTCCGAACTCGCCCGCCATCGTGTCGAGCAGCGATTCGAAAGCGTGCCGCGCGTCCACCGCGCCGTGCCCGCGCATCGCCCCGCACGGCGGCAGGTTGGCGTACACGCGATAGCCGCGGTACTTGACCGCCGCCAGCTTGTAGAGCGCGTGCAGCAGGGCACCGGCATAGAGAATCGTCACCAGGCCGTAGCCGCCGTAAGCGCCGCCGCGCTGGATGATCTCGCAGTCCACGGCCGTGATCTCGCCGGATTTTTTCATCCCGAGCTTGAGGCGGATATCGGTTTCGGGCCGGCCGCGGTGGGTAAGAAAAACGTCCTCGCGGGTGAGT
>MERZ01000200.1:0-10631 GCA_001770785.1 Burkholderiales bacterium RIFCSPHIGHO2_12_FULL_61_11
CAGGCCATGGTGGAGGCGGTACCCATGGTGTTGCAGGTACCGGCCGAGCGCGACATCCCGGCTTCAGCCGACATGAATTCATGCAGGGTGATTTGCCCCGCCTTGACCGCTTCGTGCAGTTGCCAGACCACGGTGCCGGAGCCGATGTCGCGGCCCTCGTGCTTGCCGTTCAACATCGGACCGCCGGTGACGACGATGGTCGGTATGTCGCAGCTGGCGGCGCCCATCAGCAGCGCTGGCGTGGTCTTGTCGCAACCCACCAGCAGCACCACCGCATCCATCGGGTTGCCGCGAATCGATTCCTCCACATCCATGCTGGCCAGGTTGCGCGTCAGCATGGCGGTGGGTCGCAAATTGGATTCGCCGTTGGAGAACACCGGAAATTCGACCGGGAAACCACCGGCCTCGGAAATACCGCGCTTCACATGCTCAGCAATCTTGCGAAAGTGCGCGTTGCAGGGTGTCAGCTCAGACCAGGTATTGCAGATGCCGATGATCGGCTTGCCCTGAAATTCATGGTCAGGAATGCCCTGATTCTTCATCCAGCTGCGGTACATGAAGCCGTTCTTGTCGGCGCTGCCGAACCAGGCGCCAGACCGCAACGCACGTTTTTTCGAGTCAGACATTTTTGTCCCCTTCAATGATGCAAACGGCAGAATCTTAGTTGCTGCTGAAATACATAACAAATGAATTAATATTAAATATTGATATTAATTGGCATATCACTTGAACCACTGACACATAGATCGATGAATGACAATGACGCTGCGCGACGGGTGCGTACCAAACTAAAAACCCGTCAAATGTTCCTGTTGATCGCGCTCGACGAGGCGCGCAACCTTCATCAGGCAGCCAGAGAGACCCATATGAGTCAGCCCGCAGCCTCGAAGATGCTGAAGGACATTGAAGAGCTCTTCGGCGTGCCTTTTTTCGAACGGCTGCCGCGCGGCGTCCGGCCGACCCTTTATGGCGAAACGATGATCCGCCATGTCAGGATGGCACTCGCCAACCTGGCGCAGGGGCAAGATTCGATTGCAACGCTGCAGGCCGGACTGTCGGGGCAGGTCGACATCGGCGTGATCATCGCATCCTCCATGACGCTGGTGCCACAGGCGATCGCGCGCACGAAGGCGGAGGCCCCGAGGCTTTGCATCGGCGTCGAGGTCGATACCAGCAATGTGCTGGTGGATCGCCTGAAGCGCGGCCAACTGGATTTCCTGATTGCACGAATTCTGGAACAGGAGGACGAGTCGAGCCTGCTGTACGAGGACCTTTCGGAGGAAACCGATTGCGCGGTCGCGCGCATCGGGCATCCGTTGCTGGCGCGCACCGATCTGGGTTTGAAAGACCTGGCGGCAGCCAGTTGGATATTGTCCTCACGCGGCAGCATTTTGCGTCACCGGTTTGACATGATGTTTCGACGCAATGACATGGCAACGCCGTCCAACGTGGTTGAAACCACTGCCATGTCGGTGATCAAGGGTCTGCTGCAGCAAACCGATTTTCTGCATCTGATGCCGATGGAGGTGGCACGCTATGACATCCGATCGCGCGAACTGGCGATTCTGCCAATAGACCTCCCTTGCAAGATGGACAGCTTCGGCATCATCATGCGGCGCGATCATCTGTTGTCCCCCGGCGCCAACCTGCTGTTGAAGCATGTGCGCGCCATCGCAGCGGAAATTTATTGATACGGCGCAGATTGCGAATTTTCCCGGAAAGCCAAACCCAGCCTGATGGCACTCACCCGCTCGGCATCACGCGCAGCACCCTGATGGTGATCACCTGTTTCCCGTCGCTCACGCTGCCTTTGCGCGATCTGGTTTTACGCCAGGTAAAAAGCCGGCCCGCTTGGGCTACACTGACGCGGTCAGGAGAGAGTTTTCACACGAAAACCGCCGAAGGCGCATGCAACACCCTCAAGAGGGTGTGCTGAACGCTCAGGCAAAAGGACTGGCAACCGTCTTGCGGCGCACCGCACCGCAAGACGTTCCCTACTGGAGAGAGGCCGTTTTCAAAGTGGCCCACCGAAGGAGCAAACCTGCATCGCCAGGCGAATCTCTCAGGTAAAGTGGACAGCAGGGGCAGCGCATGGTTTCTTAGCCATGGATTCATGTTTGCCCCTGGAGAACTCAATGTCCAACGCAGCTTCCAACAACTCTCTTGCCACCCCGGAGCCTCTTCTCAAGACACCGTTGCATGATTTGCATGTAGCGCTCGGCGCCCGCATGGTTCCATTTGCGGGCTATTCCATGCCGGTGCAATACCCTGCAGGCTTGATGGCCGAGCATCATCACACACGCAACGCTGCGGGCCTGTTTGACGTCTCCCACATGGGTCAATTGCGCCTGGTCGGCCCGGATTCGGCAGCCGCCCTCGAAACCCTGATACCCGTTGATGTCATCGATCTGCCCGTCGGCAAGCAGCGCTACGGCCTGCTGCTCAATGACGAAGGCGGCATCATCGATGACCTGATGTTTTTCAACCGGGACTACCTGAACGGCGGCGACTTGAGCGTCGCCGGGCCGCCCCAAGACGCGAAGGCCCCCTCGGGGGGCAGCGAGTCACACACAGTGGGCGAGCGTGGGGGCGACATATTCATCATCGTCAACGGCGCCTGCAAGGTGGGCGATATCGCCCATATCCAGCAAAAAATCGACACCCGCTGTGAAGTCATTCCCATGCCCGAGAGGGCGCTGCTGGCGCTGCAGGGGCCGCAGGCCGTCACTGCGCTGCAGCGCTTGGCACCCGGCGTTGAAAAACTGGTGTTTATGAGCGGCGGGCGCTTCACGGCGGCGGGCTGCGACTGCTTCCTCACCCGCAGCGGCTACACCGGCGAAGACGGTTTCGAAATTTCGGTGCATACGTCGCAGGCCGAGACCTTGGCCCGCGCGCTCTTGGCTCAGCCTGAAGTCAAACCGGTCGGACTGGGTGCCCGCAACTCGCTGCGGCTCGAAGCCGGTCTGTGCCTGTATGGTCATGACATCGACACCAGCACCACGCCGGTGGAAGCAAGTCTGAATTGGGCGATTCAAAAAGTCAGGCGTACTGGCGGCGCGCGGGCCGGTGGTTTTCCGGGTGCCGAAAAAATTCTCGCCCAGTTGGCCAACCCCGCCGCCACCGTCAAGAGGAAACGGGTGGGTCTGGTGGCGCTTGAGCGCATTCCCGTGCGCGAGCACAGCGCGCTGCAAAGCATGGAAGGTGCGCAGGTTGGCGAAGTCACCAGTGGGCTGCTTGGCCCCACCATCAACAAGCCGGTCGCCATGGGCTATGTCAAGCCGGAATTTTCCGCCCTCGGTACTCGTGTCAGTGCCATGGTGCGCGGCAAGCCGGTTGCGATGGAAGTCTCAAGCATGCCTTTTGTGCCTAACCACTACCATCGCGGCTGAGCTTTCCCTGACCCTTTTTACCTGTTGATTCTTTTTTAACTCAACCTCTGGAGAACCCCCATGACTGTCAAATACACCGAAGACCACGAGTGGCTCAAGATTGAAGGCGACACCGCCACCGTCGGCATCACCGTTCATGCCCAGGACGCCCTGGGCGATGTGGTGTTTGTGGACCTGCCTACCGTGGGCAACGACTATGCCCAAAAGGAAGCGGCTGCCGTGGTGGAGTCGGTCAAGGCCGCTGCCGACGTGTACATGCCGGTCGGCGGCGAAGTGATTGAAGTCAACAATGCCCTGATCGATAACCCGTCACTGGCCAATAGCGACCCGCTGGGCGCCGGCTGGTTCTTCAAGATCAAGATGTCCGACCCTTCCCAACTGGACAGCTTGATGGATGAGACAAGTTACACCGCTTTTTCTGCCCACCCCTGATCTGGAGCTATCCGAATATTCGCCAACGCCTGACACGATATCCACCTATGTTGATGCAATCCGCCAAGCCGCTCGAAGCGCTTGAAAACCCAGCCGAATTCATTGCGCGCCACATCGGCATAGATTCGGCGGATGAAGCCCACATGCTCAGCGTCGTGGGCGCGGCCTCGCGCCGGGCGCTGATTGACGGGATTGTTCCGCGCTCGATTGCGCGCAGCAGTGCCATGGCCATTCCAGAGCCCGTCACGGAGGCCGCCGCGCTGAAGCAACTCAAGGCGATAGCCGCCAAAAACCAGGTCTTCAAAAGCTTTATCGGCCAGGGCTACCACGGCACCTTCCTGCCGGGCGTCATCTTGCGCAACATCCTTGAAAACCCCGCTTGGTACACCGCCTATACGCCCTACCAGCCTGAGATTTCACAGGGCCGTCTGGAAGCGCTGCTCAACTTTCAGACCATGGTGGCCGACCTGACCGGCATGCCTATTGCCAATGCCTCCATGCTGGACGAAGCCACGGCCGCCGCCGAGGCCATGACGCTGGCCAGGCGCAGCGTGAAAAGCAAAAGCAATGTTTTTATTGTGGCGGGCGACTGCCATCCGCAAACCATTGAAGTGGTCCGGACCCGCGCCAAACCGCTGGGCATTCAAATCAAGGTCAGCACTGCTGCCGATACCCTGCAGCAACTCATGGCCAAGGGCGATTATTTCGGCGTGCTGGCCCAATACCCGGGCACCACGGGCAGCATTCATGACCTGCGGCCGCTGGTCGATCAGGCGCATGCCGATGGCGCGATTTTGTGCGTTGCCGCCGACCTGCTGGCGCTGACTCTGCTCACTCCGCCGGGCGATTGGGGCGCCGACATCGCGCTGGGCACCACGCAGCGCTTTGGCATGCCCATGGGCAATGGTGGTCCCCATGCGGCCTACATGGCGTGCCGCGATGAGCTCAAGCGCTCGCTGCCGGGCCGTCTGGTCGGTGTGAGCGTTGATGTTCACGGCAATCCCTGCTATCGGCTGGCGCTGCAAACGCGCGAGCAGCACATTCGCCGCGAAAAGGCCACCTCCAACATCTGCACCGCGCAGGTGCTGCCCGCCATGATTGCCAGCATGTATGCGGTGTATCACGGCCCGCAAGGCCTCAAGCGTATTGCCCAGCGCATTGCTGCCTACACCGCGATCTTTGTGCGCGGCCTACAGGAAATGGGTTACCAGATCAGCCACACGGGCGCCTTTGACTCGGTCACGGTCCAGACCGGCGACGCGACTCATTCGATAGCTGACCGCGCCCGCCAGGCGAGGGCCAACCTTCGATTTTTCTTGAATAATCAGCTCGGCGTGGCGCTCGACGAAACCACCAACCGCCAGGACATCGAGCTGCTCTGGTCGTTCTTTGCCCAGCCCGGCCAAAGCGTGCCCCTCGTCAGTGCGTTTGAAAAGGGCATCGAGTCGCTGATTCCGGCCAACTTGCGCCGCACCAGCGAATTTCTGACGCACCCGGTGTTCAATACCCATCATTCCGAGACCGGCATGCTGCGCTATATCCGAATGCTGGGCGACAAAGACCTGGCGCTGGACCGCAGCATGATTCCGCTGGGCAGTTGCACCATGAAGCTTAACGCGACCAGCGAGATGCTTCCCATCACCTGGCCCGAGTTTGCCCACATTCACCCCTTCGCGCCACCCGAGCAGTTGCAGGGCTATGCCGAGCTTGACCAGCAGTTGCGCGACTGGCTGTGCCAGGCCACCGGATACGCCGGCATCAGCCTGCAGCCCAATGCCGGCTCACAGGGCGAATATGCCGGCATGCTGGTCATCCGGGCCTTCCACGAAGCCAACGGCCAAGGCCACCGCAATATCTGCCTGATTCCCTCGTCGGCACATGGCACCAACCCGGCCAGCGCGCACCTGGCGGGCATGACCGTGGTGGTGACCGGCTGCGATGCGCAGGGCAATGTCGATATGGCCGACCTCAAGGCCAAGTGCGAGCAGCATGCGGCCAAGCTGGCTGCCGTGATGATCACCTACCCCAGCACCCACGGCGTGTTTGAAACGCAGGTGAGGGAACTGTGCCAGCTGGTGCATTCCCACGGCGGGCGGGTCTATGTGGACGGCGCCAACATGAACGCGCTGGTCGGCGTGGCGGCACCGGGCGAGTTCGGCGGTGATGTGAGCCACCTCAACCTGCACAAGACCTTCTGCATCCCGCACGGCGGCGGCGGCCCCGGCGTGGGCCCGGTGTGCGTGGTGGCCGATCTGGTGCCGTATTTGCCAGCGAATTCGCGTCCTGCCGGAGCGGGTGATCGTCACCGCGTGGGGGCGATATCAGCAGCACCACTCGGTAACGCGGGCGTGCTGCCGATCAGCTGGATGTATTGCCGCATGATGGGCCCGGACGGCCTGACGCAGGCCACCGAAACCGCCATTTTGAGCGCCAACTACATCAGCGCACGGCTGAAAGATCATTACCCGACGCTCTACGCCAGTGAAAACGGCCATGTCGCGCACGAGTGCATCCTTGACCTGCGGCCGCTTAAAGTGACCAGCGGCGTGAGCGCCGAAGATGTTGCCAAGCGCCTGATGGACTACGGTTTTCATGCGCCAACGCTCAGCTTCCCCGTTCCCGGCACGCTGATGGTGGAACCCACCGAAAGCGAAACCCTGGCCGAGTTGGAGCGCTTCATCAACGCCATGATCGCTATCCGCGAAGAGATTCGCAAAGTTGAAAGCGGACAATGGCCGCAGGGCAACAACCCGCTCAAGAACGCGCCGCACACCGCCGCCAGCCTGCTGGGCGCCGACTGGGACCGCCCCTATTCGCGTGAAACCGGCGCTTTTCCGGTGGCCACGCTCAAGCAGGTAAAATACTGGCCGCCGGTGGGACGCGTGGACAATGTCTATGGCGACCGCAACCTGGTTTGCTGCCGTGTGCCATGACAGCCATGGCAGCCGCCATCACCGGCCTTGATGCGGCTTGGGCAGCCTGCACTGACTGCCATTTGCAGCCTGGCTCGCGCGCAACTCTGTCCACGCCTGCGCGCAGGTCGCTGGCACCGAGAGCCAGATAAACGGCCTCCATGCGGATCATGCCAGGCACACAGAGTTGGTCAGTTCCACTTGACATAAAGCCAACCGCAAAGAGCAACGCCAACGGCCCAGAGCAACCACGTTTGCGTTACAGCATATGGGTACAACATCAAGGCCACGCCAGTCCAGGTCAGTGAGGATGTCGATGTTTTCCGACCCGGCCTAAAGGCCACGTATCCGAGGATGCCAAACAGGATGGCACCGGCGATGTAGGCCAGGCTGGGCAAGACGAGGCCGAGAGATTCTAGATTTTTCAGGTCATTCATGCTGCATCGAGTGACGGCATCGAATAGCCCGACACGCTACTCGAGAGGGCCTTTTGTTAGATCGTCGGCGCTCTCCACCATCACCTTGCATCAACATCACGCCGGTACCGTTCGGGTTCAAAAATCTCCAGAACAAAATCGTTTATTTGCGGACCAGTCGTAGCCCCAACTCGTGAGCAAGGCTCGGATGGGGCACCTTGACATAGGGTGGCTTAGGCCATATCCAGTTGCTCTCGGGGAAAAGAGCTCGCATGGCGTTGATATCGCAGTGATAAGGTGGCCCCACTATCAACCCCTGTTCAGTTGCAGCGGGGCGAATCATCTGCATAAACAGCACCCATAAATTTCCCTGCGGTCTTAGCCATTGATGCAATTGCTGGGAGTATTTGAACCAATACTCCGGATGAATCGCGCACAGACAAGTTTGCTCATAAATGGCATCAAACTTTTTCTCAGGTTGGTAGCTCAGCACGTCGGCTTGAACGACTTCAGCTTTGAGGGCTTGGGCCCGCAAAAGCGCTTGAGTTTTTTCTACGGCGGCGGCGGTGTAGTCAATGCCGATGACTTCAAATCCGCGTTTGGCAAGTTCCGCTAGTTCCCATCCGCTGCCGCAGCCTGGAACCGCAATACGACAGGGTTGCAAGTCACCGCCGTCTAGCCAGGCCAACAACTGAGGACTGGGGGCCCCCGCGGTCCCAATCTGTTTCCTTTTTCTCAAAGCGTTCTTGCCAAAATTCAGTCTTAGGGCCAACCATAATCAAATGCTCTGTGGTTGAAGTTGGTGGTTGGAGCAGTCGCTTCCTGAAGAATTTGCTTTTCCAATATCTACAACGGCAGAGCAACCAAAGCCCTCCCGCACGCGACCAGCCTCGAAATACCTCAGCAAAACGCAAACGCTATCATCGCGGCGTCATCGGCCAGGTTCATCAGCGCGTATCCCGCCCATCGGTAGGCTAGCATCACGGCCTGTTCAATTAAATAATCAGCAGTCATCAGTTTGTTTCGCAAGTGGCAGGATTGTCGCAGTATCGGATTTTCTTTCAACACGCCCTGCATTCCAGCCTATCCTTTGCCTTCCCGCAGCGATGGTCTGCCACTCCATGCTTTGGGGCCTGTCCGAACCCCCAAGCCAGGGGTTGACTTGGTCCAGACGTATCCCTTGCATGGGCCAGCGGCGGTTATTTCTTCGCTTGCTTCTAATCCGGAATCACCGCGCCGACCACAGCGCCAGTCACTTGAACGCCCGTTTTGACGACCGTGGCGGCAACAGTCACTGCCGCATCGGCAACGGCAACCACTGCGCACCCGCTGCACATCAGAACGGCCAGCGCGACCATAGCTTTTGATGCCCCATCGACAACTCGCTTCATTGAAACTCTCCAGACGGTTTGAGTGCAATCATTGAACCATAACCACAGGCGCAAGAACTCGCACACGACGGGCAGGACGCGTCTTTCTTAGCCATAGAAGCACCCAAAATCATCCCGGTCAACGACATCCAAAAATGCCTCAAGCGTTTTAACCTCAGGATTGGGTTCGTAGCCGTGCCACTTGAGGTCTCTTTTCATCCAGAGCACCTTCCAAACACCTTTTGTCCGTACGAACGTCGCTTTGGCGACGGGTGCTTCATGCTTTGTCGCATGGTCCTTCCAGTCCTGTCGAATCTCAAATATCTCAACGTTGTGGCCATCGATTCTGTAGGCGAGGTCCAGTTCGTCGCGGAGGTGGACGGGCGGACGGCGGCGCTCCAAGAATTCTGCAAGAGACTTTTCGCAGCGCTTGAGTTCGATTTCAGTCAGAGCCATGGCTTCTGGGGGTGTCAGTTATTTGTGGTCAGTCCAGGCATATCTTCGCCAACCGGCGAGCTTACAAGTTAGACCAGCGAACAAGGCAAGCGATAGGGAAATTTCATTGGGCGATTTCATTTCTCGAGCATCTGTCCAGAAAAAAACCACGAAGCAGGCTGGATAGAACCCTGTCGGGCCCCGTTCAGGGAGGTGAAAGGGATGGGCTCAAGAACCACCAGAAATGTATCATGATGCGGCCTCGGCCGGGAAAAACCGGCATTATGGCCGGGCAGAACGCAACGTTCCGGTGACACGCTCAGGGGGGAAGACTTTGCGGGAATCAGCACAGCGCATCTTCTGGGCGCTAATACACAGAGGTGAATGAAATTCTGAAAATTCGGATAACCAATCACCGTCAAATGAACGCGCCAAACCAGTTACTGGTGTCAAGTCGCTGGCGTAATGGGGCCTCAATGAATCGGAGGGATTTCGCTTCGTTTCCTGTCATGACCCCACTTAATTTTTGGTAATTAGTCACACCAGAAAAATTACCATTCAATCTGTTAATCCATATAATTTAGTTTATGTTGCATCGCAACATAAATGGTCAACACGACTTTTTTGAGCAGACTCTGATTCATCGGATTAAACCAAGGAGATATTAATGAACAATGCAGTCGAACAATTCCTCGCTACGAGCAAAGCGAATTTGCAAGGACTCGAACGTCTGACGACCCAGGCGTTTGCCGGTGTCGAAAAGCTGGTCGAGTTGAACATAACGGCCTCCAAAGCCCTCCTGGGCGAGTCATTCGGCCATATGCAAGCAGCACTGGGCGCGAAAGATGCTCAGGAACTGCTGACTCTGCAATCTGATTTGCTTAAGCCCCTGACCGAGAACTCTCTTGCCTATGTTGCGTACGTTAAAAACATTATTGCGGAGAGTGGTGCAGAATTTACAAAAGCCATGGAAGTCAAGGCAGTCGAAGCACAAAGGACGTTTAATGGCGTGCTGGAAAACCTTGCCAAGAACGCTCCAGCTGGAAGCGAATCCGCTGTAGCCGCGTTTAAGAGCGCACTAACCGCCGGCCAGAATGCCGTCGAATCGGCTCAGATTTCAACCAAAAAGGCTGTGGAATTGGCACACTCAAACTTCGTGGCAGCGGCAACGCAATCAGCCCATGCCGTGAAAAGAGCCACAAAGGCAGCTTAATGGCCAACTGCCTCTTGGCAGTGGCCAGTGAACGGCACCTTCGGGTGCCGTTCGCGCTTTATCAGCAATCAATTCGTGCATCTGTCGCGGTCGAGCTGAGATTGATGAAATCACCAGGGCCATGAGACGCTTGTGCCGGTACCGGCTACGAGCCTGCGTAAATGGGTTCCAAAGTGGACTGTCTGGCTGGATTGTGCATGCAGTTCGACTGTCCGCTTCTGTTCGAATTGAACCGTCAAGTGGCCGCATCCGCCTGGAGTTTTTTGATAAAGACACGAATCCGCTTGGCATTCGCACCGAAGTCGCTACCCCCTATGCGAGACAGGGAACGCACGTCGACCCGACTGCCACTGCCGCTGGGTGTGACGCGGATGACGATGTCGTCTTTGAAGCCGAACAGCAATGTGGTCGCCGTCGCCTCGACGCGAAACCCCGTGCGGTCAACCGAGACAATCTCCCACCCC
>MERZ01000200.1:10683-10983 GCA_001770785.1 Burkholderiales bacterium RIFCSPHIGHO2_12_FULL_61_11
GCGTCATACTCGGTCGAATTGCGTGCGCCCTTGCGCAACGGCAAGACTGCGAGGTACTGCGGCGGATTCTCGGTGTCGGTGCTGACATCGTGAATGTGCGGCAGATTGCGTACCTGGAACCAGAGAAAAGCCGGTGGCGCGGTGGCCAGAAAGCTGATTGTCGCGGCTGCGAGGAAGATGGCAACAGTCCGCCTGATTCGCCTGCGATAAGCCATCGCCGCACCGAAAAGCGCCAGCGCGAAGACGGCAGCAGCGGCCGTCGCGGCCCAACGGATGGTCTGAAGTCCCGCACCGAGGCCC
>MERZ01000201.1 GCA_001770785.1 Burkholderiales bacterium RIFCSPHIGHO2_12_FULL_61_11
TCGTGGCGGAACATGGCCATAATGCGCTCCTCCAGTGCATCGGCCGTGGCCTGCGGCGGCACCAGCGACTCCATGGCCGGGCAGCAGGCGCGTTGCGCCCGCGCCAGCACGGCGTTGAGCATGGCGCCGCCCGCATTGGTGTTGATCTCGATGAGACCGAAGCCGCGCTCGGTGACATGAAAGTCATAGCCGAAGAAAACGCTTTTGGCGCCGCCCGGGTCATGCCGCGCGATGGCGGGCGAGCGGGCCAATACCTCTTCGCGGTAAGCCGGCAGCGCGACCACCGACTCGACGGCCTGGATCAGCCTGGCCATGCGTGCCAGGTGGGCCTGCGACACAAAGACGGGGCGCGCCGCGAACAGGTACGGGCAGCGCTGCTGCAGCAGCTCAAACAGCCCAAGTCGGCCGATTTCGGGTTCCAGCGCCACGCGCAGCGCGTCGGTGTCCAGACTGATGCAAAAGCAGTCGCTGTTGAGGGTCTCGACCGATACACCGTCGAACGACACCATGCCGGAAGGAACTTCCTGGGAAGAGAGGACAGGAGAAGTCATTTAGGGGTTCGTCAGTTATTTTGTACTTCATACCAAGTCTGGCGTGAAGCCATGATGCCGTCAAATCATCATAGCGAGTTCCCTGTTTCGGGCGACCGAAACTGCACACGGACCTTGAACCTCCGGTCGTCATCGCGAGCTTCCAGTTCCGGCCCGGAACCGCACACGGACCTTGAACCAGGAATTCGTCACTGCGAGCGAAGCGCGGCAGTCCATCGTCGAAAAAAGCGGGTTTATGGATTGCCACACTACCTTCGCAGTGACAGACGGTTCATGGAGAGGCGCGCCATGCGAAAGAACGAATCTTGTTGCGAAATTCGTGGGATAGATCCCTTGAGCGGCACCACGCATGATGTTTTTTCTGTCAGGCGCTCAGGCCCGGGCCGTGAGCAAGAGGCTAAGGAACCGCTGCATAACCCGCCCTGGTTGCCTGCGCCATCGACCAGTATTTCGTACTCAGCCCGTTCACTGTGTCCCTGTTAATGGCGTGGCACGAAATCTGAAACACGGCCGGCACCCTTATCCTTTAAGTACAAGACGCTATTGATTTGGTAGTATGGCAGTGGCTTCCGCCAGGCAATTCTCCCAGGGGCAAACGGCTACTCGGCATCGGCTCCCTTGTCGATCTCCAGTTTGCGCATTTTTTCCCATAAATTTTTGCGGCTGATGCCCAGCGAGTCAGCGCAGCACTGCATTTGCCAGTGGCAGGTGTCGAGCGCTCGCAAGATGAAGTCGCGCTCGCATTCGGTCAGATAGTCGCGCAGGCTGCCCGCCACATCCTGCTGTGCGCTCAGTGGCGGGGCCGGGCGTTCAAACAGGACGTCATACGAGATCGAGCGACCGTCACTCATCAGACTGGCCCGCTCAAGCGCATTTTTGAGCTCCCGGATGTTGCCAGGCCAACGGTAGTTCATGAGCGAGTGTTCCGCGGCCGGGGTCAATGCGGGCGGTGCTTTACCGCTGCTGGTCGCGATTTCCGCGAGAAGGAAGCGGGCAATCGGGAGGATGTCTTCAGTACGCTCGCGCAGCGGCGGAATCCTCAGTTGGACCACATTGATACGGTAGTACAGGTCTTCGCGGAAATCACCCTCCTTGATGCCTTGCTGCAGGTCCTTGTGGGTGGCGCAGACCAGTCGGATATCGATTGGAATAGGTGTTTCGCCACCAACCCGCACAATGCTGCGCTCTTGCAGTGCGCGCAGCAGCCTGACCTGCATGGCCAGCGGCATGTCACCAATTTCGTCAAGAAAAAGCGTGCCGCCGTCAGCCTGCTCGAAGACACCTTTTTTGGTTCGCGCGGCACCGGTGAAAGCGCCTTTTTCGTAGCCAAAGAGTTCGGCTTCGAGCAGGCTCTCGGTCAGGGCGCCGCAGTTCACGGCAATGAACGGGCGGCCGGCGCCCGTCAACTGGTGCAGCGCCTGCGCGATGCGTTCCTTGCCGACGCCCGATTCGCCGGTGATCAGGACCGAGGCGGCGCTTGCCGCCAGCCGCTGCAGCATGGCTTCAATCTGCCGCATGGCGGGTGAATGCCCCAATCCGCCCGGCCCCAGACCGTAGCCATGGGTGGCGATGTTCTGGATTTTTTCGATCAGCGCGTCGAGGTCGAAAGGTTTGGTAATGTAGTCCTGCGCGCCCTGTTTGAGCAGCCGCACAGCGGTGTCGATGTCGCCCTGGCCGGTGATGAAAATGAAGGGCGGCAACTTGGCGTGTTCCGCCAGCAACTGCTCGAACAGCGCATCGCCGTTGATATCGGGCAGACGGATATCGCTGATGACCAGGGCGTAGTCCTGGCGGCGCAAGGCGGCCAGCGCATCGTTGGCCGTGCGGTGCCAGTCATAACCCAAGCCCTCCAGACCAAAGCGGTCGGCGAGCGATTCACCCATGATTTCATCGTCTTCAATCAGGCAAATTTTGCGTTGTATTGGCGTCATTAATAGCCTCCAGGGGAATGAGTACGGTAAAGCGGGTCAATTCTTCGTTGGACTCCGCACGTATCGAGCCACCCAATTGGGTGACAATTCTGTAGCAGATCCATAGACCGAGGCCGTGACCGTGTTCGGAGAAGCTGGTAAAGGGCTCGAACAAACGCGTTAGCTGTTCCGGCAAAAGTGACTTGCCGTTGTTCTCGACCACCAAAACGAGTTGGTTCTCGCCAGCCAGCGCACGTACTGAAACCTGGCCCCCTCGCCCCGCAGCTGCGATGGCGTTGAGCGACAGGTTGATGAGCACCTGGCGCACCAGGGTTGACGGCAGAGCAAGGGCGCCGGGCAGGGCGACCGACCAGAGCAGTTCGGCGCCCAGCTTGTGCGCTGTGGGGGCCACCAGGATGCGGACATCTTCGAGGTCGGAGGCACCCAGCGGGCGGCTTTTGACCTTGGCCTCGACCAGCAGCGCGGCGACTGTTTCCCGGATTTGCGCGAGACCGCGTTGCAACAGTGAAATCGTCTTTTGCGTCACCGGATCCGGGCTGCCGTGGCGTTTGAGCGTGCTGATGGCGTTGAGCATGCCGCCCAGCGGATTGTTGATTTCATGCGCGATGCTGGCGGTCAGGCGGCCGACTGCGGCCATGCGCTCGCTCTTGACCATTTCCTTTTCAAATTCGCCTTTTTCCCGCAATTCGGAAAGCATTTTTTCGTAGGCAATAAAAAGCAGGCCGATTTCATCGCGATACGGGTAAATTGATGGGTCCAGTGCCTGGAGTTCACCGCTGCCAATGTGGCTGATGCGCTCGGTCACCAGTCGCATCGGCTCCATCATGCGTCGCCCCCAGTAGGCATTGATGGGCAGCAGCACGCCCAGCACCAGCAGGGTGATCCACACGGCACTGTTGGAAAGCCGGGAGAAACGTTGCCAGAGCAGCGATTTGTTGTAGGCAACGATCAGGGTGCCCAGTCGCACGCCATCGCTGGCGATGGGCACGGCGACGAAAATGCGGTCCGCGGCGTCGGCGTCGCGCACAAAAATAGCGGCGTCGGGCGCGAGGGTGAGTTCGCGATCGAGGGCGTTAAATTCACGTCCCAGCGTGACCAGTGGGCTGAGCACCGGATGTGCCTCGGGTCGCGAAGAAACATAGACCTTCCTGGTACTGTCAATGACGATCAGACTTTCGGCGAATGCGGATTCGGGGTTGGCGGCAAAGGGCAGCGAGACGATTTCAAAGGCCTGCCACATTTCGTCGTGCAGCATGACCGGGAACAGCGAACGGGCCATGGTCAGCCCGACGTCTTCGGCATTTTTCAGCAGATCCTGTTTGAGGTTGTCCCACGTCTGCACGGCGAAAGAGGCGGACAAGGCGAGCGCGGTGGCCACGATCAATGCACCGCCCCAGAGCGGCAGTTTGAACCGCAGACTGAGATCAAAAATGCGCATCAGGGCTCGGAAAAGAGCTTCATCATCTCGGCCACACCGTCATAGAGCCTGGGCGAGCCAGCAATGAACCCGTCAAGTTTGAGTCGTTCGAGTAGCGCGCGGCCTTCTCTGTCGTTCTTCATGTCCATCAAGACACGCTGCATGCGTAAAAAATCAGCCTCAGGGACATTCTTGTGGGCCACCAGCGGCGGAAAACCATAGTCTTCCGATTTCCATGCAATGCGGGTTTTGGCGGTGATGTCCGGTCGAACTTTGTTCAACGTATCCCAAACATAGCTGTCAACCGCTGCGCCCTGAGCCAGCCCTGCTGCAACTGCGTCTATGACTTTTCGGTGCGACCAGGTAAAAAACGTGCGCTTGAAAAAAGTTGCGGGGTCCGCACCGCTGCGCTTGATCTCAAAGCGCGGAACAAGATAGCCCGTGTTCGAATACGGGTCCGCGTAGGCGAAAACGCCGCCTCGGAGATCTTGGACGCTATGGGTTTGGGTATCACGCGCCGGGACAATCAGGTAGGAACGGTAGGTGGGCTTTCCCTCGTTGAGCGCTACCGCCAGTAGCCGGACGTCCTTTTTCAACACCACGTAGGGGTAATCACAAATCCACGCGAACTCGACCTTTTGCTGCTGCAGCAAATCCATCGTGTCGCGGTAACGGTCGCGCTGCACGAACTCCACCGGCCGGCTCAAGCGGACCTCCAGATAGGCCCGCCAGTCGGCAAGCAGGGCGTGCTGGTCGTTCAGGAAGGCGGGCGTCATGGCGATCCGGAAGATTCGTGTATCGGTGGCACCATGGGCTGCGAGGCTTACAAATAACCAGATTGCGACGAGGGAGAATTTGATAAGTTTTGGCATCCTGCTTCCTTGTTACCAGATGGTAACTTGGCTTCAGTTTAAAGATTTTCAAGTTACCTGTTGGTAACGTCTTCATGTCGATCTCTTCAAACCACCGCGGCGACCTTTGGCACATAGTTGAAAACATAGCTGATTTTAGCGATAACGAATGCTGGTGGACCCTTGCAGGGTTCAAGCTGGCTCAGCAGTCGTGCTACCAGTGCGTCGCAACGTACCGAAGTGGCGTCATCCATTTGTCACCGACCGGTAACAAAGACGCAGACGCTCATAAAGCACCCCAGAAAAAAAGACGGTTCCCCATACGCGGCTTTCTCTGTGAGCGGGGACGCATGAACCATGTCCGCGCTGGCCAACGCACCCCAATCAAGTGATTTCAATCTGTGGCACGAAACTTGCTCACAAGTCAATATTTAAATTGAACGCAGTTCTACCCTGAATACCGCAGAAGTTCGTGCAAATCGGGGCATCTCGACTTGATATGTTGACCCAGGACAAAGTTCGGCCCAACCAGACAGATACAGTTACTTCGACGGCAAGACCACCAAAATTCCATGGACATTGCATCCCAAGTTCCTACACGCCAAGTCGGCTCAACACCTCGTCTGACGGTGGATGCATGCCTGGCGCTGCGGCCAGCCGCCACCGAATGCGGCGTCTGCGCGCAAGCCTGCCCAGTGGCGGCCTTTGACTGGCGGGACGACGGCGTGTGCATCAGCGCGAACTGCGTTGGCTGCGGTCGCTGCGCTGCCGTGTGTCCGACGGGGGCGATTGAAGTGGCTGGGTTCGCGCCACCGCCCAGCCTGGCAGGCGCCGATTCCGCGCTGTACCTGGAATGCCAGCGCGTGCCCGCAGCCTTGCGCCACGCTGGCGCGCAGGAGGTTCCCTGTTTGGGCGGCCTGACACCTTTGCAGTTGATTGAATGGGTCGCCCAGGGGCGCACGCCCGTGCTGCTCGATCACGGCTGGTGCATGGCCTGCGCCGCTGGCGCGGCTGCGGCGCACACCACCGCTGAAGCCCTGGAAGAGGCGGCGTCTGACCTGCACAGCGTCGCTGCTGATCGCATTGAGCCGCCGCGCCTGCAATCCGCGCCGCTGCCCGCCAGCAAGGCGCTGCCGGCAACGGCTGCGGCGCCGGCCGGGCCGGCCTTGGGTCGCCGCGCGTTTTTTGCAACCCTGCGCGGTGGTGCACCGGCCGTGGTTGCGGCCACCCGGCCAACCGCCTGGCGCGCAACCCGCAGCGCCTGCCGACCTTCAACGCAGATTCAGGCCAATCGCAAACAGCGCGCCAATGCGCTCGAACGCGTTGCGCAGCGGGCGGGCCGCGCATTAAGTGCTGCCGCCTTCCCGGTGCTGCGCGCGCACGACGGCTGCACGCACGAAGGCATCTGCGCCGCCGCCTGCCCGAGCGGCGCGCTGGCCAGCGTCGAGCGCGCCGATGGTTCGGTCGGCCTTGATTTTGAAGCTGCGACCTGCGTCGGTTGCGGCCTATGCGTGCGCCTTTGCCCGCACGATGCACTGTCGCTGGCACAGGCGGGTGATGCGTCGATGCCGCATGACGCCGCGCCGCGCGGCCTCACCCACCATGCGCTGAGCTGTTGCACGCAGTGCGACGCAGCTTTCGTCGCACTCGCGGGCGCGGCCCTGTGCCCGCGCTGCGCGATGGCACAGGCTCAGGCCCGCGACCTGTTCGGCTCTCTGTTCAAGCACAGTGCGGCACCCCAAACTATTTAAGCAAGCTTTTTACTCACCCTGGAGAAGGACTATGTCGAACGAGACGATCCAAAAAACTTCCAAGCAGCCGCTTTCAAGGCGGCGCTTCCTGCAGGCTACCGGCGTCACCGCCGGCGTGGTCGGGGTGGCCGCGCAAAGCAACCTGATGACTCTGGACAAGGTGCATGCGCAGCCTGCCAGCGCGGCCGGACCCGCGGCAGCCGAGACCGTCATCACCAAGAGTTTTTGCCACCAGTGCCCGGCGCGCTGCGGTATTGATGTGTACACCACCAATAATCGCGTGCATGCGATCTACGGCACGCTGGACAACCCGTTGTCCAACGGCAAGCTCTGCCCCAAGGGCCATTACGGCCAGTACCTGCTGTACGATCCAGACCGATTTAACGGCCCGATGAAACGGACTAACCCGAAAAAGGGCCGCAACGAAGATCCAAAATTCGTGCCGATTACCTGGGACGAAGCGCTCCAGACTGTGGCCGATCGCCTCAATGCCCTGCGCGAAAAGGGCGAATCCCACCGTTTTGGTCTTCTTTTTGGTCGCGGCTGGGGGGCCACGGACGCCGGTTTGTTCGGCAATTTCGCCAAGCTGTATGGCTCGCCCAACGTCGGTCTGAACCACTCCTCGACGTGCTCGGATTCGAGCAAGAAGGCCAAGCTCTGCGCCGACGGAAATTACTCGTACAACTCCTATGACTACGAAAACACCAACTACCTGCTGATCTTCGGAGTCAAAGGAGTTGTACGAGTAATTTCCGTCGGCGCAGAGCTTGGCCTTCT
>MERZ01000202.1:0-5869 GCA_001770785.1 Burkholderiales bacterium RIFCSPHIGHO2_12_FULL_61_11
CGGCCTCGCGATGACGGCCAGCGCGGCAATCCATCCCCGATCCTTCCGTCATTGCGATTGCCGCGTCGCATCCGCTCCTCGCAATGACAGCAGCGCGGCAATCCATCCCTCTGCCCGTTCAACCATGGATCGCCACGGCCTGCGGCCTCGCGATGACGGCCAGCGCGGCAATTCATCCCCGATCCTTCCGTCATTGCGATTGCCGCGTCGCATCCGCTCCTCGCAATGACGGCCAGCGCGGCAACCCATCCCCGAACCCTCCCATTGCGAGCACCGCACCAACGCCGATGTCGGGTTACGCTTCGCTAACCCGACCTACTTCTGGTTTCAAAGCCATGCGTCGTGACAGGACCCCTGTGAGCAAATATTGACGGGCTCACCGCAGGCTTGGCGGGCTGCAAAGGCACCACCAGCCGCATCCGCGTGCCGACCCCGGCCTTGGTGTCAATCTGCAGCTGGCCGCCCAGCTTGCCGGCGCGCAGGCGCATGCCCGCCAATCCTTTTCCCGTGGGCCTGCCGTCTTCGCGGCTGGCCATGCCCTTGCCGTTGTCGCGCACTTCCAGCAGCATCGACTGGCTTTCGGGAACATAGCGGCAGACCACCTCGACCACGCTGGCCTGCGCATGACGCATGATGTTGGACAGGCATTCCTGGGTGATGCGCAGCACCTGCAGCGCCCGCTCTCCGCGCAAGGCCTGCAGCGGTCCGTCCACCTCGACCTTCCAGATCATGCGGATGCCCAGCTTGTCGAGCGAGTGCTGCACGCGGTAGCGCAGTCGGCCCAGCGCATCGACCACGCTGCCGTCACTCGTGTCAATGGTGTCCACCATGATTTTGAGGTCCATCAGGCATTGCTCCAGGGCCAGCGCCAGCGCCTGCTGCTGCGGCGCGTGGGTGTCAAGCGTTGCCAGCAAGCTGACCAGTTGCGAGCCCACGCCATCGTGCAGGTCTTGCGCAATGCGCCGGCGCTCGCCGGCCACCGCGGCGCTGGCGAGGTCGTTGGCCGGGCCAAAACCGGTGATGGCTTCCCAGGCCGTTGCGGGCGAGTGCCCGGTTCCGGGAACGGCCGCGGGCTCGGAATGTCCGACGCGTTTGGTGATCAGCAGCCAAAGCAGCAGCAAAAAGGTGCCGTAAAAATAATGCGCCAGGCTTTCGCCCAGGCGCAGAGCGGGCTCGGCGAGCAGGTCCTCGAAGCCGATGCCCAGACCCAGCAAACTGCCGGCAAACACCAGCCAGCAGCGGTAGCTGCCCAGACGCCAGGCTTTGAGCCCCAGGTACAGCGACAGCGCGCTGGCGCAGACCAGGTTCAGCGCCGCCCAGAGCCCATAGGCCAGCGCCTGCTGCAGGGGAACCCACAGGGGCCAGGCCAGCAGCAGCAGCCCGAGCACCGCCTGGGTCATCCAGACGGCATGGACCCTCAAGCGGGTGACCGAGATGCTGACCAGGAAGAAGCACGACACCGCGATGAGGGCGATCTGGTAGCCGGCATAAGTGGCAAACAGCGCCAGCGGATGGGTCGCGCCCAGTGTGTTGGCGCTGCTGGCCAAAAGGTAGGCCAGGCAACCGCCGATGGCGACTGCGAAAGCCAGGTCAATCGGACTGCGCTGCTTTTTCCAGTCCCGGAGCGCCACGCTCAGCGCCGCCACGGCCACAACGGTGCTCAGCACGGCACCGCCCTGCACAGCCCATTGATAGGCGAGGTGTGACATCAGCGGCTTTTTTAGAAAAGCCGCTGATGGGTGGCAAAACTCACGGCTTGCGCTCGCGTGCGCACGTCGAGTTTTTGGTAGATGTTTTTGATGTGGGTGTTGACCGTATGCGCACTGATGGCCAGCCGGGAGCCGATTTCCGGGCTGGTGTAGCCCGAGGCAACCATGTGGAGCACTTCCTGCTCGCGCCCGGACAACCTGCCTTTGTCCTTTTCCTTGCTGCTGCCGGTGAGCGGGATGTGCGGGCTGCCCTCGTGGGCAGGCTCGAACTTGCCGAGCAGGCGCCGGGCCAGATTGGGGGTGATGGACGCGCCGCCGTTGACCACCTGCAGCACGGCCTGTGAAAAGCTGCCAAACCAGGAGTTCTTGACCAGGTAACCGGTGGCGCCGAGTTCGAAAGCATGCAGGGCATGCTGCGCGTCTTCCATGGCCGAGATCACCACCGCCTCGGCCATGGGCCGCACGGTTTTCATGTGTTCGATCAGGTCAAACCCGGTGCCGTCGCCCAGGTTCAGGTCGACCAGCATCACGTCAAACTCGTGCCGGGAAATCAGGCGCCGCCCTTCCCTGACGCTGCCGGCCTGCGCCACGAGGTTGATTCGCAGGTCTGCCAGCAGCTCCTGCGCAATCACCAGGCGCATCTTCGGGTCGTCGTCGATCAGCAGCACGCGAACCGGCTGCCCGGGCTGGCCCGTCAGGAAATCGGGCCACATGGAAGGCGTGCTGTCATGCGCCGCAAAGTGCTGCTGCGCCGTCAGGGCGCTGGTGGGTGTCGATGAACTCGACGTGATGGCAGAGGGGACCGGGTTTTGCATAACTCCTCCTGGAATTTCACTTTTTCTTGGCTAACGTTTTATTTTTATTTACTTCTGTGACGGATTGATTAAGAACCATCCATCTGAATGGATTTGCGTCGAAATGTTTTTCTTATCTCAGAATTGAACGGTAGATTAAATTGCGCTGCCTTTCAATGCTCATATCAACAAAAACTAAAAAAAGATACAAATAATTTGTGCTATTCACATTTTGTGACAGCTTACCTGACGTTTGCGCAACAGGTCAAGAAAATGACAGCCCTGACTGAGCCTGACGGGCTGTGGCGCTTTGTGCCGAAGCGGCAGACTGCGCCCAGCATGACCCAAATGAGGTAACCCGTTAAAGGGGCCTTATTGAGGTGCTGGCCCAACATTTGTAACAGCCGCGCCGAAAAAGCTCAGCGGAAAAATTTCCTTCAGGGCGCCTGAAGCCAGGAGATTTTGTGCCGCGTGTATTAAAGGCAACGAGCTATCCGAAGCTTGTGGCATCCCCGATCTGCGGGGAGAAGCTCTTGCCATTGCTCGTACCCTTCAGCTTTTGGCGCGGTGCTGGTACCACGAAACCATGCTCTCGTCCTCTAAGGCATAGTCCCCGTAGGCCGCCTGCCAAACAAGGTTTTTCTCGCGCAAACCCTTCAGGGCTCCTTGCGCCGCCGCGGCATCTATGTCTTGACCGGCCAGAGCGGAATAGGCCTTCAAGGAATCCTCTGTGAACGGGGCGTAGTTGGCCCCAGTCTGTAGCATGCGCTCCAGGACGGCCCGCTGTACCGGGGATAGCGCGGCAAACTCACTTTCCATGGCACCCCAGATGTGCTCCCGAAAGGAGGCCGCCTCTGCCTTCAGTTCAACCGCAAGATTCCCGGCTGCGCCGTCCAGCGCCAATTCAGCAATGATTCCTCGCAGTAATTCCGGTCGGTGCCCAACCAATTTGAAGGCCTCAAAAACATCGTTCTTGTTGAATTGATTGGTGGCGGCAAGCTTCAGGTTGATGTCATCCGTGTAGGCATCGGAGAATTCTTTCCCTAGTTTTGGGAATTTTGTAATTCGACAACCAAAAAATGGTTGATTGCGCTTCAGCACCAATTGGGTCAGCTTGTCCTGGTTTGAGCCGGTAAATACCAAAAATAGTCGTTGTTCCGCGGCACTCTGGTTTAACCTGTCCCGAGCCGCCTTCAAGCCAAACATGGCGTCCATGCCCTCTTTTGAATTGAGCGCATGCTGGGCCTCATCGACGATCAGCACAACCGGCTTGCCCGATGCCTCGACCAAGGCCTCCAACGCATCCGCCAGGGAGACGTTCTCAGGCAAGGACAGGGAGGCCATGCTCAGGCTCAGGGCACCGAAAACCGTTACTCGTTCAAGTCCTGTGGCCTTGGCCAGTTTGGTGATAGTCCCGGCAAACTTCGACAAGGATTTGCGCACCTCCCGAGCAATGAGAATTGCCGGAGAGGTCTCCTTCTCGGTCCACAGGTCGACGTAAACCGTCGTCCAGCCCAATTTATCCAGTGCGGGAAGAAGGTCTTCACGCAAGAAAGTGCTTTTACCAGTTCGCCGAGGCGCGGCCAGGAACAAGCCTGAGCGTGAATCCATGATGCCCGTGCCTTGTAGGGCTTCGCAGTAGCCACGAGCTAACTCAGGGCGGTGAAACTTGAAGGGTGTGTATGACATGTCAGTGCTCCAGTTATATGAACTTATATTTCATATTATAAGTTATAACTCAAAACATAACTGACTATAACTACCCTCTTTCGAGAAGTCACACGGGCTCTGAGCGACCAGAAAATGACAGATTCGAAGCTCAGGGCTGGATTGAGCGGTCTCAGCCCGCCCGAGCCGACCCCGGCTCCTGAACGCCGAAAGTACGCAATCTCGATGCCATCAAGCCGCTTTTAAGTACATGTCAATGTGCATGGACGAATAAGGGCACACCACACCGCCTCCCTCTGTGCGCTCCAGCAGGCCCAATCCAGCCAGGATAACCACGTCTTCATGCACGCGCTTTACATCGCGCCCAACTGCACGGGCTAGTTCACGCACCGACAGTTCACCTTTGCCGCGCTCATTGTCAAAGCCCTGAGCTGCAGCACGGCGTAAAGCTCCGGGGATGGTCAACGCATCAAAGGCCAGAAAGCGCCAGGTCATTGCGTCCGTGGCGCCGCTCATGCCGGCTTTACCGCCTTGAGTGAATAGCCGATGCGCGGGAAATGCACATGAACCGTGCCCGCGCGCTCATCGGTGCGGCGCAGCGTGAAGTGCATGCGAGTGGCGGCCATCAGCTCGCCTTCGGTGGCCTCGGGGCCAAAGCTTTCGGCGCTGACCGTGACGCGGCTGCCCAGCGGGATGCCGTGATCGTCCTGAAAAACATCGTCATGCAGCGGCGCTGGCGTTGACGCGGCCGCCAGGGCAATGGCTTGCGGCGCGCTGATTTTTTCCATCGCGCCGTGGCCGATGGCGGCCATGCGGTCCATCCAGTCGAGCAGGGCGGGCGTGGCGTTCAGAATGTCGGCCAGCACGGGCGTGCGCACCCGGGTGAACCACAGCGGGTGAAACATCGCAAAGTCGGCAATGCACGGCACCTCGCCGAGCAAAAATGGCCAGTCGTCGAGCATGTCCGACATGCGGCGCAAATACGATTTGTAGGCCGCGGCGGCATCCAGCGGGCGCAGGCGAACCATGCCCATGCTCATGGCTTTGCGGTCTTCGCCAAACGCTCTGGCCAGCTCGGGCGGCCTATTGCCAAAGAGCTGCGCCAGGCCGTCGGGCTGCATGTTGTAAGCCATCGAGGTCCAGAACAGGGTGCTGTCAGCCCATTGCGCCAGGGTGCGCGCCAGGCCCTTGATGGGCTCGGGGTAAAGCGTGGGCTGGGGATGAAGATGCTCCAGCACGTCGGCGATCAGGGTGGTGTCGCAATAAATGTCGGCGCCGATCTGCAGCACCGGCGTTTTGCGGTAGCCGCCTGTCAGCGCCACCAGATCGGGCTTGGGGCTGATCATCGGGATCAGCACCGACTTCCAGACAAGGCCCTTGTAGCCCAGCATCAGGCGGGCTTTTTCGGAAAAGGGCGAGGCCGGGTAATGGTGAAGAATGGGCTGGGTCATGGCGGGTGCTCCGGAACGGCTTTGCCGTCAATGCGGCATGGCCCTGGCGATGATGCTGTCGAAATCGGTGCTGGATGGCAGCGTGCCAAAAGCCTGACCCCAGTGGCCGGCCAGGCGCGAGTCGCAAAAAGCGCCAAACACCGCATCGGGCGCTGTCTGGTAAAGCAGCGTGGCTTGCAGCGCCAGCGCCAGGTCTTGCGCCAGGCGGCGGGCCTCCAGCTCGGAGCTCTCGGACGCCTCGGATGCG
>MERZ01000202.1:5882-6636 GCA_001770785.1 Burkholderiales bacterium RIFCSPHIGHO2_12_FULL_61_11
GATGTTGCCGGCACCCTCCCAGATGGAATTGACCGGCATTTCGCGGTAGATGCGGGCCATGACGCCCGCGCCGCCCTCCTCGACATAGCCGTTGCCACCCAGGCATTCCATGGCTTCCTGGGCGAAGGGGCTGCCGCGCTTGCAGATCCAGAACTTGGCGACGGGCGTGAGCAGGCGCGCCATGGCGGCTTCATGCTCGTTATCGGGCTGGTCAAAGGTGCGGGCCAGGCGCAGCGCCAGCGCGGTGGCGGCTTCAGATTCGAGCGCCAGATCGGCCAGCACATTGCGCATCAGCGGCTGATCCATCAGCAGCTTGCCAAAGGCCTTGCGCTGTGCGGTGTGGTGCAGGGCAAGGCTCAGCGCCTGGCGCATCAGGCCGCTGGTGCCCAGGGCGCAGTCGAGCCGCGTCATCGAGCCCATGGCCAGAATCTGCGGAACGCCACGGCCCTCATCGCCGACCCGCCAGGCCTGGGCACCGTCGAATTCAACTTCCGAGCTGGCATTGGCCTTGTTGCCCAGCTTGTCCTTCAGGCGCTCGATCCGGATGGCGTTCAGGCTGCCACCCGGCAGCACGCGCGGCAGGAAAAAGCAGCTCAGGCCGCCTTGCGTCTGGGCCAAAACCAGAAAGGCATCGGACATGGGCGCCGAGAGAAACCATTTATGGCCGGTGAGGCTGTAGCGCTCGCCCCAGCGGTCGAGGCCCCCCGGCTCGGCCCGCGTGGTGTTGGCCCGCACATCCGAGCCGCCCTGCTTC
>MERZ01000203.1 GCA_001770785.1 Burkholderiales bacterium RIFCSPHIGHO2_12_FULL_61_11
ATTTTCTCGGCATCTACCTCAGCACCTCCACCTTTGAGTTTCTTTCATCATCCGGGGCGTCGGCCTGGATTCATGAAAGTTAGCACGGCATTTCATGCGGTCCTTCGCCCGCTGGCAGGGCGCCGTGTCACTGCTATAATCATGAGCTTCGCGGAAGGGTGGATGAGCGGTTTAAGTCACACGCCTGGAAAGCGTGCGTGGGGTTATACCCACCGCGGGTTCGAATCCCGCCTCTTCCGCCAAAATTGAGTGCATTGACCTCCAATCAAGTGCAACGACAGAGTAAAAAGCCCCGCTAGTCGGGGCTTTTTCATGTCCGGACGTCCAACGACGTTTTTTGGAATCCTGCCCTTTCCGGTGGTATCGAAGGTGGTATCTTTTTCCAGCAACGGTGGTATCGTCGGGTTCTGTTCTAGAACGCTGCCATGCCGCTATCCTGAGCTTTTTGTCCATGCTGCCCATCGGCCTGGAGCGGGCGGATTTGCGGGTCATCCATGCGGCATGGCTCGACGAGCAGATCGAAGTGGTCAGGGCATTGCCCTGGGCAGCGTTCGCCAGCACGACGGAACGCAAGGCCGGCACAGTCCTGGGGCAAGACTTCAAGCTGGCGGCACTGCGGTGGCCTGAGCGGATCGTGCAATTCGACGATGGACACCACGAGATGACACGGCATACCGCTCCGGTGACTGCCTGATTCCTTTTGGTCCCAACCAGGCCGGGCTACAATCCGACCGAAAAGCAGCGGGAGCCGACATTCAGCATGCTCAGCCGTATCGACGAGTTGCTCCCTCATCGCTGGCAGCCTCAGACTTGAGCCTGCAGTCCACGTACACGCTTGCCGGGTGCTCCGTCAAGGTGGCATGGCTGTTTGCTTACTGTTCAACGACCTCATTTGCCTTCCTTCACGTACCCCAAGTGCATCTCATAGGCTTTGAGCGCATCAGTCTCTGTGCTGATCTGGCACTGGCCTTTTTGCCCTGGCCCTCCCGATGAATGCTGGCGGTTTTTTCAATCACGGGTGAGACAGCACTGACAGGAAGAGTTGGCGGTCTCCTACAGTTTTGCGTTTTCAAAAGGCAGAAGATGACTTCTCTTCCTGAGTGAGTTGATGAAAAGTTCGCACTTCCCATCGTGGTACTTTGTTGCCATAAACCGCAAATCTCACGACACGCAGCTCGCTCGGGATGGAGAAGTCCTTTTCATTCGTTAGAACGTAAAGACACCTTTCTTTCGGGCGCACAGGGTGCCGGACCAGGTGACAACCGATGCTATTCAACAGAGGAGAAACTTATGGCGAAATGCGACGCATGCGGGAATGAGTACGACAAATCTTTTCAAGTGATGGCGCTGGGTAAAACCTACACTTTCGACAGCTTCGAGTGCGCCATCCACGCGCTCGCGCCGACGTGCACGCATTGCGGTATGCGCATCATAGGCCACGGTCTGGAGAAGAGCGGCCGAATGTTCTGCTGCGATCACTGCGCAGAGAAGGAGGGCGTGACAGAACTGCGCGACCGCTCGTGAGTCGCGCTTTCTTTTTTACCAAGGAGATAGACATGCAAAAGCTTAAAGATGTGATGAGCCGGGATGTGCAGGTTATCAGCCCGGACGAAACGATCAAGGAAGCCGCGCAACAAATGCGCAAGGGCAACTTCGGAATGATGCCTGTGGAAGAAAACGATCGCATGATCGGAGCGATATCGGATCGCGATATTGCGATCCGCGCGGTCGCCGACGGCAAGGATCCGAGCACCAGGGTGCGCGACGTCATGTCCGAAGGCATCGTCTGGGCTTACGAGGATGATTCCGTGGACGATGCGGCCAAGCTCATGGGCGAGAACCAGATCCGGCGCTTGCCGATCGTGAATACCGACAAGCGGCTCGTGGGAATCGTGGCACTCGGCGATTTCGCCGTTGAGAGCGCCGATATCGAAGCCGCTGGTGAAGCACTTTCGGAAATCTCGAAACCTTCCTGATTGTGGAGACCGGCAACGAGTCCTATCGATTCCAGTACAGCAGCATGGCCGCCAGGTCGCGCATCAGGGATCGCGAGCAAAAACGCAAGGGTGCCAAAACGGCATCATCAGAGATCACCCCCCATCGGCCGCATCGGCCCGGTGATGCAGTACGTCAGGGGCCAGCGGGTGCAAGGGGTGAGTTATCTCCTGTACGTCTATGGGTTCGACAAAGACGAAAAGACCTTGGTGTTCAGCCAGGAGACTGACAGGGCGCCACGCTGACATTTAAGCAGACACGCCAGACGCTGATTCAAGCTGGCGAAGTACGGATGTCAGGGCGTTGGCGTCTGAACTGCTGGCCACGTTGATAGCGGTTTTGCGCCCGCCGATGTTGACGTTCATCGTGGTAGTGCCGCCCGACGATGCAACGGTGGCTGTGGGGGCTACCTAACTCGCCAGCAAGCCTTTTCCTTGTAGAAGATTGGCGCGTATGGCCTCGGATTGGCGTTGTATTTTCCCGGCCGGCCGGGCGCCACCACTTCAGCGATCGGTGGCCGCTTTAGCCAGACCAGCCCGGCCGCAACAGCGACATTCTGGTTCGCGCCATCGGCAAGGAACTCACCAAAGCTTGGGCCAGCGCCGTTACTTCTTTCGCGCAGCCAGCAGCTGGTCGGCATAGTCCTGCCAGCGCGCGCCCTTGCCCAGGCCGGCAAACACGCCAGCCTTGGCCTGATCGGCCACCCACTGGTGCTTGCTGGCAATGGCTGCGGCCATCAATGGCTCAAAGCCCGCCTCGCGCACGGTGTTGGCCGACTCGCGCATTTCTTCGGCCCGGCGCTGGCCGTGCTGCACCACCCGGCTGAAGAAATACGCGCCCTGCGCGCTCCAGTCGATGCTGGGAAAGGTTTCCTGCAGCGTCGGCAGCACCTGGTCTTCCACACCGTAGGCACGCGCCGTCGTGTAGCTCTCAATGACCAGCGCTTCCAGGCCCTTGATCATGATGCTGCGACACATCTTGATGGCGCTGGCCACGCCAAGCTGCTCGCTCACGGCCTTGGCATCCATGCCCCAGCCGGTCAGCAGCAGCGCAAGTTCGGCGGCTTTGGCCCCGCCCAGCAGCATCGGCACCTGGATGCCGTAAGGCGGCACGGACGTCATGACGCCCGCTTCCACATAGTGCGCGCCTGCCGCGTCAATCAGCGCCGCGCACTGCTGCTTGGTGCCGGGCGAAGCAGAATTGAGGTCCAGGAACAGCGCGCCGGGGCGAATGTATTGCGCGGCCTCCTGTGCCACGGCCAGCGTGTTGGACGCGGTCACCGCTGAAATGACGAGTTCGCTCGACTCGCACAGCGCCTGCGCAGACGGCTGCGCCACCACGCCCGCCTTCGCCGCATGGCCCAGCTCGGCAGCCTGCGTGGCCGGGTTGGCCAGCTTCACGTCCCAGGCGGCCATGGCGGTTACGCCAGGTTTGTCTTTCAGGCCGGCGCTGAATACTTTGCCGACTTCGCCATAACCGATCAAGCCAATACGTTCTATTTTCATCAATGCAATCTGTAAAGAATCATGCTCAGTAGCCGAAGCTGTTGGAGTGCACCTAGGTCTTGTGCGTCAAATCCATCAGGTTCGGCACAGGCGTCCAGCGCGAGGCAGTCCGGCTGCACAGCGCGCAGCCGCGGACTCGCAGCTTATTCCGACGTCTATGTTCAGCGTTTCAAAAACGACTAGATCGGCCACATCATTGTTTCTGGATTTTGGCGCGCTCGATGACCTCGCCCCAGCGCTTGATTTCGCTCACGAGCAGCGCGGACGCCTGCTCGGGCGTGCTGGAGCGCGCTTCCACATGCAGGTCCAGCAGGCGCCTTTCAACCTCAGGGGAATTGAGCGCTGCCACGACCTCGCGGTTCAGGCGGGCTACCACATCCTTGGGCGTCTTGGCCGGCACGGCCAGGGCATTCCAGGAAGAAGCCGAGAAACCCTTCACACCCTGCTCCTTGGCCGTGGGCACCTCGGGCAAATAAGCGGCACGTTTGTCGCCGGTCACCGCGAGCACCCGCAGGACCTTGGCCGAGACCTGCGGCATCACAGGGCTGAGGATCTCCACGGAAGCATCAATCTGACCGCCCCGCAGGGCAGTGATCACCGCCGGAGAGCCGTTGAATGGCACCACCACAAGATCCAGTCCCGCCGTGGTTTTGAACAGTTCGGCGGCCAGATTCTGCGTGCTGCCGATATTGATGCTGCCAAGATTGAGCTTGCCGGGATTGGCTTTGGCGTAGGCCATCAGATCGCCGAGTGTCTTGAATTTGGAATCGGTCGTGGTGAGGATGCCGATGTCAAAAAAGCCCAAAGTCGAAATGGGCGCGAAATCACGCACCGTGTCGAATGGCAGGGACTTGAACAAGCCTTCACTGACCGCATTGCCATTGGACATCAGCAGCAGGGTGTAGCCATCGGGCTCGGCCTTGCTCACGGCGTCGGCCGCCACGATGCCGCCGGCGCCCGGCTTGTTGTCGATCACCACCGGCTGGCCCAACGACTGCGCGAGCTTTTGCGCCACGATGCGGGCTGTCAGGTCGGCCACGCCACCCGCGCCAAACGGCACTACGATTTTCAGGGGCTTGGCCGGAAAGCTTTGGGCAGCAGCCACCTGGACCAGCAGCAGGCTGGCCATACAGCAGGAGAGAATATATTTGATCATGAGGCAGCTTTCAGGTTTTCAATATTAATGCGCCAAGCAAGGGGTCGGAACAGGCTGACTCACCGGGCGACGCCCAGCAGGCGATCAAGCAGTTCAGGCTGCTCGCGCAAGTCCTCTGCGGCACCGCTGTGCACCACCGTGCCATGGTCGAGCACCACGGCGCGGTGACTGATGGCCAGAATGGCTTGGGGATGCTGTTCGACGATGATGGCGCTCAGGCCCTCTTCGCGCGTGATGCGGCGGATGGCCCGCAGCAGTTCCTGCACGATGATGGGTGCCAAGCCTTCGAGGGGTTCGTCCAGCAGCAGGAGCTTGGGGTTGAGCACCAGCGCGCGGCCGACCGCCAGCATCTGCTGTTCACCGCCCGAAAGCTGCGTGCCGAGGTTGGTCTTGCGTTCAGCCAGACGCGGGAACATCTCGTAAACACGCGCAGGCGTCCAGGGCAAGGCGGCCCGACCCGCCCTTGCCGGCCGGGCCACGGCGGTGAGGTTTTCGTCCACCGTGAGCGATTTGAAGATATTGCGCTCCTGCGGCACCCAGCCAATGCCGGCCGCCGCGCGTTCGTGGGACGCCAGTTTGTGCAGGGCCACGCCACCCAGCGTGATGCTGCCAGAGAATTGGCGGGTGGCACCCACCAGGGTATTGATCAGGGTGGTTTTTCCTGTGCCATTGCGACCCAGCAGCGCCAGGGTCTGGCCCTCGGCCAGCGCCAGCGAAATTCCGGTCAGCACCACGGCCTGGCCATAACCTGCACTCAGCCCCTCTACTCTCAGCAAATCATCAGACATGGCCGGCTTCCTCGCCATGGCCCAGGTAGACGGCCTTGACCCGCGGGTCATTGGCAATCTGGTCGGGGTCGCCCTCGGTTAACACCGCGCCGTTGACCAATACCGTCATGCGCTTGGCAAAGCTGAAAACCAGATCCATGTCATGCTCAATCAAAAGCACCGACACATCGTCCGGCAGGGCTGCCACGGTTTGCAGCAGCTCTTCACGCTCGCCCGCTGGCACCCCGGCCACCGGTTCGTCGAGCAGCAACACGCGCGGCTCACAGGCCAGCGCAATGGCAATTTCCAGCAAGCGGCGTTTGCCGTATGCCAGTACATTGGTCGCCTGGTTCATCACGCTGGTGAGGTGGAACTGCTCGAGCAACCCTT
>MERZ01000204.1:0-684 GCA_001770785.1 Burkholderiales bacterium RIFCSPHIGHO2_12_FULL_61_11
CCAGATACCAACCTCGCACATCGGGGCGGGCAAGCCGGGCTGGACTGGGCGCGCGCGCAGGCTGGCAATTTTATGGCCACTGGCGGCGTATTTGCACCGGGCTGGCGCGATGCGCTCCAGGCCCTGTGCGGGTCTTTCGTTGAGCGGCGCTTGAGTCCTGGCGGCAGCGCCGATTTGTTGTCTGCGGCCTGGTTTCTGTGGAGTTTGAAAGGCCTGCGGCACGCACCGCATCGCTGCCGCCGCGCGACCTTGATAGCCGTCAATCACTGGCAAGCGATAGAAGCTGTTGCCGCATGAGCCTGTGTTTGCTGTGCCCCGGCCAAGGCAGTCAAGCGCCTGACATGTTTGAGGGTATGCAGCGCGACCCTGTGCTGGCGCAGGCCTTGCACACCCTCTTGCGGCCCGAGCAGCGTGACCTGTTGACGATTGCGGCGGACGACACCCGTTGTTATTTGAACCGCCATGCCCAGCCGCTGATCGTCCTGTATGGTCTTGCTGTTGCCACCGCGTTGCGCGATGCAGGCGTCAAGCCCGCCGTGGTCGCCGGCTACAGCATCGGCGAGTTGACTGGCCACGCCGTGGCATCGGCACTCGATGCGCCGGGCGCCCTGCAACTGGCGCACTTGCGCGCTGCCGCAATGGACGCCGCAGCCCCGCCCAATCACGGCATGCTGGCGGTGCTGG
>MERZ01000204.1:738-2868 GCA_001770785.1 Burkholderiales bacterium RIFCSPHIGHO2_12_FULL_61_11
CCATCCGCAATGGCGCAGACCACACGGTGCTGGCGGGTCCCCTGAAAAATCTGCAGGCGCTGAGTCAGTCCCTGGTCGCCCTCAAAGGCGCTCACGTCGTGCCGTTGCCCATCAATGTCCCCGCGCACAGCCACTGGTTGTCAGCGGGCGTACCGGTTTTTGCGCAGGCGCTTGAAAGCGCCGTGTGGCAGCCGCATCAGGCACCCGTCATCGCCGGCCTGGACGGCAGTCTGGTCGACAATAAATCGGCCGCCGTGCGCACCATGTCGCAGCAAATCGCGCAGCCCATTGATTGGGCGCGCGTGCTGGACGTGGCGGTGGAAATGGGAACCCGCGCTTTTTTTGAAATAGGTCCTGGCAACCGCCTAAGCCGCATGGTCAGGGAACGCCACCCCGATTTTCCTTCACGCTCCCTGGATGACTTTGCCAGCTTTTCTGGTGCCGTCAAATGGCTGGATCGACAGTTACGATAGCTTGATGCTGGTGAAGTGGCTGGTGCCGCTGGCGCGCGTGGCGGCGCAAGTGCTTGCCGGTGAGTTGCACGGCAACCAGAAAATCAGCCGCCGCCGCGCTGCATAAACAGGTCAAAGCGCTTCATGAAGGTGTAGCGACTGGCCTCGTCGAGCCCGGCAAAAGCGAAACGCACCAGCAGGCGCGGGATACGGGCCAGGCCCAGCACGCGGGGCTCGGCTTGCTCCCATTGAATCCGCAAAGTGCCCGGATTAATCGTCACCTGCACGGACGCCCCATCGCGCTTCCAGGGATGCTGCCCGAGTGCTGCTGGCAGCCAGCCCAGCCAATCGGCCTCGGTGCAGCCCATGTCGCGTTCGAACTGTTCGGCGTAGAAAGATTGCATTTCTGAAACTTTGCGGGACAGCCCGCAGCGTTCGCGTCGCTGGGCCGGCTGTCCTCAACTGGTCAGGGTCTTCAGCCACCCGCGATCGGTGGCCAGATGGCCAGCACGTCGCCCTCGCTCAGCGTGGTGCTCAGGCGCTGCCCGGGCTCGATGTAGCGGCCATTGACCAGAACCAGATGCACCAGCCTGGGCGGCAGCCCAAACGGTTCAACGATCTGGCTGATCGACGCGTCAGGGGCCACGTCAAGCTCGACCCTATTGCTGCGCCGCGACTCGGCGGGCAGGTAGTCGGTCAGCGTGGCAAACAGCTTGAAGGTGATCTTCATCGGCGCCGCTCGTCACTGGCGCCGCTCCACCGGCCCTGCGCCTGGGCGCTGGCCAGATAGGCTTGCATGAGTTGGGTGGGGTCGTGTTTGAGAGTGTCTTTCCAGGGGCCGAGGTGGACGCCGCCTTCGACCAGCCCGCGCATCACGCCCACATGCTCGGTCCAGCCAACGCTGTTGCAGCCCACCATGACATCGTCCTTGAACTGCAGGCTCAGGTGGCGGCCCGCCGCCTTGTCGGTTAACTCGACTTGCTCGCCGCCGGGAACGCCTTCCCAGTTGCCGAAGCTGGCGGAAATCAGGCCCATGGTGTCGAGCACGTTGATCTGCGTGACGCCATTGAGTCCGGCTTGCGGTTGACCGGCTATGCCCACCATGTTGAGCGCGGCCACCCGCGCCTGCTCGGCGGCATTGGGCTGGATGGCGCTGACAATGGGTTTGCCGCTGACCTTGTCAAAGGCTTCGGCGCAGTCGCCAGCGGCGTAGATGCCCGGCACGCTGGTCTGCAAATATTCGTCGGTCAGCACGCCCTGCAGGCAGGTGATGCCCGAGTCTTCCAGAAAACCGATATTGGGTTTGACCCCGGTGGCGCTGATGACCAGATCGGCCTCGACCGCCTGTCCGTTGGACAGGCGCACCTTCAGCGGCGTGCCAGGCTCAATCGCTTGCACCCTGGTGCCGGTAAAAACCTGCACGCCCCGGGTCTCGCACCAGTCGCGAATCATGCCGCCCGCCACCGGTCCCATCATGCGCGGCACCATGCGGTCGCCCATTTCGACCACGCTCAGCTGCACGCCGCGCTGCATCAGCGACTCCATGATGATGCAGCCGATAAAGCCCGCGCCCAGCTGCAGCACGCGCGCGCCTGGCTGGGCCAGCGCCATGATGGCGCGCGCATCCTGCAGCGTCCAGCAGGGGTGCACACCGGCGCTGTCCATGCCCGGAATCGGC
>MERZ01000204.1:2914-8664 GCA_001770785.1 Burkholderiales bacterium RIFCSPHIGHO2_12_FULL_61_11
TGCTGTCCACGCGGCTGGCACGGGCTGTGACCTGACCAATCTTCAGATCCTGAAAATGAGACGGGTTCTTGCGCAGGTAGGTGCCGCTCTCGTCGATGTTGCCCATCAGCAAATAGGGAATCGCCATGCGTGAGTAGGGCGGCTCGGCTTCGTCGCCAACCAGCGTAATCGTGTCGTGCGGAGCGTGCTTGCGGATGGTTTCCGCGGCAATCACACCAGCAGGGCCGGCGCCCAGAATGACGTGGTGGGTCATGAATTGATCTCCAGAATTAATAAGGGCGTTGACCCTCACCCCCGCCCTCTCCCGCAAGCGGGCGAGGGAGTAAATCCGGCTTGCTCCAGGGTCTTTGTCTCACAAGCTCAAACGTGCGCGCGTTTCGGCGGTCGGGCGGCCTTCCGTGTCCCAGCCGCGCGCGGCATAGTACTTGGGCAGCATTTCGGCCAGCATGTTGACCTTGCCCTTGGCCGGGCCGGTTTTGGCGGGCTCGGTCAGCAGGCGCTTGGGCAGCGAATCGTCGGCCTTGGTGAACCCTGCCGCGTTATTGAACTCGCGCTCCATGTTCCAGATGCGCTCACCGATTTTTTCGAGTTCTTCGGTGGTGAACTGCTCGCCGCAAGCGGCCTGCAATTGCGGCGCCAGATCGGCCAGGCCCCAGGCGAAGGTGGTAAACACGCACAGCCCGGACGAGTCAAACGCCGCCGTGGCATCCTGAAAAGCCTTGACCAGCTCGGGCTTGCCTTCATGCTCCAGCGGGTCGGTCTTGATCGGAATGCCCAGCACTTCAGAGGCGACGGTATAGCCGCGCAAGTGGCAGCCGCCGCGATTGGAGGTGGCATAGGCCAGACCAATGCCCTGAATGGCGCGCCCGTCGTAGGCCGGAAATTCCTGCCCCTTGGACGTCATGGACAAATCAGGATAGCCGTATTTGGCCGTCAGGCGCTTGGAGCCCTGGCCAATTTCCTTGCCGAAGCCGCGACTGTTCACGGTTTCCTCCACCAGGAAGGCCAGTGCCTCGGCCGAGCCGAACGGCGCTGCAATGCCGATCTGCTCCTTGCTCAGCACGCCCATTTCGTACAGCTCCATCACCGCGCCCAGGGTGGCGCCAAAGCTGATCGGATCGATCCCTTCCTCGTTGCACAGCATGGTGGCGTATTGCAGCGTTTCCAGGTCTTTCACGCCATTGGCGGCGCCCAGGGCCCAGGCCGCTTCGTACTCCAGTCCGCCCGTTGCGCCCCAATACTGGGGTTTGTTGGACACCGTGAAGTGGCTCGCGTCGATCTTGCTGATGCGGCCGCAGGCGATGGTGCAGCCAAAGCAGGCCTGGTTGGTCACCAGTTGCGCCTTGCCGTCGCTCTTGCGCGGCGTGGCCATGGCCTCGGCCGAGATGTCCTTGGCACTTTCAAACTGCACATCGCGGTGGTTGCGCGTGGGCAGCGCGCCCATTTCATTGATCACGTTCATCAGCACCTGGGTGCCAAAGGCCGGCAGGCCCTGGCCGGTGACGGCGTTGTCGTGCAGGATTTTTTTCTTCTCATACGTGACCTTCATGAAGGCCTTGGGGTCGCGGATGTTGCCGACGCCTTTGGTGCCGCGCACGGCAATCGCCTTGAGGTTTTTGCTGCCCATGACGGTGCCCACGCCGGAGCGTCCCGCGGCACGGTGCAGGTCGTTGATCACGGCCGCATACAGCACGCCGTTTTCACCCGCCTTGCCGATGCTGGAGACACGCACCAACGGGTCTTGCAAACTTGTTTTGAGCATGGCTTCGGTCTGCCAGACGCTCTGGCCCCACAAGTGGGCCGCGTCGCGCAACTCCGCCGTGTCGTCATTGATGTAAAGGTAGACCGGCTTGGCCGACTTGCCCTCGAAAATGACCATGTCCCAGCCCGCCATTTTCAGCTCGGCACCCCAGTAGCCGCCTGAATTGGAGCAGGCAATGGCACCCGTGAGCGGGCTCTTGGTGATGACGGTGTAACGGCCACCCGTTGAGGCCATGGTGCCGGTGAGTGGCCCGGTAGCCCAGATGATCTTGTTGGCTGGCGACAGCGGGTCGACCTTTGGGTCGATTTCGGACACCAGGTATTTGCTGCCCAGGCCCCGCGATCCCAGATAAGTCTGCGCCCAGTCCCTGTTGAGGGGTTCGGATTTGACGCTTCCAGCGGTCAAGTCAACGCGAAGGATTTTTCCTGCCCAAGACATATTCGTTACTCCTAGTTCGATTGGTTGGCCTGGCAATCAACTCAGGCGGCGGCCGGTTGATTGCCCAATTTGTCAGCCCACTGCTTCATCCTGCCCAAGCCGGTCCAGTTGGCGTCAATGAAAGTGATGGCCTGCGTGGGGCAGGCCTCGACGCAGGCGGGCTCGCCGCCGCACAGGTCGCACTTTTGCACCTTGCCGGTTTCCTGCACGTAGTTGATGGTGCCGAACGGGCAGGCGATGGTGCAGACCTTGCAACCGACGCAGATGGTTTCATTCACCACCTTGGCGCCCGTGAGCCTGTCCATCGTAATGGCTTCCACCGGGCAGGCGTGCAGGCACCAGGCCTCGTCGCACTGGGTGCAGGTGTAGGGCACTTTCTTGCCGGTCTCGTGAAAGTCGAACACCTTGATGCGCGACTTGGCAGTTGCGAAAACGCCGTAGTTCTCGAAAGAACAGGCCATTTCGCACTGCAGGCAGCCAGTGCATTTTTCCGGGTCGATGTGCAACACCTTTTGCATGAGGAGGTCTCCTTGGGTAGCGGCAAATATGGAATAAGTGGCTATGAATAAAGCTGCATAGCCATTATTGAAATGAGCCCCGCGAAAACAGCTAGGACAAACCCTGATACAGCGCCCGTGCGCCCCGGAAATTCTCAAAATGCGACAGCCAGATGGCATCGTCAAGCCTCTGATACGGCTGATTTAAACAGTAAAAAGCAAGCGCGAAAATGCCGCAGCGCGTTCGCCGCCCGGGGCCCGCTGCATTTTTTCTCCACCAGCCTGGTTGACAGCCCGTTCGCCACACTGGAGCCGCCCACCGGAGAGCCCGGCGTGTTGCGCGTCGATGCCCTGGCGCCGCTGTCACAGCTGCAGGCTGAAGTCACCTGCTGGCTAGCCGCAAAGGAGCAGGCATGAGTCACACTGGGAGCCTGGAAAAACAAAAATCAGACCACTACCGCGCGACCCGGATCAGCGCGATCCACGAGGGTCTGATTTCCGGGATTCTGAAGATGAAAACCAGTGCTTGCAGGTCACCAGAACAACGCGAACCGCGCGCTCCAGCACCTCTGCAGAGCGCGCCGAACACAGCCGCGCACGCACGCGAAACACAAGCAAAAACTCGGCAATGCTGGCAGGGAGCCGGTTTTGCCCGACCGTGACAGCAGAGACCGGCTGTTCTGCCAAGTCAGTGCCCGTTTTCGACCAGGGATGTAGGATTCTTTTCTTGAGCCGGGACGCCACCGTGCCTGGTGCCCCACGCCCGCCGACTACAAGCCCATCGCCATCGCCCGGTTGCAGTCCCGCCTGAAGTGGGTGGACAGCCAACTGGCTGGCAAGTCCTATCTGATGGGCGACGCCTTCAGCGTGGCCGACCCCTATCTCTTCACCGTGACAAACTGGGCGCCTTTTGTGGGCATTGACCTTTCCGGCTTGGCCCATATCGCAGCGTTTCGCGAGCGCATGACGGCGCGCCCCGCCGTGCAAACCGCCATGAAAGAAGAAGGTTTGCTGAAGTAATTTGACATGGCGCAAACACCCTGCCGATTCTCGCAAGTCCAGACGCCTGTGTTACCCCCATCTCCCACCGACAGGCGCACACTAAAGCCTGTTTTCAACCTTGGAAGACTCTCATGCGCTCTTTATTCGACCCCGTCCAGGTCGGCGACCTGCAACTCGCCAACCGCATCGTCATGGCCCCACTGACGCGTAACCGCGCGCCCGACGCCATCCCCACGCCGCTCATGGCGGAGTACTACGCCCAGCGCGCCAGCGCCGGCCTGCTGATTACCGAAGCCACGGCCATCAGCCAGCAGGGCCAGGGCTATTCCGATGTGCCCGGCCTCTACGGCACCGAGCAACTCGACGGCTGGACGCGCGTCACCGAAGCCGTGCATGACGCGGGCGGCAAGATCGTGGTGCAGCTCTGGCATGTGGGCCGGGTTTCGCACAATGAATTGCAGCCGGGCGGCGGCCCACCCGTGGCACCGTCGGCCATCACTGCCAGGACCAAGACCGTGCTGATCAAGAACGGCGTGCCCACCTTTGTGGACACCTCCGCGCCGCGCGCCCTTGCCGCCGAAGAACTGCCCGGCCTAGTCCACACCTACCAGGCCGCCGCGCGCAACGCGGTGGAAACCGCCGGCTTTGATGGCGTCGAAATCCACGCTGCCAACGGCTACCTGCTTGACCAGTTCCTCAAGAGCGGCTCCAACCAGCGCACCGACGACTATGGCGGCAGCATCGAAAATCGCGCGCGCCTGCTGCTCGAAGTGGCGCGCGCGGTGACCGGCGCCGTGGGCGGTGGCTGCACCGGCATTCGCCTGTCGCCCGTCACGCCGTCCAACGACGCGTACGATCCAAATCCCCAGCCGCTGTTTAAATACGTGGTGCGGCAACTCGCCAAGCTGAACCTGGCCTACATCCACATCATTGAGGGCGCCACTGGCGGTGCGCGCGAGCTGCCAGATCGTCCGTTTGACTATGCCGCCCTCAAGGCCGCGTACCGCACGGCGGGCGGTAAAGGCGCGTGGATGGTGAACAACGATTACGACAAGGCCATGGCCGAGCAGGCCGTGCAAGACGGCAGCGCCGACCTGATCGCCTTTGGCAAGCCATTCATCGCCAACCCCGACCTGGTGCGCCGCCTGCGCGAAAACGCGCCGCTCAACACGCCGGACAAGGCCACCTTTTACGGCGGTGGCGCCGAGGGCTATACCGACTACCAGGTGCTCTCTGAATAACAGCTGATTGCGCCAGCCCTTCTTGGGCTATGCCTCGATTTGTGCTTGTCCGCGATCTTTTTATCGCCTTGCCAGCTGCAAGCCCGCCAAGGACGCCTGCTGCGGGTCTGCCGCCAGCGTCACTGCGCTGACCACCGCCACGCCAGCGACGCCGCAGGCCAGCACGCCCGGCATCAGGGCCAGCGAAATGCCGCCTATCGCCACCACCGGATAGGGCGCGGCCTGCGCCGCCCAGTCTTTCAAACGCGCCAGCCCGACCGGCTCATACGGCATGACCTTGAGCGTGGTCGGGTAGATCGGGCCGATGGCCAGATAAGACGGCTGCTCGGCTCTGGCACGCGCCAATTCAGCCGGTGTATGGGTACTCAGGCCCAGCCGCAAACCGGCACGTCGCAGCGCAACCAGGTCCGCCGTGTCCAGGTCTTGCTGCCCCAGGTGCACGCCGTAAGCACCCGCCGCCAAAGCGAGCTGCCAGTGGTCATTGATGAACACCTGCGCGCCGGGCACGGCACGCCCGGCCGCCACCGCGGCGCGTACCTGTTGGCCGATTTCCTCGGACGTGTGGTCGGCGGCCTTGCAGCGCAACTGGATCGTGCGCACCCCCCAACCGAGCAAGCGCTGCACCCACGCGGCATCGGGCACCACGGGGTAAAAGCCGATGGGTCCGGCAAGTGGCGGGAAAGTCGATAACGCAAGCGCTGCGGTCATGGCGTCAGGCCGCCGGCGCAAACGGCATGCCCGCGGTTGGGGTTGAGGCCTGCGCCTGCTCGCGCACCGGCGCTGGAGTCGATTCGCAGGCGGCGCGGCCGG
>MERZ01000204.1:8697-9710 GCA_001770785.1 Burkholderiales bacterium RIFCSPHIGHO2_12_FULL_61_11
GATTTCCAGCGCGTACGGGTTCATGGGCCCGCGGCCGCTGCCGATGGGGGCCGCCCAGGGCATCACCGCGGCGCAACCGGCATCGTGCAGGCGCTGCGCCACTATCAGGTCCTCGGTGGTGTAGGCAAACACCGCAAAGCCCTCGCGCGCCAGCACCTTGGCGGCGTGCAAGGTGGCCGCGGTGTCCGGCTGCAGCGTTTTCTCGTCGCCAATGACTTCCAGCTTGATCCAGTGCGTGCCCACCATCTCGCGCGCCATTTGCGCCAGCGTGATCGCGTCCTCGGCGTTGTAGCAGCCGGCGGTATTGGGCAGGATGTGGCAGGCGAGCGCCTGGATGCTTTGCCAGAAGCCGTCGTTGCCGCCGCCTTCGGGTTGCAGGCGTCGCAGCCCCACCGTCAGCACCTGGGTGCCGCTGGCGCGCACCGCGTCGGTCAGCACCTGCGTTGACGGGTAACGCGCGGTGCCCTGAAGAAAGCGGCTGGCCAGCGTGGTTCCGGCCACGGTCCAGGGCTGGCCGTGGGCAACAGCAGAGCTGCCAGGGGTGAGATTCAAAGAAACAGTCATGGGGTTCAACCTCCGGTGATGGGTGTGATCACGTCAATGCGGTCGCCGTTTTCCAGGGCGCGCTCAGGCCACTCGGGCCGCGGTACAAAGTTGCGGTTGATGGCACAGGCCATCGCGCCCTGCAGGGCATAGCCGCGCGCCAGCAGCAGCGCTTGCAGCGTCGCCGCCTGCGTCGCCAGGCGCTCGCCATTCAGGGTAATTTCAAAGCTTGTCATGTCATTGCGTCGCATCTGAAGAATCCTTCACGATGGCGTTCGTCCGCGTCAGGAATAAATCTCGCTGCCGCCCTTGCGGAACTCCTCGGCTTTCTCCGCGAACCCGCTGTCAATCTGCTTGATCGCCATCACGCCCGGGCTGGTGGCCAGCGTGGTCGTTTCCGGATTAAGCCGCGCAAACTCGCGCACCTCCTGCGAAATTTTCATCGAGCAGAACTTCGGCCCGCACATCGA
>MERZ01000205.1 GCA_001770785.1 Burkholderiales bacterium RIFCSPHIGHO2_12_FULL_61_11
ACACACTGATCGCCCGACTCGGGCAATGTCCCTGCTGCGGCAGAGCAAGCGCAAAGCTACTCTTGTGACACAGTAAGATTAGGGCTACGCTGATCAAGGCACTGAATCCAGCGAGGCATCGTTCGATGATTGCGCAATGTGGAATCTGCGGCCCGAGGTGGCTCGATTTCGAGTCAATTGATCACTGATTCGGCCCCGCAGGCGGGCTTGGCGCCCATTCCGGACGCACTCATGCCAAGTTCCTGCGGGACAAGTAGATGTTGGCCAGTCCAAGTGCCACGAACGAGCGTGTGGCGTTCTTTGCCAGGCCGCGATAGCGAACCTTGTTGAAACCCCACAGCCGCTTGACCACCGCGAAGACGTGCTCAACCCGGGCGCGAACCTTTGACTTGTTGCGGTTCCTCGAACGCTCGGCTTCGTCAATCTCACCGCCCTTGCGTATGCGCTGGTTGGTGAAGTCGCGCGCCTGCGCTGCCTTGGCCTGGATCAGCGCCTTCTGGCTGGCGTAGGCGCTGTCGCCATACACGCGCCGCTCACTGCCGTGCAGCAGGTCTGGCAACGGATGTTTGTCATGCACGTTGGCCGCCGTCACCACGACGCTGTGCGCCAACCCGGTGCGGCTGTCCACGCCAATGTGCAATTTCATCCCGAAGTACCACTGCTGGCCCTTGCGGGTCTGGTGCATCTCGGGGTCTCGGGCCTTGCCCGCGTTCTTCGTCGAACTGGGTGCGCCGATGATGGTGGCGTCCACGATCGTGCCCGTGCCCACCTTCAGGCCTCGGGCCTGCAACACCTGGCCGACCGTGGCGAACAACTGCTCGCCGAGTTTGTGTGTTTCCAGCAGACGCCGAAACTTCAGCAGCGTGGTGCCATCGGGCACCCGCTCGCGGCCCAGGTCAATGCCCACGAAGCGGCGCAACGCCGTGCTGTCGAGCAGGGCTTCCTCACAGGCTTCGTCTGCCAAGTTGAACCAGTGCTGCACGAAGTACATGCGCAGCATGCGCTCCAAGCCCACGGGCGGCCGGCCATTGCCAGCCTTCGGGTAGTGGGGCTCAATGACTTCGCACAGCGCCTGCCACGGAACAATCTCATTCATCGTCGCCAGGAACATGTCGCGCTTGGTCGCACGCCGGTATTGTTCGAATCCCGAGCCTTGATCGGCCGCCATCGCAAGGGTCTGTTGCTTCATCGCAAAACAACGTCTCAGGCCGCTCCGCGGTGGACATATTCAGCGTTGCCTTAGTCTTACTGTGTCAGTAAAATCATGGCACTATACGCACCTCTTCATTCTTCAGATGAGGAACGATGGGTGCGAGCGAACGGTTTGA
>MERZ01000206.1:0-1848 GCA_001770785.1 Burkholderiales bacterium RIFCSPHIGHO2_12_FULL_61_11
CGGAACTGGAAGCTCTCCATGAACCGCCCGGTTCATGGCCAGTTTGCAGTTTCGGTCGCCCGAAACAGGAAGCTCGCAATGACGCAAACTGCCTTGGATTGCCGCGCTGCTGTCATTGAGAGGAACGAAGCGACGCGGCAATCGCAATGCCGGGAGTCAACGGCTAGTCAACTCCAGCGCCAGCCGCCGCCCTGCGTGGCTGTTGCCACTTGCTGCTGTTCCCCGCCATCGAGCCATGCGGCAATCGCCCTGCCCGCCACGTCATGACCGAGCACCAGGCGCAACTGGACGCCCGCATTCAGTCGGCTCGCGGGCACGGCGCGCGCCGCTACCGGCAAGCGCGACTGGAGCGCCTGCGCCGCCGGTGCCTGGCCCGTCACAAACTGGATCTCGGTTTTTGCCTGCCGGTAGGGCTTGGCATTCGTCAGCCGGGCTGTCAATACGCCTTCAGTCGCCAGGCGATCGGCCGTGCGGCGAGCCAGATTGCTGATGCCCACGCCGTTGGACACTTCCAGACGGACGCCGCGCAGTTCGGCCCGGGCCGCCATCGCTGCCAGGCGGAGCATGACTTCAGCGCTCAATGCCGGCGCCGGGGACAGGTTTCTGCCGAACGGGCCAGCGGCCACCTGAACAGGATTTGTCGCTGCCCTGATTCCGGTCGCCAGCGTCACTGGCGCCTGCAACGCATACACGTTGGGCGCCACCGCCACAAGGGTTGGCGCAGCCTTCTCCCCAGCGCCTGCGACGCTGCCGCTCGAGGCATCATTATTCTCGATAGGCCCTGCCGCCGCCGCTTGCGCGCTTGCCGGCATCTGCAACTCAAACACATTGGGCGACACCACCACAAGGCGCGGCGCGGCCTTGTCCTCGGCACCTGACTCAACCGCCCGAACCGCAGGCTGGCGTTCTGCCTGTGCCCTTGCGAGCAACGCCAGGTTCTGCTGCGTCTGCAGATTGGACGGGTCCAGTTCGCGCGCCTGTTTCAATGCGCGTTCAGCCTCGTCAAGGCGGCCGGCACGCAGCAGCGCGTAACCGGTGTTGTTATGAACATGCGCAACGCCGGGAGCCAGATTGCTGGCGCGAACAAAGAGTTTGAGGGCTTCGTCGGTGCGATCTGACTGGGCATAAATAACCGCCAGCGCATTGAGCGCCCCCACATGATCGGGCGCCCTCTTTAGAACCTGCTCATAGCGCTGGGCCGCAAGCGCCAGCTGACCCGCACCGTGCGCTGCCCGGCCCATCGTGTAGAGGGCTTCATTTGAAGGCATCGCCGGGCTCACGGCGGACACGGGCGCCACCTTGACCGGCATCGCACCGGCCTGCGCTCGGGACGCTGCCGCGGACGACCCGGCCAGCGGGGCAACCGGCATGAGCGGGGCACAGCCCAGCAGCGTGCCCAGCATGGACACGGAGGCAACAGCGTTCAGTTTGTGTTTCATGAAAGACTCCTTGACAGGTTAACGGCGCTCAGCGGCCACCCCCCAAGGTGGGCAGCATGACGCGGTAAATGCTGATCATGGCCGGCCCCATCAGCACCAGCATCAACGACGGAAAAATAAAGAAGATGAGCGGAAACAGCAGCTTCAACGGAATTTTTGCCGCCCGCTCCTCCGCCCTGAGGCGGCGGTGCGTGCGCATCGTCTCGGCCTGGATGCGCAGCGCCTCGGCCACGTTGGTGCCGAAGCGGTCCGACTGCACCAGCATGGCCACGAAAGACGAAATGTCGTCCACCCCCGTGCGCAAGGCCAGGTTGCGCAAGGCCTGTTCGCGATTGATGCCCATGCGCAATTCCAGCGACATCAGGTTGAGCTCGTCCGACATGGCCTCGCTGCGCAGCCCGATCTCGCT
>MERZ01000206.1:1884-5577 GCA_001770785.1 Burkholderiales bacterium RIFCSPHIGHO2_12_FULL_61_11
GAAGGTAGTAGCCGATCGCCGCCAAAACCAGCAGAATCAGCACATTGGTGTTCACCGTCAGTTGCACCGAGCTAAGACCCTGATACATCACAAACAGGCTAGGCAACAGCAGCGCCAGCACGGTCTTGCTGGCAAAGTAAATGGCCGGCCAGGACGCCTCGCGCAGGCCAGCCTGCATGAAGCGCACGCGCAGGTTCGATTCTTCCCAGCCCGCCTTGGGCGTGGAAAGTTTGGCCATGGGGCCAACCACCTTGATCACCTTGGCCTGCCACTCGCTGCCACCCGTCAGACTCTTGTCCCTGCTGCCCTCAGGGCCGACCAACTGGTTCAGCCGCTGCTTGAGGGCCGCGTCGCGGCCGAACCATAACACCGCGCCCAGAGTCAGCCCAGTGACCGCAAAAAACACCAGCACCAAAATAACAATTTGCATGTTCATGGAGGCTCCCTCAGACCCGGATGTCGATAATCCGCCACATCGCAAAAATACCGATGGCCATCAGCACCATCGCGCCTATCACCATCCTGATGCCCACCGGATCGGTGAACAGCACCGACAGGTATTTCGGGTTCAAGATCTGGACCGCGGCGGCCACGCAAAACGGCAGCCCCGTGAGAATCCAGGCCGACAGCTTGCCTTCGGCCGCCAGCACCCGCACCTTGGCAAAGAGCTTGAAGCGCTCGCGCACCAGCTCCGCCAGATTGGCCAGCAACTCGGCCAGATTGCCACCCGTTTCGCGCTGAATAATCACCGCCATCACGAAGTAGCGCACATCCGGGCTCGGCATGCGGGTTGCCAGATTGTTGAGCGCGTTGTCGATGGAGATGCCAAAGCCGATTTCGTCGGAAGTGATCTTGAACTCGCCCGCAACCGGTTCCTGCGCCTCGCTGCCCACCATGGCCAGCGCCGACGGAAACGCATGGCCCGCGCGCATCGCCCGCGAGATCAGGTCCATGGCGTCAGGCAACTGGGCCTCGAGCATGTGCATCCGCTTGTTGCGCTTCCACTTGAGCTGCAACAACGGAGACACCGCCAGACCCGCCACCACCAGCAGCGTCACGGGCCAGTACCAGCGCAGCAGCAGTCCCGCCACCAGCCCGCCCAGCATCAGAAGGCCAGACACCGCCAGCAGGTGCGACACCGTGCTGGTGCTTCCCGCCTGCTGCAGCAGCCGATCGAGCTGGCCCACTCGCGGCAGCCGCAGCAGCAGGCGCTGCAGCGCCGGGGTGTTGCTCAGCACCCTTTCCTTGTACAACTGCCCCTCGCCCTCCGCATGACCGCCGGCGGACATCGCGCGCAGCCGTTGCGACACCCTGCGGACCTCCGGACTCTTGGTGTCGTTCCAGTAAACGAAGGCCCCTTCGAGCAGCAGCACCACCGCGACGAAGCCGAGGATCAAAAACAGTGAAAAACTGATGTCCATGATGGTTACTCGTAAATAAGGGATGGATCGAAGGTTTCTTCAGGCACCACCAGGTCATAGGACTTGAGCCGGTCCATGAACTTCGGCCGCACGCCGGTGGCCCTGAAGTGCCCTTTCACCGTACCGTCCGGCGCAATGCCGGTCTGTATAAAGTGGTATATCTCCTGCATGGTGATGATGTCGCCTTCCATGCCGGTGATTTCCTGCAGGCTGACAAGCTTGCGGCGCCCGTCATTCAGGCGGCTCACCTGGATCACCGCCATGATGGCCGAACTGATCTGCTGGCGCATTGCATCTTGCGGTATGCTGGCGCCGCCATAACCGGCCATGTTCTCCAGCCGCGTGAGCGCGTCACGCGGCGAGTTGGCGTGCACCGTGGCCATCGAACCTTCGTGGCCCGTGTTCATCGCCTGCAGCATATCCAGCACTTCGGCGCCACGAACCTCGCCAATGATGATGCGGTCCGGCCGCATGCGCAGGCTGTTGCGCACCAGCGCGCGCTGGCTCACTTCGCCCTTGCCCTCGATGTTGGGGGGTCGGGTTTCCAGCCGCACCACATGAGGCTGCTGAAGCTGCAATTCGGCGGCATCTTCAATCGTCACGATGCGCTCGCGGTGCGGAATAGACGCCGACAGCACGTTCAGCAGTGTCGTCTTGCCGCTACCCGTGCCGCCCGAAATCAGCACATTCATCTTGGCGCGGACCATCGCTGAAAGCAGTTGCCCGAGTACCGGCGTGAGCGTGCGTTTTTCGAGCAGATCGTCCATGGTCAGCGGCACCACGGCAAAGCGGCGGATCGACAGCAGTGGTCCGTCCAGGGCCAATGGCGGAATGATCGCGTTGACCCGCGAGCCGTCGGGCAAGCGCGCGTCCACCATCGGGCTCGATTCATCGACCCGCCGACCGACGCGCGACACGATCTTGTCGATGATCTTCATCAGGTGTTCATCATCGGAGAACACGACATCGGTCTTTTCCAGCTTGCCGCTTCGCTCCACATACACCTGATGCGGGCCATTGACCAGAATGTCGGACACCGAAGTGTCGGCCAGCAGCGGCTCCAGCGGCCCCAGCCCCATGACTTCGTCCAGGATGTCCTGTATCAGCCGCTTGCGCGCCGGCGCATTCAGCGCGGCCGCGGACTCCTGCAACAGTTTTTCCACCAGCAGGCCCAGATCTTCGCGAAGCCGCTCGGGCGTCATCGAGCCCATCACATTCAGATCGATCCGGCCCAGCAATTGGGCGTGCAAACTGTTCTTCAGGGCGTGATATTCCGCCTGCGAGTTCGCCGCGTCGGTGCGCCCCGTGCCAGACTCCGTCAGGGGTGAGGGCATCCGGAGTTCCTGTGCTTGTGCTCTGAGGTTCATGATGTTTCCTTCTTGAAAATCGCTTGGGTGCTGGCGGCAGCCTCAGCTTCAAAGGCTACCGGTCAGCGAGGCTAACCAGGTTTTTTTTCTCGGTTTGACGGTCACTGGCGACAAATCGGTTGCCCATTCCTGCAGCGCGCGCGAAACAGCATCGCGCGGGAACAGCATCGGCAAGGGAACCCCCTGGTTGATCGACGCCATGACCGCTTCGTAATTGGCAGGCACGGTGCGCGCCACCTTGGTTTGGGTGACCCGCTCAAGCTCATCGAGCCGGATGGCGCCGTTCTTTTCATAACGGTTCACCACCACATTCAACTTGGCCTGCGGATAGCCCAGGCCCTCAAGCACGGTCGCAATCCGCTTGACATTCTGAATCGCCGGCAGAGACAGTTGCAGGATCAGGTAAATGCGATCGGCCATGTCCAGCGCCTTGATGGTGGTTGCATCCAGCGTGCGGCCCACATCCAGAATGACAAAATCATATTGGCTGCGCGCCAGCTCAATGATTTTCTGAAGTATCGCCGGCGTAAGTACTTCAGTGTGGTAGGGCAGCATGGGCGCGGCCAGCACATGCAGGTTCTCACGCGCGGTGAGGACGCTGGACTGCAGCAAGGCCGCATCAAGCCGGTCGCCTTGTCGGGCGATGTCCAGAATGCTGGAGGCCGGCTTGCGATCGGTGACATTCGCCGCCATATCGCCAAAAAAGAGGTTCAAGTCCACCAGCAGAACCTTTTTTCCGGCCGCAGCCAGCGTGTAGCCCAGGTTGCTGGCCAGAAACGTGCTGCCTGATCCCCCCTTGGCCGTCAGGAAAGCCAGCAGTTCACCCTCGTTGTCCATGAAGCGTGTGCTCAGCGACTCCTTGACGTGCACGTAGTCCATGGCGCTTTGCACCGTTGCCTGGCTCA